>SVBB01000013.1 GCA_015059105.1 Erysipelotrichaceae bacterium | reverse complement strand
ACATCGCAGGAAGCTATTTCGATTCTCACGTGCATAGCACCCGGTTTTTATCTTCACTGCGTTTCGATAATAAAAATTGCCGCTTTCGGCAATCTCTATTTTTTCATATAATCATTCACAATATTATCGAGGAAACACTCTAATAGGTGGTTCATCTCGCTATAATCGTAGTTAAGCAGCTCTTCATTACGATGAACACCTAATGGGGTAAACCAATATGACGCCTTTTTAGATAAGGACGAGGACGCGCTTAAAGCCCTATTAAAGGCTAGAAATAAAGGACTTAAGTAATTCTCGCCTCTAACCCTTTGTTCCCCCGTATTGCCTATATTAACCGCGCGATATATAACGACCTTAAAGAAGAATATTTTGACGAAGTCACTAGCTATGATTTATATCACTATGCAAAACCTAATCCCAAATATTATCAGGAGATATTATCTAGACATAATTTAAAAGTAGATGAAGTCATCTTCTTTGGTAATAGCAAAAAGCACGATATCGATCCTGCATCTTCTATCGGCATTAAATCTTACCTCGTCCATGATGAAGGTGGCATCTCTTTTAAAGAGATGTTAGAGATAATAAAAGCAATATAATCAAACTTGTAATTCAGAAATAGTTTCCATGCGGACATGGAATAATCTTGCTAGTTTATAGATCAAAGATACACTAGCTTTTTTTATATCTCTTCTTCTCTGTTTATAGCTGAATAATACATCATATGAACATGAGCACTCTTCCGCGACATCTACCAAAAGATAATGGTATTTTTCAATCAACAAAGCGAGAACAGATTTTACTTGATATAGCCTAATGAATTCGTTCACTATCTGTGAAAAATCCATCTCGTGATAAAGAGGGAAATAATCATACATTCTTTGAATTGGGAGATAGAAGAAGATGCATTCAAAAGTTAGTTTTGTCTCTTCTTGAATCCATAGATATGCTTCCGCCGCCCACAAACATTGAACATACGTTGATACAGTGCTTAAATCACAAGTGATTTCTGGAAATAACTGTTTAACCAACACACTATCTTCAATTATCGGAGCAAATACTCCCCCACTTTTCTCAACATTCTGAAAAAACATAGAGTAAGAAATAGCCTTTTCAGTCGCGTTTAATGAATACTTGTTCTGATGAGCGAAGGAAAGTACGCGTTCCAGGAGATTCGCGTATTCAAATAAATAATTGTCGTTCATCTTTCTTCCCTCATCATATCAAAGATGTAAGTTTTACGAGAATCTCTTGGTCTATTAAGCGATTCATCAAATTCTTCACTCGCTTTGTTAATTGCACTATAATGACGGCCAAGAAAAGCAGGTTCGCACTCAGTGGTTCTTCGATATTTAAGTAATTTAATCGCTTTTTCTGACATAAAGGCATATTGAACGCCAAGATGACCAGAAAGAAATACGTCTTCTAAATCATCAAAAGAGAGATCATTAGAAATGAAACTAGTTGGAAATCTAAAATATGAATCATCTGCACGGTAACCGATAACAACATCGTATTCATCGACATTTATATAAAACTGTTTTAACCATTCAATCGCCTGGCGATTCTTTGCAATAAACGATTTACTTAAAGTACGAAAATGCATCAATATCGCAAGCCAGTTCAAAACGCTGTATTGATCTTTTTGAGTAAGGTCGAGAATCTTAAGATTCTTAAAACTTCTTTCGTCGATATAATATTCATTAACGAGTCCAAGGCTATCATTACGACACGCCCACGCTTTAGCAGCGTCTAAATCAACCGTTAAATAAAACGAAGGACCATAATCATTAGTCTTTTCCGATCCTTTATAAATTGGCTTATCAATTATTGCTTTGCTACCATGGTATATATTCATACTTTTATTATATTCATAATGCAGTCAAAATCAAAGTATTTTTGTACTGCAGTACGAATATTTATTATTTTTAACGACATATTTTATTCAAAAAAGCAAAAAAAATGAAGGCTCACTCTTGACCTTCAACCTTTGTACCGCTTATAGGTTACCCTACTCACTATGTACCCAAGTTCAGTTCCTTTTGGCTGGTGATGCTTCTTGGTAGCAACGCGCTATGTTGAGTAACGCATTGATGGCCAGCTTCCTCTAGTTATTAGCTTTGAGGCTGTTTCCCTCTTCGTCATGTCCGGTGCCGGGCTTATTCCGTCAAACTGTTACGCGGAGGCCGGTGACAGCAAGCTGTCATTGAGAGACGTACCGATGATTACCACTTTCATGATAACCCTTTGCTAGTGCGACCACTAGGTGAAGTCTTTTACTCTTCCCGCTTCCCCGTTCAACTTAGGGACTTGGTCGTCTTATCTAGTCTTAAGCTCTTTAGTCCATTTCTTCGACGTGCGATGCCGGGAGTTTGCAGCTCGCTTCGTCTATCTCCACACACTTGTTGATCAATGTGGATTAGGCTCTCCCTGATCTCTTTCCTTACCAGGGCTTTTTTCTTTCCTCTTCGTTCTTGTCGGGCGGTGGTCTTACGCTGTTAAGCTCTAACTCAGCATCCACTGTATCAGTGAGGAATACCCTCTTGCCTCGGCTTACCCTTGGCAGGCTCCTTTATTCGGTCATTGGCTAGGCTATTATTCCCGCTACCCCACTATCAACTTCGTGACTTTGGCTGACCTATTTTTCGGGCCGAACTCTTTAGCACCTCTTTTCGTTAAGTGTTTCCTTAACTTATTTCACGCTTTTAGTTGACTCTAACGTGACTTGGCGCTCCATCAAGGCCGTTATCCTTGTGGACTCTTTCTCCTCTTCGATCTTGTCGGGCGGTGGTTTTATGCTGTTAAGTTCTAACTCAGCTACCACTGTAACAGGGAGGCTCACCCTCGAACTTCTCTTGCGATCCGTTCTTACTAGTACAACCATTAATCTCAGACTTTTTATTTCTGCTAACCCGCTGTGTCAACTTCTTCTTTTCGCGGTGGTTGCTTTGCCTAGATTTGAGATCCTAAGTAACTATCGTTACTTCTTTTCTCCCCAACTCCTCATTTCTGGGTGTTGGTGATTACTATTATGTGCTTTTAAAATAGGTTTGTCAAATTTTTTTGCATATTTTTTCACTTTTTTCGAAAATATTTCTTTTATTTTATTTTATAAAATAACTTTTTTAAATTATTTTTAGAAAAAAGGTGTTTCTCACACCCTTAATCTATTATATTTATATCTTTTATATATACGCGCGCATGTATTTTAAAGTTGAATACAATCTAATATCATCATGATGACAAATCCAAAGATAAATGCCCACACACCGAAGTGATCATGACCTTCGCCTTTCATCTCCGGAATCATCTCTTCCCCGACGACATAGATCATACAACCCGCCGCGAACGCTAAAGCCCAAGGCATAATCGCCTGTATTTGCATCGCGAGGAACAAACCTATAACCGCGGCAACTGGTTCAACCGCGCCTGAACCCATGCCAAACAAGAATGCTTTATGAGATGATCCTGTTTCTCCTTTAATTGGTAGAGCCACTACTGCACCTTCAGGAATATTTTGTATGCCGATACCAATCGCAAGTAATAACGCACCTATTAAAAGGGCTTGGTTACCCGGATTAGCTAAAGCAACACCAAAGGCGATACCAACTGATAATCCTTCAGGCACATTATGGATAGTGACCGCTAAAAACATCTTGCTAGTTTTGCTTAATCCTCGACTCGGCAAACCTTCTTCTTCATTCTCGTTAATGTGAAAATGCGGGACGAGTTTATCAATAAGCCATAAGAAACCCGCTCCTAAAATAACGGAGAGACCCACTATTAGCCATATCGGCATATAATTAGTCTCCACTTCTAAGGCCGGTTTAATAAGAGAGAAGAAAGAAGCAGAAAACATCACCCCTGCTGCAAAGCCAATGAAGATGCGGTTGAGCAATGAAGATATTTTTCTTTTTCTAAAAAAGTAAACAAATGACGAACCTAAAGTTGTCGCGATGAATATCACCGCGATACCGATAATCGCATAAACATAATCTGGCACACTAATCACCTTCTTTGGTTATATTAACTAAGTCGTAACCAGTCGAGGCGATGACGCTTTTAATCTTTTCGATATCTAGTTCATCTTTGCTATAGATTACAGTCTCTTTTCTTAAATGCGATGATTTAACTTTCTTAACAGAGAAGTTTTGACGGATGACATTATTAATATGTGATTCGCACATTCCACATCTCATCCCGTGAATTTCTAATCTATAGATATATAAATCTTTGTTTTTATTAAATAAGCTCATATTTAGCACCTCGGTTAGTTACCACTAACTAATATACCATAAAGAAAATATATTGCTAACAATATGAATTAAAAAAGCCGAACATTTAAGTCCGGCAAGTTGTTATTTGCTAATCGCTTTAGAGAATAAGTTATTGAGTTTCTTTACAAATTCACCGCGATCGCTGATTTCTCTTCCTTCAAGGATGAGGGCTTCATCATATAACAAAGAAGCATATTCTTTCACTTCTTCATCATTATCTTGAATTGAAGATAGGGCGGTGAAGATTGGGTGATTTGGGTTGATTTCAAGAACTTTTTGAGCCTTGATATCTTCTTTTAATCCCGGTTGTTCATTGAGAGTTTTTTCCATCTCAAGAGATAAGCCATCTTTTGTCGATAAACAAACTGGAGAATCGACGAGTTTAGAAGAGATGACGACATCGGTGACATTATCTTTCAATCCTTCTTTAAGATTGTCTAATAATCTCTTGTTCGTAGAAGTGATTTCTTCAATCTTGTTCTTCTCTTCTTCAGAAACATCGTTAGTAGAATCATCAGAGATGTTCTTGAATTCAGTCTTATCATATTCTCTTAACATTTGAATCGCGAATTCATCGATTTTTTGATCTAATAATAAGACATCAATACCCTTAGCCTTATATTTCTCCATTTGAGGGAGATTTTTAATCGCTTCAACATTTTCGCCTGAAGCATAATAGATGTATTTTTGGTCTTTTTCTTTGTTATCGATATATTCTTTTAGAGAAATATATTTGTTATTTTCATCTTTGAATGATTTGAAGATTAATAAATCTTGTAATAAATCTTTCTTGAAACCATAGGATTGATAAATACCGAATTTGATATGTTCTCCAAAGGCTTCCCAGAACTTGAGATATTTTTCAAATTCATTGTCCTTCACTTCTTTGAGTTTACCGATAACTTTCTTTTCAATGTTTTCGGAAACTTTTTTCATCATTGGAGTGACCTGTAAGATCTCTCGAGAAATATTGAGGTTGAAGTCAGGGGAGTCGACAAGGCCTTTAACGAATTTTAAATAATCAGGGATTAATTCTGCTGCCTTATCTTTGATGAAGATACCTTTGGAATATAATTGCAATCCCTTTTCATAAGAATCGGAATATAAGTTATATGGTTGATGAGATGGGATATATAAAAGAGAATCATAAGTTATCGTTCCATCAACTTTAACGAATAAAGATAATAATGGATCTTCATAGTCATTGAACTTCTCTTTATAAAAATTGTTAAGTTCTTCTTCGCTGACATCTGCTTTATTCTTTTTCCATAGAGGAATCATCGAATTAAGAGTTTCTTTCTCTTTATATTCTTCAGTTTTTCCTTCGATTTCTTTACCGTCTTTATCGAGTTTTGGTTTGCTCTTAGTGACTTCCATCGTGATTGGATAACGAATGTAATCGGAATACTTTTTCACTAAGGAACTGATCTCGTATTCTTCAAGATATTTGTCATATTCGACTTCATCTTTATTCTTCTTTAAATAGATGGTAATAGTCGTACCACCTTCTGCTTTTTCGGCATCTTCAATCGTATAAGAATCTTCACCATTTGAAGTGAAAAGATATGCATTTCCGCCTTCTTTTTTCGTTAATACTTCAATTTTATTCGCGACCATAAATGCGGAATAGAAGCCGACACCGAACTGACCGATGATGTTGATATCATCTTTATTTTCTTTTAATTTTTTGATGAATTCTTTGGAACCACTTTTCGCGATTGTGCCTAAATTATTTTCCAAATCTTTCTTATCCATACCAATACCGTTATCAGAAATGGATATCGTTCTCTTTTTCTTATCCAAAGCGATATATATTTCATGATTACGAAGTGGATGATGCTCACTATCGGTGAGGGATAAATAATGATATTTATCAATCGCATCAGAAGCATTGGAAATGAGTTCTCTTAAGAAAATCTCATTATTGCTATAGATGGAATTGATCATCAATGATAATAGTTGTTTCGATTCTGTTTCAAATTTCTTTGTTTCTTTCATTTTGATAAACCTCCTATTTATGATAACCAAATAACATTATAATCTCTTTTTAGCACTCTGCAAGTGAAAGTGCTAATTTTCCTTATTCAAAACTTTTTATATATAATAAATAAAGAAAAAAGTATTATCTTATTTACGCGGGGAATACAAAAATGAATAAATTATTAGTCTTACCGTTATTAGTTGCTGGACTTCTTCTCTCATCATGTTCGGTCATCCAAGTATCATCGATGTCTAGAGAAGAAGAATCATCCTCTTCAATTACTCCAACATCAAGAGAAAAAGAAAAACTCATCAGCGATCTCAAAGAAAACGAATATAACCTCGTGCCTGGTAACTTTGTTGAAAAGATGAATTCCTTTACTACATATAAGGCGGTGACAGAAGGAGAAACAAAAGCCACTGTTTTATTCTTCACCGTTCCTCAAAAGATTAATGTCACCGTTATTAAAAATGAATATTCATATCTATATAACTCATCAGAATCTTCAATGTATTCTTCTGAACATCATGCCTATTATCACGACAACAAGGCTGTTTATAAAGATAAGAATGATAACGACTATAATACTTCTGTGCTCGCCGACTATTTAAATAAATATGGCACTTATCCATTCAATAACTCAATTGAAGGATACAAGATAAGCGGTGATGCAATTAACGAAGTCACTAAACTCGATATGGATGGTGATAACTATCGCTTTAAAATTGCTTTCGATAAAGAAAAAGCGACGACTAACGTCCGCATTCAAATGAAAGAATTCGGCGCGCTCATCGACTATCCAGATTTCTTAAGCGACATCCAAGTGACCATAACTCTTAAAAACGACTACACACCTGTTAAATTAGAACTAGAATCGCGTTATAAAGCCGCTCAATCAATGGGCACTGCAAGCTGTCATCAACAGTACACAGTGACTTATTCTTCCTTTAATGAAAGTATCGAAGTTCCAAACCTCGATACAATCAAATCTTATTTCGATAAGTAAGTTATTAACCTTTGTACTCTAAAGCGAGCATTGTAATATCATCGAATTGCTCCGCTCCCGCAACAAAGTTATTGATATCAATGCTAATTTGATCACACATCTCTTTAGGTGAGAGAGAAGAGTTTTTATTTAATGCTTCTTTTAAGCGGTCAAAGCCGTATAACTCATCGTCCCCTCTAGTCGCTTCAGTCACACCATCAGTGTAAACATATAATTTAGAACCAGGCTTTAAATCAATTGTATAATCTTCATATGTCGCTGTGTCAAAACCACCGATGACAAGACCATGCTTATCTTTGACATATTCAAATTTACCATCTGGTCCACAAACAACAGGGAATTCGTGCCCAGCATTAGAAGCAATCATCTTACCAGTTTTGATATCTAAAATACCAATCCACACAGTGACAAACATTCCTTCGCGGTTGCTCGCACAAATCATCTTGTTAGAGTCTGTTAATATTTGAGCAGGTGATTTACCAACCATCGCATTGTTTGCAAAGATGATCATGCTCGCCATCATAAATAAAGCAGCAGGAACTCCTTTACCGGAGACGTCGGCAATCATCATACATAAGTGGTCGTTATCAACTAAGAAGAAATTATAGAAATCTCCACCCACTTCTTTTGCAGGATGCATACCAGCATAAATATCGAATTCAGATCTTTCAGGGAAGGCGGGATAAATCGTTGGAAGCATATCGGATTGAATCGATGAAGCCATCGTTAATTCCGTTTCAATACGAGATGAATCCATCTTTTGTTTTTCATAAACAGAAGTCTGACGATATATGACAACTGAATACATGATAAAGGAACAAATAATCGTCGCAAAGATGATGAGTTGCACGCCATTAGTAAAGCTTTGGATAGCGATCGCGATAACTGGGGCAACGATATAAATCCAGAAAGCGATGAGAACTGATCTTGCAATGTTCTTACGATAACGAACAAGTAGATATGCATCGAAAATAAGAGTGAGTAAAGGGAAGATGTTTGACACCATGTAAGCTGGACCACGTACATATAAGTTGTCGGCATCGAAATAATAAATAAGACTAAGCGGCCAAGAAACAATCAATAAAACAATGTGTATTAAAAGAAGGATATGAAGTCCTAGAGAAGGACCATTAATTGACTTGCCTTGTTTTGCGACAGTGAGGATAAGCAAGCATAGTAGTTCAGACATCGCTCCTGCAAAAAGCATTTCAACAAATGTCACAATGTATAAACCAACACGAACACCTTGTCCAGGAAGTCCGTTCATAATCTCTCTTGCTAAATGCGCTGTGATATATAAAAGAATGGTAGAGAAGAAGATAATAAAATAAACTCGCACCGCTTTACGAATGTGAACAGACGCTAATATCTGAAGCATACAAAGGCCAACGATACCGATACCAATCGTAATGAATATGATGTTTACTAAACTTGCCGGGGTAAATACAAAGTCCATATTATTTTCCTCTTAACATTAACAATATGACTTATCATACCACGTGAAAAACAAAATACCAAAAAATGATGTATCTATTGATACACCATTAAGATAGATACTCTTATGATAATCGTTTTCCAAAAAAGTAAAAAATACCGCATTTTTGCAGCATTTTTCTTGTAAAAGTCTATTATTTTATAAATATTTACCAATGAGGAAATCGTTCTCGCTGACTGGAGAGGAATTCAAAGCATATGCTTTTTCATAGCTAAAGGAAGTGACATATAAGTCAGGTGATTTGTTATTCCCACCATCATTAATAACGATAGAATCATATTCGCTTGGTTTGATTTCAATGACATATTCATTATTCGTTTTAGTGAGCTTCTTTCCTGGCCAAGCTTTGAGTTCTTTTTCCTTTTCTAAGTTCCAGGCATAAACATAGACATTAGTCCATGATGCTTTAATTCTCACTTGAACAGTATCTTCATTAGTAATACCAAGGAGCTTGCCGACATCCACTCTTCCAGAACCATAGTGACCAGAGTCATCTATCTTGTGACAGGAATTATATAAATCAGTTTCAAACTGTTTAACTGTTGCATTTGGATTCTTTTGGAAATATAACGCGGCCATACCCGCCACTTGAGGAGCAGCAAATGACGTACCCATCCACGTGCCACCATCATATTTCTTTCCATCATAGTTGCAGCATCCAAACATATTTTCACTAGGTGCTAAAACATCGATGAAACGGTATAATTCAGATGAATTGTATGATGAACCTTCCCAGATATCACTCGATGAGTTCGCGGCAAGTCCACCAACACCAATCACCTTATCAGTTGAACCTGGATAAGTATATTTAGTAGGATTGCCGTCTATTCCCCCATTACCAGCCGCTGATATCACTGGAACATTTCGGTCATAACAATATTTCACCGGTTCTTTAAAAACTGTTGTTAGTTTTGAACCATCATTTTTTAAATCGCCAACATAGTCGCTATAAGAACCAATTGAAATCGATATCACATTCGCGCCGTGATCAGCCGCGTATTTCATCGCTTTAACTATCGATTTTGGTTTGAGATCAGTTTTTAATAACAAGAGTTTTGCATTAGGAGCAATACCAACGACACCTTTCTTATTAATACCTGCCGCGGCAATACCCGCGCAGAAAGTGCCGTGACTTGCTCCACCAGCATCGACTTTATCAATCCCTACTTCCACGCTTGTCGTATCACCGTTAGTGACAAAGAAGGCAGAATCAGGAGATACCTTACTCGTTCCATCTTCAAAAGTGAAATCTTCGTGCCTGCCGTTAAAACCTTCATCGATAACCGCGATGGTTTGCCCATCTCCACGATACTGTTTCCACACCGAATAAATATCACCGATGTGATTCAAATAATATTGTCGAGCGATATATGGTTCAGCCATTGGGTTAGTTTTATATTCAATCTTTTCACTGCTCGATTCTTCACTGGAGCTAATAATAGATGTTGATGTCGGTTCAATTTGTCCACTGCTAGAGGGTGTGCTTGACGATTCAGCACTTGTTCCACAAGAAGCAAGTAAAAGAGTAATTGATAATAATGGAATAAACAGATTTTTCATATATATAAATATAACATTTTTCTTTGAACAAAAGAAAATGATATACTAGTAAAGAAAGAAGGAAAACATATGAAGAAATTAGTGCTTATCCGTCACGGTGAATCCGAATGGAATAAACTCAATCTTTTCACTGGTTGGACTGATGTCGAATTAAGTGAAAAGGGTGTTGAAGAAGCTCACCGCGCAGGCAAAACTTTAAAAGCGGAAGGCTATGACTTTGATGTCGTCCACACTTCATTGCTCAAAAGAGCCATCCATACGATGAATAACGTCCTCTTCGAACTCGATAGAGAATGGTTGCCAGTCTATAAGTCATGGAGACTCAATGAACGTCATTATGGAGCGTTACAAGGACTCAACAAAGCAGAAACTGCCGCTAAATATGGCGAAGAACAAGTCAAGGTGTGGAGAAGAAGTTATGATGTACCGCCACCAGCTCTTGAAGAAAAAGATCCACGTAACCCAGCCTTACAAGATCAATTTAGAGATGTCGACAAGAAAGACCTCCCATTATGTGAATCACTCGAATTAACAGTCGCTCGTGCTGTTCCATATTTCGAAGAAGTGATCAAACCAGAAATGGAAGCCGGTAAGAGAGTTCTTATCGTCGCCCACGGCAACTCCTTACGTGCATTAGTCAAATATTTTGATAATATGCCTGCAGAAGAAATCGTCGGTGTTAACATTCCAACTGGTGTCCCACTTGTCTATGAATTCGACGACAATATGAAAGCTGTTAAACATTATTACTTAATGGATGAAGCAGAACTCAAAAAACAAATGGACGCCGTTGCTAACCAAGGCAAAGCTAAATAATGAAAAGAATATTACAAGTTGAAGGCATGGACTGCAAACACTGTGCCGCCAACGTCCAATATGTCTTGATGAACCAAGCTAATATCAAAAAGGCAAAAGTTAATTTCAAAAAAGGACAAGCTCTCGTCGTCTATGACGAAGAACCCAACTGGGAACAACTAAAAGCTGATATTGCTGAAGCTGGTTACAAAATCATTGATTAATAAATAACTCCTGACCACAAATCAGGAGTTTTTATAACCCTTTTTCTTTAAGAAACATAGCAATTTCTTTTAATGGAGGAATACATTCTTCATATTGCAGGCGATCATACAACAAGGGGTATGTCATTTGCACATAGTCTCCTAAAAAGGTTTTCTGTTCAATTAGCTCCAAAAGAAGCTCAGATATTGACTTATCACTTTTAGCCGAATAGCATGTTTCAATATTTAATCGATATTCTTTAACCTTTTCAAATAACTGCAAAAAATTATCGTCTAAAGGTACTAAGGGTAATAATTGGTGAATATCATAAATATGACGTGATTGCCTAGCAAGCAAACCAGAAATATGGTAGTCACAAATTGCAAATATTTTATCGACAAGTGTTCTTTCTTTTTTTAAAGTTTTTGTTTCAAAAGGACCAAGTTCATATAATTCCACCAAATCTTGTCTTCCAATGCTATCTAGATACTTTCCAATAATCGTTTGAGCGGTTTTAACTTCAACCGGAAAAGATGGGGTTTGAGTTGCCCATTCTGCAATTACAGTGCCACTTGTTCCAGAGATTGACTCATATTCACAAAGATATCTGTTAAATATTCTTCTGCTTCTAATCGTATCGGCATTAATTAACTTCAAACCAGTATCATTTATAGAAGGAAGGAAGACATTGTATTTTATCTTTTTTCTTTCTGATGTTGTTATTGTTTCGCCATCATAAGAAATATCAATATCTTCAGAAAATCGATTAATAATATGATGGCATACACTTAAGCTAGTTCCACCTTTGAAGACGAGATTATTGTTTTTAGAAATCAACTTTTTAAGAAGTGAAATAGCATAATAATCTTTTTCTATATATGCTTCCGAAATACCATTTTCTCTAGATGCGCGAGCAATAATGATTTGAAACAATGGTCTATTATCACATAAACGCATCAATTATTCCTCCTTCCACTATTTTTTTCATAGTTTGACCCTTGTATAACCCAAGGTATTTTAAAAACATTCCTTTAGACAAATGCTCATCATTGATATATTTAATAATCTTGTTTTTATATTTTTTTACTTCATCCATTGTTAAATAATGGAACATATCGAGGAACTGCAACATTTTATAATTAGAGGAATCTATTTTTGTTTTTCCTTTTCTTATAATTGCGTATCTGCCTAACGCAGAATAAATATATTTTTTACCACCAATACGATTGGTAGTAATCTCTAATACAGCTGGAACTTGATCAGAAAGCCCAATTATATTAAGGAAAGTTAAACCAGAATAATATCCTTCGATAAATAATTCATTAAATAAAACAGGAACATCTTTTGACACGAGATACTTACCTTTTATAATTCTCTCAAAAGTGACAACGCTAGATAAGTCATCCGTCTTATTCGGAATAGAATAAACACCTGAGCCATCCCGAGATAATGCCCCTTTTTTGACCGCACGATAAAACTCCTCCCTAATGGCAGATTTACTTTTTCTTCCAATCCTAATATCTTTAATAAAAATAGGAGTGTCATAACCATAGATGTCAACAAGGTATTTTACTAAATCCATATTTATATTTTACTATTTCAGTAGCTTTTGGTCAATTTTTATAACAAAAATTTCTTATACCATAGGTATAAAAATATAACAGAATCAAATTATAAAAAAGGAGTTGCATTACACATCCCCTTTAAAATTTTTGATAATATTCTTGCAGAAGAAATCATCGGTGTCAACATCCCAACTAGTGCCCCACTTGTCTATGAATTCGACGACAACATGAAAGCTGTTAAACATTATTACTTAATGGATGAAGCAGAGCTCAAAAAACAAATGGAATTAAAATCTTAACGCCTTTTTTATATTAAAAAAGCCCTCAAAAGGGCTTAATGATTAACTTAAATCGGTTTTAAATTTCCATATATAACCCAGCAACTTTTTGAGCAGCTTCAGTTGCGACATACGCAACGTTATTATATATGCCAGCTTTCAAAGTTACTTCAGGATTAGTATCAAACTCTTCTTCAAGTTTCTTTGAATTAGTATTAAAGAATGTGTCTGAGTTAGCCATCTTATCAAAATACCATGCATAGACATAGTCTTTACCATCAGCGCTTACGCCTTTAATATAATTTTCAAAGCCATCAGTTGCAGCAAACTTACCACCGATTTCAGAATCTTTATATGTATTGACATCGAGTAGTTCTACAACATATGATTGCTTTTCAAGTTTTTCTTTTGCGTCATTTGCAGAGAATTTGTCTTCCCCTCCAATTTTAAAAGAACAAGCAGATAATAATGTAGCGATACATAAGGAAGCTATTCCCAATCTTAAACTTTTCATTTTCTTTTTCCTCCTGTTTGAAAATACTACCATTTGTTTTTCAAAACAACAACCAATTCATCATGTTTGTGCAATAAATTTAAAATGTTTGACTTAAGTAAAAAAATAGCGGCAAAAACCGCTATTTTTATATTTTGATGATGATTATATATTAATCTTTCTTTTTACCTATTGTGAGTAATAATACACCAACAGAATAACCAATTGGCGTGATATAAGTGAGGATCAAATTAAAGATATTTTGCCAAGTCTTTTCTTCTGTAGATTTGAAGAAGTCGATCGATTTGAAAACAACAATTGTAATTAAAATTGCCGCGGCAATAAAAGAAACAAAAGTGGATTTTCCTCTTAGCCCAAGGAAAACAGAATATAATCCGCATAAGGCATAAAAGGCTTGTAATAGAATTTGCGATATCGCTGCCCAATTATCTTTGCTAAAGAAGCCTTCCCATCCTAACGATTGAATTGTTTGCCAAGAACTGATAATCGATGAAATTGATAAATAGAGCAAGAATCCGCCAACTGCTAGTAATATTAATCTACCTAATATACGCATAAATGTTTTCTCCTTTGTTAGATATCATTATTTTATAGAAGTTTCATAAAAAGACAATTAGGCAAATAAATTATTTTTATGGAAGTATCCAATATCCGTTTTTACGCGCACCTTTTCTAATTAACAATCCCTTCTTAGTTAACGAAGATACCGCGCGATAAATGGTGATATAAGCAATATCAAATTCTTTCATCAATTCATCAAAATCCGTTAGCTTATTCCCGTGGCAATATGTATAGAAAAGGATATCTTCTTCTAACGCTGTTAAATCAACAGAATGAAGCGATGCTTTTTTATCGATATGCTGGTAGGCAAAATAATCATTAATTCTATTAATTAAGAAGTTGATAATCGCGTTTCTTCTTTCTTTAGAAATATACTCACCATGAAGAATGAGCAATTGCTCGATTTGCTTAGGGATAGTTTCTAGGGCATTATTATTAAGCCATGAATAATCATTAATCAAAGATAATTGATCCTTGTGTTTACTAGATTTAAACGGCAACCAATCTATCTCTTTTAATCTCAACAAGTCTTTATCCAACAAGTTATATCCAAAAGATGAGCCGGAATCAAATATTGGAGCAAACCTCACAAACTGTAAAGTTTTCGCATCTCTAATCACTCCAAAATTACTAAGATGGCGATCAACATTGCCGATTAAATAATCAATGAAAAGCATTTGGTTGATTTTCTTTTGATAATCAGGGACGCGTAATTCTTTCATGATAGACATGAGGTGATCATATAAAGAAATGTCGTTCTTCTTAGGTTTATATTTTGATAATTGATAGGCGCTGACAAAATCTTCGTTATAAGAAATGAAGTCTAAGCTTTTGCAAAACATCATATCTTCGTCATAAGCAAGGTCATAATCGACGTGGTCTATATCTAATATATTCATAATTTTGCTAGCAATTATCTCGTTAAATATTTCATATTGGTGTGGTTTACTTCCGGCCTTATATAAATATCTTTGGCCAGCAATAGTTTTCCATCTCTTTTTCAAATTGCCTGTTGATGTTGAATCAGGGGAATAAAAAGAAATAGTCCCCTTCTTCTTTTTCCCAATAAAAATATCTCCAATATCATTTGCATAGTTATTAGAAAAGAAAGAAACATCATCGTATCTTATATCTTCATCAACACCTTTAATCCAGTATTGGTCGGTTAGCGATAATGCGTGTGCTTTAACGACCAAAGACATTGAATTTTCTCCTGGTAAATTACTAATTGTACGATCATATTCATCTCTTGTGATTGGAATAGATCGATCTTTCCACCACTCCTTTATAGCAAACAAATTATTATTAGTTGAACCTTTTGTCGAAAAGGGCATATGATCGGCGTTATATATTTCGGTAATATTTTTAATATCACTATCTTCGTTAATATGAAATTTCATCACAGCGATATCTTTATGCATCAATATGAATTCCATGTTTATGCCTCCTGATTTTATTTATCTTTATTTTATCGTTATTTTATCTAATTACAACATTAATATAATAAAAACTAAGTCACTATGGCAACTTAGTTTTTCTTTTTTAGATTATGTTATTTTTTAACAACTTCGCTAAGGGCAGTGATTGTTCCTGCGAGATTTTGAATATCGCTTGGAACGATGATCTTTGTCGCTTGTCCTTCACCGAGTTTGACTAATGCTTCGTAGCTTCTGAGTTTCAAGACCGCTTCATCTGCTTTTGCGTCTTTAATTAGTTTAAGACCGTCCGCTTCTGCTTGTCTCACTCTTAACATACCTTCAGCTTCTGCATTTTTAAGTTTAACAAGGGCTTCAGATTCACCTTCCGCCTTTTTAATCGCGGCTTCTTTATCAGCTTCAGCGTTTAAGATCATGGAAGCTTTTCTACCTTCTGCTTCTAAGATTGCAGATTGCTTTTCACCTTCAGCGATAAGAATCTTTTCTCTCTTTTCTCTTTCCGCTCTCATCTGACGTTCCATCGCTTCTCTAATATCTTTTGGAGGAAGGATGTTTTTAACTTCGACACGATTGACTTTGATTCCCCATGGGTCTGTCGCTTCATCTAAGATATTTCTCATCTTCGTATTGATGACATCTCTAGAAGTTAATGTTTCATCTAAATCGAGTTCACCAATGATGTTACGAAGAGTAGTCGCTGATAAGTTTTCAATCGCGAGCACTGGGTTTTCAATGCCATAGCTATATAGCTTTGGATCAGTGACGATATAGAAGACAACTGTATCAATCTTCATCGTAACGTTATCTTTAGTAATAACGTCTTGAGGTGCGAAGTCCTTGATTTGTTCCTTCATGGAGATGCGATACGCAACTCTATCAAAGAATGGTATTAACATATGGATACCGACATCCCATGTCTTATGATATCCTCCCATTCTTTCGACGATGACCTTTTGGGCTTGTCTAACAATTTTGATGGAGCAGATTAAGATGACGATCAAAACCACCCCAACAACACTTAATGCAATAATTAATCCCACCATTTTATTGTTCTACCTTTCTTACTACTAATTTGTTTCCTTTAATCGCGACGACTTCAACTTTCTCGTCGACATTAAATTTATCTTCTTCATCAACACCTTCAATTCTCCAGATTAAGCCATTAACTTTGACTTCTGGAACTCCGTCATTGTTGAGGTCGATAACACTTAGTTTTTTACCGATGAATTCATCGACATTCGTATTTCTTTTCTCTTTATTGAAGAACTTTTTCACTAACGGTCTTAATGCCGCAAGTGTCGCTCCAGAGACGACGACGAAGACGATGAGTTGCACCCACCATTCCACGCCAGGAATAAACGAGATGACCATCGCAATCAGCGCCCCTAAGGCGAAGAAAACCGATACCAGTTCAGTCGTGCTCGCTTCAATGATGAGCATGATGACGAAGATAGAGAGCCAAATAATCCACATATATTCTGCCATTATTTGTTACCTCCTAAGATAATGAATAACGCATCTTCTTTTTCATTCCAGAAGGACTTCCCTTTTAATCCAGTCTTTGGAACATCGACATGAAGAAGAGACGCGATTAAGCTCATCGATTTGGTATTTCCAAAACGAATATAGCTTCTTTGAATGTTAATTTTGAGCTTGAGACTATCTTGATATTTTGGATCTAAATCTTCATCTTTACTTAATGGTTTTAAAACGATTTGATCAGTATCATCATCAAGACCGACAAGCGCGGAATATTTACCTTCAAACTTATCGACGAATTCACGATTCGCGAGCAAATAATTTGGAAACATTGTCGCCGTGCCTTCACTCTCAGCTTTGTTAATCCATTTTACACTCATAAGCACCTCCTTACATCAACATTATATAATTTGATACAAGAAAATACAATATGATTTAAAAATATTCATACTATGCTTCAAAAAAGATAAAAAGTTTATCATAACCATCAGCCTCATGTTGTATTATTATTCGTAATATTTTACGCAAAATATTGCTTAATATTCGCTATATTTATATACTTTAATTAGGAGGATTTAATATGGCAACCATACTCCCTGTTTCAGATTTAAGAAATTACAATAAAGTTTTAGAAAACGTATCAGATAATAGCCCTGTTTACTTAACTGTAAATGGTAGAGGAAGATACGTGATTAGAGATATTAAAGAAGATGAAGAATACGAACAAGCAAAAGCTATGCTTACTTTACTTATGGAACTACAAAAGGGAAAAGACTCTGGACTTGAAAGAGGGTATCACTCCATTGACGAAGTTAGAGAACTGATTAATAAGAAAAGCTTATGAAATATCGCGTAGAATTAACCAACGACGCTTTACTCGATATCAATCGGGCTTATGATGAAATATTTCAAGCTTGTTTAGACAACAACACAACCAAAGAATATATCAATAGTCTTCTAGATAAGTTGGAAATAATATCAGATTTTCCGGAATCAGGAACACCGCTTTACTTTGGAAGGCGACAATCTGAGTACCGTTATGTAATCTATAAATCATATATAGCGTTCTATCACTTACATAATGGTACAATATTCATCGATAGAATTCTTTACGGAAAGTCTGACTACATTAAGACACTAAAGATCAATTAAGATATATTGCAACAAAAAACTACCTCCATAGAGTAATCGGAAGTAGTTTTATTTTTATAATTAATTATTTACCAACCGCTAATTTAACAGCTTCATAACCACCATTGTAATGACCAAACTTCTTAAGTTCATCAATGCGGTGAGTCATCTGTGTTAATAAGTCAGGATCACCGATGAGGTAATCAAGCATTTGGTTAGCCTCTTTTTTAGTTGGGCATTCCACTGTCGCATCGCCATATTCTCTACCGAAGATTCCGCCATAGACTTCGTGTCCACCGATGTGTTTAGTGAATAATTTTGGAATTGGGTAGAAGGCGAGTTCACTTGGTTTAGTGATTAATAAGTCAGATGTTCTCATCAATAAGTTGGTGGAATAAACGGCTTGGAAGATATCTTTGTTATAGATGGCATAGACACCTTCTGCGTCACCTTTTAATAACTCATCTCTGAGTTTCTTCACCTCTTCATATTGATTGAAGTATTCTTTAGCTTTTAAGCCTGGAATCTTTTCAGAGAGTTTCTTATAGACATCGACATGATCACCGAAGTTGATGAATAAAGCGACTTTCTTTTCTTTGACATATGGTAAGAGATGCTTAATCATCGCAAGATATTGGTCAAATCCCGCACCAGCTCCACCGACTGTCATTAAGAAACGAAGTGGTTTGCCGTTAGCAAGTCTATCTCTTCTCGCTTTATTATCTTTTTCTAAATCTACTAATAATTCATGATCGACGTAACAACCGACTGTTTTAATCTGGTCATCACTCATGCCTTTTAGAGGCTTTTTATCAAAGCCATTCAAGGTTTTATACCCATAATAGGCAAACTGTGTTTGTACGGTCATTAATGAGCCTTCTGCAAGGTGCAAGCCCATTGGCCAGTTATCTGGAACAGCATTAACGACATGTGTCATACCTGCGTGCACTGCCGCTTGTGCTGGCCACACGTGAGTAGCGACATATGGGATATCTTTTGGAATATCGTGAAAGATTGGGACTAAGAGTTCAGAATTCTTTTGATCTTTCGCATTATAGGAAATCTTTTTGAATCCTTCACAGTTAAGTGGTTCCCAAACGAAATGGTTGAATAATTTGGATTTTTGACTGATACGAGAAGCAAGAGAATACATCGCATTTTGCTCTCTAATCATCTTGCTACCTGTCGCATCAAAACTCGCTAAGTCGAGCCAATAAGGATGATATCCTAACGCTTTCGCACAAGAGGCGATAGCGATAGAAATGCGGTAATGGCCAAATCCCATTCTGATATTACCGACGATTACTGCTTTTGGATCGAATTTCTCCGATTCCGCTTTATCAGTGAAGACGATATTCTTCGCTGCAATGTAATCTAAAGTTGGAATATCTTGGAAAGCGATACGATATTCTTTTTTTGAATCATCGCCATATTTCTTGATGTATTTAGCTTTGCTTTTCTCGGCTTTTTTAACCACTTTTTTTGGCATTGGATTGCCGTAAATCACACTACTTCTGTCCACTAGTTAATACTCCTTTCTTATAGTCATAAATATAATGATATTTTTGACCTTTTAATTCGTAAAATAATTGAATTTTGCCGTCCTTTTTCTCAAATCTCGCATCTTTTGCGTGCAAGAAATTATCGAGGACATGCGTGAGTTGATCTTGCTTATCTTTGTCATAGACAGCGATATCATCACTCGTCATCAAGACCGATGAGAATAATGAATTGATTAAGGCAAGAGATCTCTTTTGTTCATCATCCATATCGATGTTGTCATCTCTAAGGAGGAAGACATCTGGGTCGTTACCAAACCAACGGTCATTTAAGAAACTTCTAAAGACAGTGTTTTGAAGCGTTGTCTTCGTGGATGGTCTTTCTCTATGGAATAAGCGCATATACGCCGCATCATCCCATTTAAGAGAGACATCTGGTCCAATTCTTAAATAATCGAAATAGCCGATGGAGTTAACTAAGTTAGCCCCACAACCAAGGATGATTTTTCCTGGTAAGCATTCTCTGAGGAACTTATAGGCTTTGTCTTGATATTGGCAGCGGCTATATCCTTCAGGAATATCAAGTCCGACTGCATATAAGAAATCGAGTTTAAAGAAATCAAATCCTAAATCCATATAGTATTTGAAGAAGTGTTTGATATATTCTTTAACTTCCGGATTTTCAAAATCAAGCGCATATTGGCCAGACCAGTTACCGCCCGCTTTTACAAAGGTGCCGTTTTTATCTTTTTTAATGAAATCTGGGTGTTCTTGGAAGAGTACTGATTTCTCTTCAGCAACAAAAGGCGCGAGCCAAATACCGGCTTTAAAACCCTTCTTATGAATCTTCTCCACGATTGGTTTTAATCCATTAGGGAACTTCTTATTATCGATGCTGAGCCAGTCGCCGACGAATGTTTCAAAGCCATCATCAATTTGGAATAAATTGAAACGACTATCAATCGCATCTAAATCGCGAATGATGATTTTATCATTGATGTTTTGATAATAGTTATACCAAGACGTATAACCAAATAATTTAGGAAGATTCTTCTTTGGGAAGTATTTATTAAAAGCTTCTAACCCCTCATTATAGGATTCATAGTACACACAGTCCCAAACAGTGACTGTATCGCCTTTGTTTAACTTAATCCCGCGAAGATCGCTTGTAATCGTCATGCGGTGGTTGCGTTTATTGTATTCGAATAATAAATAGGCAGTGCGATAGTTCAAATTGAAGTGGAAGAATCCATCTCCAGATTTGCTATAACAAACATCGTATCCATGAAGGACATGGCTTTTGTATTTATAGAAAGGCGCATCGCCGTATTTATCCATCGCGAAAGCGCGGACAACCGCTTGTGGAGAACGATAAATATTTTTCTCTTTGGCTTTTAATTTGACCTCTTTGCTATCTGTCCAAGATTGATAACCGTTGAAAAAAGCTTCTTTGCTTTTTGCATCGGAAATTGTCATATTAACAGAAACATTATCTAAAGCGATATTGTCTCTTTTCGCTTTAATTGATATGGTGTGACGGTTATTCGCAAACTTGTCATCAATCTCAAAATCAGTAGGGTGATGCGAGAGGACTAATAAGCCATTACGATAATAACGGTACAGCATTATTCTTCTTCTTTTGTGTTGTTCGCTTCAACAGCTTGCATAAAGGCTTCGTCGCCTTCTTTAGCAATGAGTTTCATAACGTGTTTTTCACGGTAGAACATTAAGATAACCGCACCTAAAACACAGAAGACAATCGCGACGATCGCGACAACTAATAAGCCGATTAAAGAAGGAACGATTTCACTTGCTTCCGTGGATTGTTGAGTGCCGATAATCGCTAAGGAAGTGAATAAGATTAAGGCTAAGGATTGACCAAATTTCATCGCGAATGTACGAGCCGCGAAGAACATGCCTTCTCTATTTTCACCAGTGACAACACCTTCTGCTTCCGCGACGTCTGCAACGATTGATTGAGGAATGATACCAAGTAATGCCATTGGGAAGGCTGCGATAATAACAATCGCGATACCGAGGACCCAACCTAAAGCACCACCTTTACCGCCGACGAAATATGTGCAAGCTGCAATCGCATAAGCAACTGCTAAGCCTAAGAAACCAAAGATGACGAGTTTCTTCTTACCGAATTTCTTAACGAGTTTAGTGACGAATGGATAGAAGACCGCACTTAAGACAGTCATACTACCTAAGAAGACTAAGACCATGCTTTCACCTAAGCCCATGGAGACTTTGACGAAGAATGGTAAACCAGTTTGGAACATTGTTAAGCCAACCCAGTACATGACATCAGAACCAACGAAGACTCTGAAGTCTTTATTTTTAAATGTCGCACCTAAAGATTTGAAGACGTTAACTTCACTTGGTTTAGTTTCGACGAATTCTTTTTCTTTGATTAAGAATGTTGGTAAAAGCATTGAGACCAATGCGATGACCGCTAAAACGATGAATGGCACTCTATATGACCAGGCGAAAGATAAACCAGCGCCTCTTAAAGCACCCGCTAAAACGAATGGAACATAAGCGAGTAAAGTACCGACGAAGAATGTTAAGGAGATGGAAGTTGAAATGAACATTCTATCTTCTTGAGTTTTTCCGTATTCAGAAATGAGAGAGTTGTATGGAGTGCAGTACATCGTCATAAATAAATAGAATAAGACGAGCATAACAGATACCCAGACGATATTCATTGGATCTTTTGGACCCCAGAATGGGCAGAACACCAAGACAGTGACAATCGCAAGAGGGAGAGCGGAATATTGCATAAATGGGGTTCTTCTACCTCTTGGGTTTTTGCTTCTATCAGATAAAGAAGCGATAAGTGGGTCAGTGATAGCGTCGAAGACACGTCCTAAAGCGGAGATAAGTCCGAGAACAGTCATAAAGCCACCGATGACTAAGCCAGGAATGATGTATTGAATCGCTCCTGCTTCGATATCTCCAGCTGTTGGTAAATAGAAGGTCACTAACCAAGTGGTGATGATGCCGCTTAATGTAGACCAACCTAATTGACCAATCGCGAAGATGATCATTTGTTTTTTAGTAAGTCTTTTCATGATTACCAGTTGATGTTATGCCTAATAACATCTTTCCTTTCTTCAAAATTACCTATTCAGGCAAAATAGGGCACAGAAAAAAATAATGTTAGCAAAATAATTAATAGGATGATACTTTGTTAGCCATCATTTTTAGTCATTATTATTCTAACACACGTACACATAATTATTAAATAGGTAAAAATAAAAAGACCCCTAAGGGTCTAATTAAGTGGTTTTTTGTTCTACATGATGAACAGGAATGAGAGATACGCTGTTTCAAATAAAGCAAAGATGACAAACAAGATACCACCGAGAGGAATGAGTTTATCGAGCCCGGGATTTTTATGCGTCTTAAGATAAGAGAATAGTAAGACGAATGGAATGACGAGCAATAAACAGGCAGATCTACCAAGAGAGAAAGCTTGAAGAATATTTCCGAAGGTTTGTACGAGAACTGGATCACCGCCAACATTAGCAGAATAACCCATCGAGATAGAGAAAAATAAGACGAGGTCAATAAAACCAACAATCGCGAAGATGATGGCCATGTTTTTCGCAAATTTAAAGGAATTACGATTTGTTTGTCTGAATAATTGATATCCTTCAGGGGTACCGCCTTTTTTCAAATATCTTTTGTATCTGAGTTTTACATATAAACAAATCGCGACGAATGCGAATATCATACCGATTGGTTTTTTACCTAAAAGCGGTAACACTTCGAGCGGAAGGATGAATGTTATATCTTCAAAGGCTGCGCTGAGCTGTAAGAAACCAACAAAGATAATGGACATCACTTCATAAAGAATTGGAATGAGAACCATTAGTCTAAAAATGATAATCTTTTTGCCTTGGAATATTTTCTTTGGGGTATAATCGATGAAATACATGATGAGAGCGCAGCAAAGTAAGTCGATAAAGACGTTGATAACTAAACTGGCTTGTGAATCAGCGAGAGCGTCAATTGATTGTTGACGTGCGGTGATAAAATCCACCCCATTCAACTTACCAACGATACCAACGATATAGTGATAATAAACGATGAGGAAACCAACGTAGATAGCGATGACAATTGCGCCATAAGTTAAAAGCAATTTCTTATATTGGTTCTTCTGTTGCAAGATAATCGCAAAGTTAGAAATCATGAATAAAGGAAGTGGCAAAGCTGAGAACATACTCATAATATCAGAGACAGTCGTTAATCTAGAGGCAGTTTCAGGAGATATTTTTTCAATGAATAAAGCTAAGGTGACGATAAGGGCTAAGCCACCTGAAGCCATACCAACAGCAAGAGCTAACCAACCGAGCATTTTGAAATGACGATATGAGAAAGGTGCTTTAAATTTGATATCGTTATCGATCATCTTGTGGTCGTATTCGGATAAATGATCTTGGTCAACCGCTTCATCTGCTTGAAGAATTGCGGGTTCTGGTACTTCCATTGCCATCATCTTTTCTTCAACTTTGTTTAAGGCCTTAGATGGTGCTTCAATGACGTTTGTCGCGACATCTATGAACACCTTTTCCGCGTTATTTTCCTCGCGATTTTCTTCTACAGGCTCTTCTGGAACAGGATTAACTTCCACAACTTCCTTTTCTTCATTTACTGGAGAATTGACAGGTTTTTCTCCTGTTTTAACCGTTTTTTTCTTATTTTGTTTTTCCATATGATATGATCCTTGTTGATAAAAATATTATAAAGGTAAATCCTTCTTGGTGAAATATCTTCCGCCTATATAGGAGAATAAAACAAAGATTACAACTGTGATTGCCATCTTCCATGTCCAATCATAAATTGCAGTATAATTAACAAAATCATTTTCCGCGATAGCTTTTGCAAAGTTGCTCATCGATTCCGTATCAACAAGAGTAAACATTGAGAAGAAGTCAAAGATTTTCATCGCATCAACACCGATGCCGACAGCAACGAATACTTTATTGCCGAATAATCCTAAGATACAACCTAAGAATGAAACAACGCAGACACCACCACCAACAACAACCGAGTTACTGCTCTTATTAAAGAAACAAGAAGCTCCGAAACAAATACCGCCGAGGGCAAGGATTGATGTATAACTACCTAAGCAATAAAGAATAGAGCGGAGTGGTAATCTAATATTTGTGGCTTGTGGGTTATTCGCGAGTTTAATCGCGTTAGCTACCGCCTCACTACCTAAAGCACAAGCAGTAATAATCACATACATTGCAGTCACAGAAGCGAGAAGGAAAACAAATTGTGTCCTCACAACCGTTTTTCTATTCGTTGGAGTGGATAAAACATATGCCATAGAGCCATCATTGACCTGATTTGCAACAAGTTTGTTTGAAACAACCATTACATAAATCATCGGCAACAAAACACCAGCAATTTTATAAATCAAGTCATTTAAAATCGCATTGATATCAATCTGCGACATCACTTGAATACGAGAAAGAGAAAATCCCATCTTCTCCAATAGCCCTAGCACTTGTAACCAGTTCAAATCCTCGTCTTTAACATATGTCATAACATTGCTCATATTGATGTTTGTAAAGATTGTTTTTGAACCAATGACGAGATTGATAACGATAAAAATACCCGCGCAACCAAGTGTCAGCACTAGCCATAGTAACCAGTTGGCCTTAAATGATTGTTTGAATAATGGTCTAGAAATCAAATGCTTATGAGGTTTTTGCCTATTTGTTTCTAAAGAAGGCTTTTTGTTATTAATCATTTCTTCTGCCATATTATTTCCCTCCTACAACGTGTTCTAAGAAATATTGTTCTAAAGTATATTGCACTTCTGATATATATCGAATATGGTGCTTTTTCAGTTCTCTAAACATCCCATCCGTCTTTTCAATCGGGACTCTAACGATATACTGTAAATCCATATCTTTTTTTGCGAGGACTTCCACCTGGGAAGTATCCGCAGATTCAAAATCATCTTTTTCATAAAAACCGATTTTATATTCTCTAAACGGTCTATTATGTATTTCATCCATATCCACAACATCGAGAATATGGCCATCTTTAATAAAGGTAACATAATCACATGTTTCTTCCAGTTCGTCAAACATGTGGTTAGACATAATGATAGTTGCTCCTCGAGCTTTTTCTTCTTTAATTAAAGTGACAAAAGCTTCTCTCATAAGCGGATCAAGGCCAGTTGTTGGTTCATCAAGAATGATGAGTTCTGGTGAATTCATAAAAGCAGCGACAATCGCAGTCTTTTGTTTCATACCTTTGCTCATTCTTCTGATATTCGCGGTTGGATCTAACTGCATTAAGTTGATAATACGTTCCGCTTTTGACATATCTTTTTGGCCAGTTAATTCAGCTTGAATTTGTAAGAACTGTGAGCCATTTTCCACAAGAGGGAATGCAATTTCACCAGGCAAATAACCGATTTTTGACATGATTTTTTCACTATTTTTATATGGATCAAGTCCAAAAACACGAACAGTTCCTTTATCCGGTTTTAAAAACCCCATCATATGTCGAAGAGTTGTTGTTTTACCAGCGCCATTAGTCCCACAATATCCAAACGTTTTGCCTCTTTTTACTTCTAAATTTATATCGAAAATACCACGTCCTTTTCCGTAGTCTTTCGTCACATTTTCAAATTTGACAATAACGTCATTATCAATAGGGGCTGTTACCAATTCTTTTTCTTTGCTCATTTTTTATTACCCACGACCCCTTCAAGTCCACCAAACTGCTTTTCTTCTTTATAAAAAGAGATGAAATAATCTTGTAATGTAAATTTCTTTTCTTCAAATTGCCTGACTTTATACCCTGATAGAGATTCAAAGAAATCATGGAATTGCTCTTTTCTTAAAAATTCCACGGTTAAGGTCAATGACTGTTCGTTGTAATCAAGTATCTTGAAAGGACAGACCTCTTTATATCTTTTCAAATTGTCTAAATCTTTGAAATAGAGGATATATGATGCTTCTGGTCTTCTTTTAATATCTTTGGCTTTAAAGGTCGATACATGAACGCCATCTTTAATAATAGAGATGACATCGCAAGTCGCTTCTACCTCTGAGAAGATATGGCTAGAAAGGAGAATGGTCTTTCCTCTTTTCTTTTCTTCAACGATGAAATCGATGAATACTTTTTGCATAATGGGGTCTAAACCGGAAGTTGGTTCATCAAGGATCAAAACATCAGGGTCATTCATAAACGCCGCTACAACAGCAAGTTTTCTTTTCTCGCCTAATGACATACTCTTAATAGAGACGCCAGGATCAAGTTTAAATAAATCTAATAAATAATTAAGTCGTTCTTCGTTTGCCTCATCACGCATTCCTTGCATCATGCGCAAAAATCCCCATCCATCAAGTCCTTTTGGAATAGAAGGTTCGCCAGGAAGATAACCAACTTCACCTAATAATTTGTTCGTGTTTTTAAATGTTTCTAATCCATGGATTTTAATCGTTCCTTTTTGTGGCTTAGAAAATCCCATGATATGACGAATTGTCGTGGATTTACCTGCGCCATTTGGCCCTAAATATCCATAGCATTCACCTTTATGAACTTTAATGGAAACATCAAAAACACCTCGGCCATAACCATAGTCCTTGGTAAGGTGGTCTACATCAATAACAACTTCTCTCTCGTCAATGTTTTCCATTATAATACCGCTTTCTTAAGTGACATTGTTAATTGGTTGAAGTCGCGAAAATCGACCTGCTTGGTAACTTGATATTTCACCAACACATCTAAATTACAATGTTTTACGAGTCTTTCTTCAGAATTATATGTTTTGTTAATTTCAATAACATCTTCCGGGGTTGGATGAGTGCCGTGTTCATGTTCTGTAATAGGATATTCTTCAAGAATGTCGAAAATATCAAAACCATACCAATATAATTGGAACATCAAATCTGTTAATGAGACTGGAACAGTCACAGAAATAGAATCTTTTGAATATGTTGCAATCATGATGTTATCAACGATTTTTGATGGGATAACAAAAGGGACGGTCTCTTGAGAAGATGATGATTCTCCGCTTGATGAAGATTCGGAATTTGAAGAACTATCAGACGGGGCCAATAATTCTATATCATTAAGTAGTTCGCTGATATCGATAATTGGGTATAAGAGGAGATGATCAATATTATCTTTGTCATCATGAACAATTTTATAACCACCTTGTAAACCGTCTTGTTTGAAATAAGTAAGGATTCCACCCACTAACGATTGATCTTCGGCTGCTTTTTCAGCGCTATCAGGAATTGATAATTTGACAACAAATTTTTCCATTTCCTCTTTTTTATCAGTGTCGGTTTCAACTTCGATCATCTCTTTGGTGAGATTCATATAAATGCCAATATGAGAACCTTGCGATTTCCCCATTTGGAATTGGTAAGTACCATGGTGAGACTGTGTGCCACATCCTGTTAACGCTAAACAGGTCAATACGGCTGCTAGGAATAAACTTTTAAACTTTTTCATCCTCTTTCCTCCTAATTACTTATGAAATAATAATTTTTTAACGTTGTTACTCATTGTTCCATCTTTCCATTTGCTACGGTTGGCAAATTGAATAATTCTCACACCTGCATATGGTTTGATGAAATCTTCAATGGCGGAAATTTCTTCCTCGGTGGTAACATCAAAATATCTTTTAGCAAATAATACCCATACTTCTTCCATTGTCTTTTTATTATTATGGTATAAGCGAAGCATTTGCTCTTCACTTAATAAATGAGTCATTACATATAAAATACCGACATCAAAATATGGGTCGCCATAAGCAAAATCCGCCATATCGATAAATAAGACATCATTATTATCAGTTATTAAAACATTGCCAATATGCAAATCACCATGAATGCATGTTGTCTTATCACCGTGTTCTTTTATAAAATTAACAGTTTTAACATATTCCTCGTCAGTAAAATGTTCTTTGGCTTTTTCAAGTTCGCTCAAATATGATTTGGTAACAGGAGGGAATAAAGTTGTATCGCAGTTAGTTTTATGAAGCTTTTTAACAGCGTCGGTATATAAGTTCATAAATTCTTCAATACGTTCTGGTTCTTCAGAGATTGCTCTAGCGATGGAACGTTTACCTTTAATTCTTTCAAAAACAACGCCCCACTGCTTATGATATGTGATGAGTTCAATACATAGAGGAGTATTAACCCCTAGAGTCAAAGCGCGTGTTGCCATTATCTTTTCTTTTTCCACTTCTTCAGGTGAAATAAATGGAGCGTATAATTTCATCATCGTATCGCCATCTTTATGGTTATAACTAATAGCGGTATATCCGTCTCCAGAGACTTCGTAATCATTAATATCAATTTCTCTTGGTTTTTCAGTGATGGAAATAAGATCAGTTACTCCTAGGCTATAGAAGAAATAACTGACATTCGTATTCGCGTTTCTGATGAAATATCTTCTCCCATTTTCTGCAAGGCGATATAACGCACGAACAGATTCAACATCAACACCCGCGACATTTTCAAAATCGAGATAAGGATCACCTTCAATCGCATCCATTTCTTTTTCGATTAAATCTATGCAATTTTTATTAATTTTCCCGTAAATCTTAAGTGTTTTTCCTTCTTTTTCTACTTTAAAATCATGGAGATATTCGCCAAAAACCACTCGAACGATGAACTTAAATTCTTCTAAAGCATATGTTCCTTCAAGCTTATCAAAACAGTTGGATAATTGGTAATATCGCCAAGCATGAATAGATGGATCGTGTTCATGGAATCTATCAAAGATTTTTTCATGATATTTTTGCCAATCAATATAGATAGCACGCATGTTGGATAGCTTGTCTCCAAGGGCAACAATTTGCGCATCTCTTGATGACCCTTTAATGCGTTTAAAGCCTAGTACTTTTCTATCTTTCCAAGAAATACCTTTATGATACTCTGGGTCCATGTTATCGGATTCAAGAGCGACGAGTTCTGCCACTCTTCCACCAAACTCTTTACCGATTTCATCAATGGTGATATCAGTGTCTTCCACGACATCGTGAAGAGCAGCGGCCGCTAATACTTCTTGATCGTTGGTCATCGTCGAAGCAATTGCCATCGCTTCAAGTGGATGAACAACATAAGGAAATCCTTTCGCACGACGTTCCACATTTTTGTGAGCGTTGACCGCAAAGACAATTGCTTTATCTAAAAACGATGAATCTATTTTCTTCTCTGGCATATTATTGTTTGACTAACCCCATAGCTTGCCCAATCTTTAAATACTTTTGAGCAACTCTTTCATTCGATGGTCTCTCACCATTGACAGCGTTTAACATGATATTTAATCCAGCCAAGCCACTGCCAAGTTTAAATAACGAGACGATGCATAAACACATAAGACCGACAGTCGAAGCGATGATATCTAAGTCTGTATCTGCAAATAAGCGGAGAGCGAATTGATAGGCGTCTTCTTCGTTCTCTCTTCTAAATTTGTCTAAATCACCCAAGTTTTTAAATCCCATTGATTTCAAGAAGCGGTAATATGGTGCGAATGACACTTCTTGGACGTCCATATTATTGATGCTTTGAATACGTCTATTGAGTTCGCGGAACGCGTTGATGTTAATATATTCGTTAAAGGCATCGATGTTGAAGTCAACATCATCAAATTTCCCAGTTTTAACAATTTGCTTAACACCCTTACGGTATTCATCACTAGTTTGTCTAATGGATTTAAATTCTTCATCAGCGATTTCAAGAAGACCCGCCAAACGATTCAAACGACGGAGCAATGCTTTCGGAACTTCAACGTCGCTTTTATATCCGATGTCATGCATGATTTGTGCCCAAGCGTCTTGTAAGGAAGTTCTCACTTGTACTTCAAATGGAATCTTGTTGATATTTTGATTGTTATCACTGACATATAATTCTTCAGGAAGGTAGCAGATGTAATGGAGAGACATATATCCAAATTGGTCAACATTTAGGATATGTCTTTTATCGATGGAATTAACACGGTCAACCGTGAATTTCTTTTCTAAAATAGAAGCGATTCTATCGACATCATCAGAGTAATAAGTTACCACTCTCACACCGACGATATCTGTGAGTTGGAAAATATCTTTATATTTATAACCTTTAAGTTCAAGCTTGCCCGCTAAAGATTTTTCCGTTTTGATACGGGAAGAGAAAGAATTGATAAAGATGCCTGAATTAGAGACCTCTTTTTTGATGATGTTCTCTAAGGCACTTTTAAGTTCTTTATATTCCGGAATCAACTCTTTATATTGTTCTAAAATCATTTCTGCATGTAAATCCATAATTACTTGCCTACTTTCTTGCTGATTGTGAGAATGTTCTCTTTGTTTTCTGAATAACGATATGAAACGGAATCCATCATTTGTTTGACGATGAAAATACCGAGACCGCCTTCTTGTCTTTGTTCGATTGGGGCGTCGATATTTGGGTCATCTTTTTCAAGCGGATTGAAAGGCGCTCCTTCATCGACGAAATCAATGGTCACAACGTCATCTGCATAAGAAATATCAATGCCAATCTTACCGACTCTATCTTTATATGCATAATTGAAAATATTGGAGCAAATTTCATCAATTGTGATATCGATTTGACTTAATGCTTTCATATCGACATCATATGGCTCGAGGAAGTTATTCACAAATTCAATAATGCGGTCAACTTCGTTTTTATTAACTGGAACAACGAAGGAATCGCGATTGGTCTTATCTTTGTACTTAACACATAACATAGTAATATCATCCGCCTGTTCTGCTTCTCCTTGGAAGCGGTGTACATCCTCATTGATCGCTTTGCATATCTCTTCAGATGAGAGATTTGGATCAAGAGAATTGAAGAGATCCAAAAGTCTTTCTTCACCATATAGTTCGTCTTTTTCATTCATCGCTTCAGTCACCCCGTCAGTATAGATGAATAGGGTGTCATCCTTATGAAGCTTTTTAACGACACTTGTATATTTAATTTCTGGAAACCCGCCAAGGATAAATCCAGCTGGTAGTTTCCAGTAATCAGTTTTGTTATCTTGTTTTAATAAGGGGCAATTATGACCAGCGTTTGCTAAAGCAACTTCACCAGTTTTAAAATCTAAAGATCCAACGATTGAAGTCACAAACATTCCCTTATCGTTATGATCAGTCAATTCCTTGTTGGTATAAGTTAAGGCATCGCTGATATTGTCATCATTCTTCAATATAGAAGATATTAATGTATTCGTCTTCATCATTAATAACGCCGCAGGAACACCTTTTCCCGAAACATCTGCGATAAAGAATAACAACTTATTCTTCCACACGAAGACGTTATAGAAGTCACCGCCCACCTCTTTCGCGGGATGAGTCAACGCATAGACATCAATTTTGTCATCCTTAGGGAAGAGCTGTGGTAAGGCGGAAAGTTGAATATCTCTAGCGACATTGAGCTCCGCACTGAGACGGCTCTTTTCTTCTTTTGCTTCTAATTCGCTAACGAGAAGTTTTTCAGTTCTAAAAACGAGGCGAATAGAGAGCAAGAAGACAGAAGTTATACAAATAAATCTCGCCGCATAATAATAGACGAATGCTGCTAGCCATCTGTCCATATCGCCTGAATAATAAGAGAAATGGTTGAGGTAATATAAACGGTCTTCAATGTCGTATGGGTTTACACCACCATGAGGAAGTGGGTGTTCAGGATAAATTTCAGCAAGTTTGGTAAACATTGAATCCGTGACGCCCATTAAGTTTGCGTCCCATTCACCAAAAATCATACATAGAGGAGTAGCTCCTGCCATTAATACCACCGTCAAAATATAGACGAATAGGGTAGTTTTAAGCGAATAGTAATGCGCTGCTAATACGATAATCGCTGCCCAAGCAATAATCGCATGTTTTGGAATGACGATATTGAGTAACGCAATCATGAAAGCGAAACTAAATAGTTCAAAGTATTTCAAAGCTGGGTGACTCACAAATCTCGTTCTCACGATGATAAAAGGGGCGACAAGCATCACGATGATAATTGGGAATAAAGTATTAACAATAACCAAATTCTTAACCGCAAATACCTGGGTGAGAATGAGGACCCACACAACTAAAATAATCACCGCTGTAATCAAACAACCAGTGGCAAATTCTTTGTTTGCTTCGGTTTCGTTTTTCACCAAAGCTTCGTTTAGTTTGCTATCTTTCTCGCGCATCATTCATTAATCTTCAATCGTTAAAATAGTTGAAAAACCTGTCATATCAAAAACGGACATAATGACGTCATTTGGATGTTTGATGATCATCTTTCCTTTTTTGAGCATTACCTTTTGAGTGTTGAGAAGCACTCTTAATCCAGCACTTGAAAGGTAGTTCAATTTAGAGAAATCAAAAATAAGGGTTTCCACACCTTCTAATGATTTACCTAGTTCTTCTTCAAGGGCGGGAGCGGAAGTAGTATCGAGTTTTTCAGTTAAGGCAATGGTTAAACAATTGCCGTCGAGTGTTTTAATTATTTCCATAATTCCCTCCAATACAATTTGGTTATATATTACTAAAAGATATATAAAAACGCTATATTAATTTTATTAGAACAAAAAAGACCGGTTGCCCGGTCAATTAGTTGTTTTATTGGTTAGTTACGGTCGTTACCTTCGTAGAAAATCGCAACCGTTCCTGGACCAACATGGCTGCCAGTGACGAAATCGTAATGGTAGATTTCAATAGTCGTATTGATTTTCTCGAGAATGAGTCTCTTCACCGTTTCCGCATCTTCAATGCAGTTGCAGTGAGTGAGATAGATGATTTGTTTATCAGGATCAACAATCTTTCTAACGACGATATCCGCGAGAGATTTGAGCGCCATCTTACGTCCACGAACTTTCTCATATAATTCGATATTTGATTCGTATGAACCACGTAACATTGCTTTAATTCCGAGGACATCAGCGATACGTGCGACCCATGGTTTAACACGTCCTGTTTTCGCTAAGAAGGAAATGCTGTTAACTGTAAATTCACTGCGCACTTTCCAGCGATAATTGCGGCAAAAGTCCACTATTTCTTCAAAACCCATGCCATCTCTAGCGAGTTCAGCAGCTTTGATAGCTTGTCTACCTTCACCTAATCCTGCAGTTGCAGAATCGATGACATGAACAACTGTTTTGCCAGCGCTTTCATTGACTTCATTAGCCGCTACACAAGCGGAATTATAAGTACCGGAAATACCTTTTGCCATTGTAAAACAAATGATTTGATTACCGGCATCAATATCATCTTTGAATGCATTTAAGAAATCGCCAGGGTTAACCAAACTAGTGTGAACATCGATTTTTGGATCTTCTAAATATGAATAGAAAATCTTTGAGAAGTCGTCGACATTGATTGGGTCATTATAACAGTTGTATTCATGGTCCCCAACTTGGAGGTGCATATTCACCACTTTGATATAGTCTAGGAGTCCTCTTTTTTCAATAATTTCTGGGAAGAGATTGCTTCCAGCATCTGCATAAATCTTAATTGCCATTTTTTCTCCCTCCTACTTTTCGTAAATATAAAATAAGTAACACTTAATAACAACGGTCTCCCGTTACCATTATAATGTTACAAAATTTGTTTTATGTAAAGAAAAATAGGCTTAAGCCTACTTTTTAAAGATGAATTTTAATAGCCTATTACAGCCGTCAACAACGTTATCAAAGCTCGTCGCCACATTCATCCTGACGAAGTATTGGCCATTACCATAGAAGTCTTTGCCAGATGATAACCAGAGACCAACTTCTTTCTTCAGTTCATCACAAAACTTCTCAGAATCGTCTGTATATTTGCTTAAATCTATCCACACTAAATATGTCGCATGTCCAGCGATAACATTAATGTTTTCTTTTTTAAAGAAATCAATGACATATTGTTTGTTTTTAAACACGTATTCATTCATCTCATCTAACCATTGATCGCCATCATTAAATGCGGCGATGTTCGCATCACAAGCAAAATAATTGCATTCACCAACATCGTCGTGATAGACAGCATCTTGGAACTTATCTCTAAGTTCTTTATTTTTAATAACGGCGATAGAAGAATGAAGCCCTGCGATATTGAAGCATTTGCTTCCAGCTAGCAACACAATGATATTATCGATATATTTCTCAGCTTTTAAAGATGAGCAGTAATTATATCCTGGGTCGCGTATTTCGGAATGTATTTCATCAGATACAAGAAGGACATTATTTTCATAACATAATCTCGCGATTTCATTGACTTCATCTTCGTTAAAAAGATATCCAGTTGGGTTATGAGGATTGCAGAATATCATCACAGTGACGTCATCCTGTTTTAAGCTTTTTTCTAAATCCGCAAAATCGATATGGTAATCGCCATTCTCATAAACGAGCTTATTCTCCACTACTCCTAATCCATTGTTGCTGATGCAGTGGAAGAAAGTATGATAAACAGGGGACTGAACAACCACCTTAGAATTTGGCTTAACGAGGTGACGGAAAATCGAGTCAATTGAAGCGACAACACCTGTGGAAAAAACGCATTCTTCTTCAGTAAAGTTTACCGAATAATGTCTTTTCCAATAATTGACGTAAGCTGAGAAGAATTCTTTTGGTACAGATGTATATCCATAGCATGGGGTTTTTAATCTATTTTCAATTGCGTTAGTGATGCCATCAAAGCATTCAAAATCCATGTCGGCAACCCACATTGGAAGCACATCTTCACCGATACCATCATACTTATGGCTTTGTTTATTATACCTATTTATAATTTTATTAAAATTATACTTACCCATATTATTCCTCAGTAATGATCTTTATTTTGGACTTATCAACATATTTTTCATCTAGGATGAGTTTTCCTATGGATTTTGCTTTGATGACCCCACTATAAGGGTTCTTCACCGAGTCGATGTGTGAGCAGATATCAGCATCGACATCTTCACAGAATTCAAAGCATAAATCTGTATTCAATAATTTGCAGTTTACCATCTTGATATTTTTCATATAGCACATCCCTTGATGAGAATCGATGCAGCAATTGACGAATGTGATATTTTCAGAGTTCCAACCAAGGTATTCTCCAACGATAATTGAGTCATAAACAGTAACATTTTTGCAGTTCCAGAATGAGTCTTTACTATCCATTTTTGCGTTTCTAATAACGATATCTTTACCACCATCAAAAGCATAGTTACCAATGAGATCAAAGTGGTCGATCTCAACACCTTCTGCATTAAGACCAAAATAATCACCTTTTGCAGAAACATCTTTTAAAACGATATTCTTGCAGTTCCACATCGTCTCTTGAGCATTTGGAATTGAACAATTGATAAGCGTGATGCCTTCCGCGCGTCTAAATTGTTTAGGGGCGGAGATATAGCAGTTGGTCATCTTGATATTTTTCGTATACCAAATACCGCTTCTCGCTGTTTCTAATAATGTGCAATCTTCACATTCGATATTCTCTGAATACCACATTGGGTATTTCCATTTGAAGAAACTATGTTTAACTTTGAGGTCAGTGCATTCCTTAAGCGGTGATTCACCATCATCAAATGTTGAATCGATAATCTCCGCATCGTGGATATCATATAACGCTCTTTCACCGGTAAATAATCCTTGCTTATAAATCTTTGCCATCTTTATCTCCTTCTAAAATAAAATATTTCTTACTGATAACACGATAATGTGGGTCATACATATTCTTATAAACTTCACTATGCGAAACCATCGGCATTCCTTGGTCGACATATTTATTAAAATAGAGATCAAATTCATTGATGCTATATGGCAGTTCACCGTTATCAACCAAATCTCTTAAGACATCAACACTTTCAAGGAAGTCGCCGACACCTTTTACTTTTTCTTTGCTCGATAAATAGAAAGCATCAAACAAATTCTCAGGGTCTAAACCAAGAGATTTATAACTCGCTAAATTGACGCGAATAAAACCGTTACCAATCTCTTCTACTAACGGCAAAGAAGAATCGGAAATCGTTTCCCTAAATTCTTCTAACAAAAACTTTTTGGCCTTATCTTTATTCTTGATAACATGACCACATCCAAAACTTCTTTGATACAAGAGTTTGATAATATCGTTGATTTCCATTAATGGATATCTTTCGACGTTAAATTTGATAAGATTTTCTACTTCATTCATAACTATTCATTAAATAATTCCGTTGATAAATATCGATCTCCGCCATCAGGGAAGATGACGACAATATTCTTGTTTTTATTATCTTCTTTTTTTGCAATTTTAATAGCTGCTGATAAAGCTGCACCAGAAGAAATGCCAACCAAAAATCCTTCTTTTTTTCCTAAAATCCTTGCAAATTCCATAGATTCTTCATTTGTGATGTCCATTATTTCATCGTAAACTTTTTGATCTAATGTATCAGGAACAAAGTTTGCTCCAATACCTTGAATCTTATGTGGGCCAGCAGTTCCTTTTGTTAATAACGGGGAAGAAAATGGTTCAACACCAATCACTTTTACATTTGGGTTTTTCTCTTTTAAATATCTTCCTGTTCCCGAGATAGTACCACCAGTTCCAATACCTGCAACGAGATAATCGACTTGCCCGTTAAGGTCATTATATATTTCCGGACCAGTGGTCTTATAATGCATCTCCGGATTAGCGGGATTAACAAACTGCCCAAGGATGACTGAATTAGGAATTTCTTTATTCAGTTCATCAGCTTTTTGTAAAGAGCCTTTCATTCCCAAAGAAGCTTCGGTCAACACTACTTCAGCGCCGTATGCTTTTAATAACATAATTCTTTCTTTGGACATACTTGATGGCATCGTTAAGATCACTTTATATCCACGCATTGCCCCTATGGAAGCGAGACCAATACCAGTGTTACCAGAAGTAGGTTCAATGATGGTCGCGCCTGACTTCAAAATGCCTTTATCTTCAGCATCGAGAATCATATTTAAAGCAACGCGGTCTTTAACGCTGCCAGCAGGATTAAAACTCTCAACCTTGGCAAAAATCTTTGCTTTTAAATCTAACTCTTTTTCTAAATTCGTTAATTCTATTAATGGAGTGTTCCCCACTAATTCATAAGCGTGTTTAACTAACATATTTCTACCTCTGTTTAATCATATTAATGCAAAGAAGTTTGTTTACAAAACGACATGAACTACAAGTTTCCATAAACATCTCTTGGTTTGTTGGAATAGGATTGTTTTGCTAGTTTGAAACAGTCGAAGAATAAAACAATCATCTTTCTCAATCTTTCTCTTTCATCGACTGGGAATTGTTTGATTACAGAATTATATCTAATGATGTTCTGACCCAAATATTTTAATAAGTCGTAAATATTTTGCGCTTTACCAACAATCGCGATTAATGCTTTTATGCCAAGTTCTTTGTCGTCGTTAGATAGTTGGTTGAGCCATAAATTCGCACCTCGGGAAGAAATCATCGCTTTTTTAACCAACTTTTCTTTAATCACAAATCCACCAGTAGAAGGGTTTACTTTCCATGTATATGGATCATGCCCACCTAATAACATCCCGGTCGCATAAACAATGGTTGAATCATTAACTTCATCATAAAGAAGACCAATAAAGTCGCGATGGGTGATAAATTTCTTAATTCTATCTTTGATAAGCTCATAATTTGGATAACATTCAAGTCCTTCCACAAAACCAGGGCCATCGTATGAATAAACAGTTAATAATCTTGGCAAATATTCTTGATTGATATTTAAACCAGCATACACCGCTAAATAACCGCCTTTTGAATGGCCGCCGATGATATATTTTCCTGGTAGTTTTGAGATGACATCGTTGCAATAATCTAAAGCTTGGTCACGTGTTGCCATACGTCCAGAAACCGTGTAATTAAAATCTTCTCTCCACCCCACTATTGTGATGTCTGTTCCTTTAAAGGAAATATAGAAAGAGCTATCAGGAAGAATAAAAGTTACCGCATAAAACTGAATAGCTTTTTTATCATTAAAAACGCGTTTGATAAATGCAACTTTTATATTCTTATATCGCTCTGATTTCATCATTCTTTTAAGCATGATTCCGTTAGCGCGTGCATCAGGAGAACCATAGATAACTTTCTTATAATCTTTGAGAACAATATCTTTTAACGCAACTGGTTCTTCACCATCGATAAGAAGATCGAAATTAATCATTGAAATCTCCGCAAGAACTAGTCCATCAACATCATTAAAAGGAAACTTTTTAAAAGTGCGATTCCCAAATTTCAAAACGTAGCTATTAATGTTAATCATATTAAGGATATTATATCCAAAAATATGACTTCCTTAATATATGTTTTTCAAAATCTTGTTAACTTTATATAACGAAAGATAGATAATACATATTGTCTTATGATACCCACGGTCGTTATTTCCATCGTTACCTTCTTATTAATCGCCGTCTCATTATTTCTTTTTCCAAAGATTAAAATTGGTAAGGTTAATATCAGTACATATTGGGTAATTGCCCTTCTCGGTGCAATCATCATCCTCATATTCCAGTTCGCTCCTATAAACGAAGTATACACACAGTTAACTGCAGATACTAAAATCAACCCAATCAAGATATTGATACTCTTCTTTTCGATGACCTTAATATCGATATTTTTAGACGAGTTTGGTTTGTTTCAATACCTCGCCTCTTTAGCGGTTAAAAACGCAAAGGGAAATCAATACGTTTTATTTTTTTCTTTATATGCGCTAGTTGCAGGGTTAACAATATTCACATCAAACGATGTCGTCATCCTCACATTGACTCCATTCATTTGTTTCTTTTGTAAAAGGACACACATCAATCCACTTCCATATTTGATTGCCGAATTCACCGCAGCGAATACTTGGTCATTAATGATTGTCATCGGTAATCCCACGAACATCTTTTTAGCAACCACTGCTAATATTGACTTCATCTCTTATTTCAAAGTTATGGCGCTTCCAACACTAGGAGCAGGTTTAGTCGAACTAATGATGCTTTGGTTAATCTTTAAAAAACGTCTTGGCGAAAAGATAACAGAAATCGATCACGAACAATTCATCATTCATAACAAAATCACTTTGTCAGTTGGTGTCGCTCATCTTCTCGTTTGTTTGGTATTTTTAGTCATATCTAGTTATATCAATCTTGAGATGTGGATTATTTCACTTTTATGTGCTGTCTCACTTCTCTTATATGTTTTTGCTTATTCATTCTTCACCAAAAAAGACTGGGACTATTTTACCGGGGCATTTAAGAAACTTCCGTATCCCCTCATCCCATTCTTCTTATCGATGTTTATCATTGTTGTTGCTATTAATTATCAAGGAATTTCTTCGCAAATTGCGTCTTTTTTCGGAAATAATAACATTATTTGGACATACGGGTATTCATCATTTGTCGCGTCAAACATCATCAACAATATCCCAATGAGTATTTTATATTCTAATCTTTGTAGCAACTTAACTGGACCAGCATATTATCAAGGAATATATGCATCTATCATTGGTAGTAATATCGGCGCCTTCCTCACTCCAATGGGGGCTCTTGCCGGCATTATGTTTACTGGGTTATTAGAAAAACACGATGTGAAATTATCATTCGTGCAATTCAGTAAATATGGTTCAGTAATCGCTCTTCCTACAATCACAACCGCATTAGGAATTCTTTTATTAACTATTAATTTTTAATTAGCAAAGTCTCTGGATGAGAATAATTATATTTGATATTTTTCTTTGGATTAGATAACAACCTCATAACACCTGGCTCTTTAGTTTCCATATTTGTATCAAAGACCAGTTTGCGATATGGAATAAAACCACACTTTTCTTGTACTCTTCGAGATTGGTTATTTTTATCAAAATGACCGCAGAGAAGGAAATCATAATCTAGAACATTAAATAGATAATCAATAACGGCATTAACTGCTTCTGGCATTAATCCTTTCCCCCAATATGCTTTGCTTAAGACATAACCAATCATTCGACCGTTATACCCATCAAATTCAGTTAGCTTATCTTCTAATCCGTATTTTTCAACACCAAGAGAGCCAATTACTTTATTAGAGGCTTTATCAACAATCGCGAAAGTATGTTTACCTTCAATAAAGCGGTTAAGAATATTTAAAGACATCTCTTTATTAGGGTGATGATGCCAGCCCGCCATCTCTCCGACACCCGGAACAGAAGCATATTCATAAAAGTTGTCCAAATCGGACAATTTCCATTCTCTTAACACTAGTCTTTCAGTGGTGATAACTACACCAGTTATATCAAAATATGCGTTCATATTAATATCCAAAAATTTTAACTTTTATCTCACATAAATCATCAACCACAAAAGTCTCTTTTCCAGTAGGAGAAATCAAATCTCCATGCGATAAAAACAAGATGCTTTTAATTCCAGCGTTCTCTGCTGCTTCTATATCGAGATGACGGTCTCCAACATAATATGTGTTAGCCATATCGAGATGATACTTTTGTACTAAAAAGTTAATCGCAGATGGATCTGGTTTTCTTGGAAATCCGGAAATTCCGATGATAATTTCCTCAAAATACCCGTCGATTCCGTGTTTTTTTAATAATTCGTATGATGAAATACCACGATGGGTGAAAACGTAATGTTTCGCTCCACATTTTTGGAGTTCTGCTAATGTTTCCTTCGCATATTTGATGAGATTGATTTTATCTTTTTCTCTCGCGCTTATCTCAGAATTGCGATCTTTTAAGTCGTCATAAGATAATCCGGTTTCGTTTTCCATTTTCTTAATAAATGTGCTAACTGAACTTGAAATGACTTCTTGATAAACAACATTTTTGTCCAATATAAAACCATGCTCTTCATATGTCTTTATGAGGCTAGTAACAATTGCTTCATATGAATCTAATAAAGTGCCATCTAAATCCCATATAAATGCGACCGATTTAATCATTATCTGCCCCCATTCTTCTTTTCATATATCAGTATCAATACGGACAATAGGAATAGGCCTAATCCAACAAAGCCTACCACTAGATATAAAGAGAAAATATCTTTGCCCGAATTAATAATCGCCATTACAAAACCGAAAACCATACCAATGAGGCCAATAATACTAATTAGTTTTCTAAGCATCTTTAACGAAGACATATCGTTCTTCTATTATAGCAAATATTCAAATGTGGACGCGCGTACTTTTAGTCCCATTTTCTTATAGAAATATTCACTGGTTCATTATCTGCCCAGTTATTAAGTATTAATTCTTGGCAGCCTCTACTTTCCTAATATCCCTTTCTAATTCCATTTAATAACGAAAGCGAGCACGACTAGGGCCGCAACATGAAGGATGATACCCAATAAATTAACAGTGGTGAAATACCAGTGTTCTCCCTTGGTTTTATGTCTAAACAAAATCATTGCAAGGTAGCCACCAAATGCTCCACCTAAAAAGGATGATAATAGCAACACTTTCTCAGGTATTCTTCACTTTCCTTTTTCCGCTTTCTTCTTATCAGCAAGATACATAAAGAAAGTGATAAGCGATAAAAAAATGAGGCAACACCCATATATCATTAAAACAATTTGTTTTGTGCTCATAAAATATCACTCCTATTGGATTGATATTATTTTACAAAAAGAATAATGCAAACGCGATAATAAACTGCGCAAGATAATAAAATACTGAATATAAACCGTTATACCACTTTGGTCTTTGACCAGGTTTGAAATATGATCCCGTGAGCATCGTGTCGCTACAAACGAAGAAGAATGCCCCTATGAAGAACATCACAATATTAACAATTTTGAAGCCGTGGGCAATCGCCATAAATATAGAAGTTGAAAACATCGTGGTTAAACAAGCGAGGTAGAATAAACCAAATGGGAATAACTTGCCAAAACTAATGCCTACTTTAGGCGATATAATGAGGTAGATTGCTGATAATATCATCGCTAAGGATAACGGCAAGACGATGAACCACCACTGACCTGGAATATAATATTCAACAAATAACGCGACGATATAAATGATATGACCCGCTGCAAAAGCGAACATGCCTAGTAATATCCATATCTTTTTAGCTTTGCCATGCGTGATATATTTAAACCCTAATAGGAAGTCACCAAGGAAGCCAAAGAACAATCCTAATGTCACTAATACTTTAAAAGGAACGTGCCCTTCAACTGTGACCGATAAATAAATCGCTAAGGCCACAAAGAAAGCAGAAGCTACTGTTTTAAAGATGATCGTCTTTAAAGTATAGTTAGTCACTTTGCTAACGATAAAAACTGTTGACATTATGGCCCCTAGGACCAGGAGAATAATTGAAACTACCATAGTTATAAATTAATTATAACGCAATATAAGAACAATTATATAAAATTAGTGAAAGTGATTTCTTCGTTTTCGGGTAATCCGTATTTCTCTTTTGCGTCCGCGATAGCGCGCATTAGAAAGACCATATTACGGGCGACAATACGTGCGTTTTGAAGTCCTTCTTCATCTTCATTAATTTGACCAGGTGCCGCGCCAAAGCCATTATTCCAGTACCTGCCTGAAGCAATTGGCATTTGGCTAATTGTAAAATATTTGTTGAGCTCATCAAATGTGAAGCCAGTACCACCACGACGTGCAACAGCAAAAGCTGCTCCAACTTTAAATCTTTTAGAAAAATTAGACGAATAAAATAAACGATCTAATAAAGAAATAACAGACCCATTAGCGGAACCATAATAAACTGGGGAGATAACCACCAAACCATCCGCTTCTTCAAAGCGCTTTGCTAAATCGTTGACATCATCTTTAAAAACACATTCACCATGTTGATGACAGTAACCACATGCCATGCAACCTCTGATGTCTTTGTTGCCGATTTGATAGTAGTCAATTTCTATATTTTCTTTCTCAAAAATTGCCTGCATTTGAGAAAATAACAACGCAGAATTGCCATTTTTTCTCGGACTGCCATTAATTACAAGTACTTTCATATTTTTCTCTTAAAATACAAATGGAACTTTTTCAACACCTTCTCCATAAATAGTTTTAAAGTCATTTTTCATAGAAATGATGTTGTATTTATTTTCTTCCCATTTTGCTTTTCTTTTCGCAGTTTCAGTTAAGTTCGCGTGATCTCTAACATCATCATCCGCGATGAGCATAAAGACTTCTGTTTTGTATTGGGTATTTTGTTTACAGAAATTATGCATCGCTTGGTCGCCAGAACTGTTGCCAAAAGATAACACTGGAACCTTACCAATATCCTTCATGATTTCTTTGACTTTATTAGTCTTTAAATTCTTGCTTAATAAATTGTCTGTTCTAATTAAATTATCTTTAACAGAATCATAGGTATAATCAACACCGGCTGTTTCTCCTTGGTTAGTTGCTTTAAGTTCGACATCCATACCGATGACATATTCGGATTCAATACCAAGAGAATCCACTAAAGCACGGCAGATGAAGCGGTCGGAACCGGAAACAACATAATATTTGAAATCATTGTCTTTTAGATAATCGAAAACTTCTAACATTGGCTTATAAAAGCTAGTTGAATATGTCATGCCCTTAAAGCCGTTTGGAGTATTCTTGGCATATTCTTTAACATAATTATCAAATTGGTTAATAGTCATGCCAGAATATGCTTTCGCGGCCGCATAAGCATGTTTCATATCAAAGTGATCTGGTAATGGAGTACCATTTCTTACAAAATTTCTAATATCGTTTGCTGTTTCCACAACATCTGCTGGAGCAATATCTTTATAAGCCGCATCTTCTAAAACACGATATTCAAGCATATTGTATTCAAAATATGTTGGATAAAGTTCGCCGATGAATGTTCCATCCATATCAAACGTCGCAATACGGTCTTCCACTGGAATGTAATTTTTGGAATTTTTATTAGTGACGTCTTCGACATATTGTTTAAGCGTCGTTAATGAATCGCATTCATTCCATAATTTAAAATATTGTTTGCTATTAGTGTTATTACACGCTGTAAGCGGAACAAGCACTAGAAGTAATGATAATTTGCCGATAATCTTTTTCATATTTTTTAAAAACTCCTTAAAACAATATTTATAGTGACATACTCAACCACTTATAGAAGTGGGGGCTTCTTGCGCGATGACCCTAACGGATCAAGCATAAACAAGCTATCCGGATGTGTCCCATCCTTCGAAAGTAATTCTACTCCTTTTCTTAGAATATTTATAGATGCGTTTATATCTCTATCATGTTTACGTTAAATAAAATAGTCATGTCCAAAAAATAGGAAATTAAAATTTTAATTCCAAATGTTTGTAAAATTATCATATCC
>SVBB01000012.1 GCA_015059105.1 Erysipelotrichaceae bacterium | reverse complement strand
GACCCTTGAGGGTCTGTGGAGTAATAGCCCTTATAGGGTCTAGTCAGTACAACGTATTTTATGCGTTGGTACTATTTATTGAATAATATTTAAAACTAAAACTAAACAATTTTTATATTTAAAATAAATATTATCTAATTCATTTTCATTAACAATTAAATAACTAACTTTATCATTACTATAAATTACTAACTTAAATTTCATAACAAACTCCTTCCACCATAAAATACGATTCGATCTGACCTAATTTTGAAAGAAAATTTAAATTAGAACTTTTATATATTTTATATATAACTTTTTTATCTGACCTGCCCTGAAGCCCTCGTACCAGACCAATTCTAAAGCCCCTAACAAGCTCCATACGACACCGAACCGCCGCCCCTAAGCAAATGCCCGCCGCCCCCGATTTCATGCTTTAGACGACGACTTCCCACGACAGCAAAAAAAGATCGTTTTACCTGCTCACGACACAAGCTTTTCACGACATAATATGAATAGATGATTTTAGACAAAACTGAATAAGTCTATGTGGACAATGTCAGTTAGAGTCTAACTGTCATTAATTGAAATATAAAGTTTGTCAGCATTTAAGTAGTTTCAATTAAGGGTTGAAATGAAAAAGCGAGATGTCTTGGGAACATATTTTGAGCAGTTGTAAGCACTAAGCCCTTGTTTTTATATTGCGTAATGACGATAAAATGCTCCGCAAATACATTGCGTATCATCGTAAATATGAGCGGTCTATACATTGCGTATTGTTGAAAATGCTGTGGAACGGAACAAAAATCTAAAGTCAATTATAATGATTACGGAGAAATCTATATGTGCTTTTCGATATTAATATAATTGGAAAAAACTGTTAAAATACAAATAATTCCGAAATGAGAAAACAAATGGACTACATAAAAGTTACAAAAGAAAATTTAGAAAAAGAACATATATGCTGTGCAATATCTAATAATAATGATATTCAAGTGTCATCGAAAAAGAATTGGTTAGAAGATAGATTTGATGATGGATTAGTATTTTTAAAATCAGTTGAAAGAGGCAAATGCTTTATTGAGTATTTACCAGCGGAAAATGCTTGGAATCCGTTGGATGCAAATGGTTATATGTATATAGATTGTTTATGGGTATCAGGTTCATTTAAAGGTCATGGCTATTCAAATGATTTATTAAATGCTTGCATTAAAGACTCTAAGTCAAAAGGTAAACTTGGCTTATGCATTTTATCTAGCAAAAAGAAATTACCATTTTTAGCTGATCCCAAATTTTTAGCATATAAAGGTTTTGAAGTAGCAGATGAAGCTGATAATGGAATACAGTTATGGTACTTTCCATTTGATAAGAATGCATTAAAACCAATGTTTAAAGAATGTGCAAAGCATCCATTTATAAAAGAACCTGGTTATGTCTTATATTATACAAATCAATGCCCATTTAATGGAAAATATGTTCCAATTGTAGAACAAACAGCTAAAGATAATAATATTCCATTTATAGTAGTTCATATAAATAGTAAGGAAGAAGCACAAAATGCTCCTACACCTATTACAACATATGCGTTATTTAAAGATGGTAAATATATCACTAACGAGCAAATGAATGATACAAAATTTTTAAAACTACACAATGCTTTAAAATAAAATATCAGCACTATAATAGTCGCACACCCTAAAAAATAGGGGTTTGTCAGCATTTATTACAACTGCACCCATGTAGAGACGGTTGTTCTTATTGAACAACAAAAAAGAACGAAAGACTTCGTTCAGATAGGTATAGACGCTGAAGAATACTATAGAATTAAGGATTAGAAGAAGAAAATAGATGAACAAAGAATGGTCAGAACTCAATAAGCTTATACTTATATCGTTAGTTATATTGGCCAGTGGAAGTTAAAAGCCTTAAGCCCTTACATTTTGGAGTTTTGGACCCATGTTCCATCGGTTAGTTCGTTTGTGACTGAAGTTGCCGCTGTTAATGGCAAGATCTTCCTTTCGGTGCATAATGCCTTCCAAGAAGACTGCGTTGTTAAAAGTTTTTTGCGTCAGTTGGAAGAAAATGGGGTTCCATACAAACTTCGACAGAGAACTCCAGCAGATAATGCCAAATTTCTTGAGCCAGGAATTGATTCAAAATAGATAAAACATATAAAAAAAGAAAGTGGTTAGGCTCCTTTTAAAAATAATTACACCATATCGTTGTTATAGAAAACTTTACTCTATTTGTTGAAGGTCAGGTTCTTTCTTCTTTTCCCTTAAAAGAACAAATTTTTGAAGCGGGTATAAGACGATGAACTGTATAAAACTTGCGATGCTCATCGCGATGAATGGCCCAATGACCTCCACACCCCACTGGATAAAGATGTTGGTTAATATTCCTTGTATCCAAGTAGAGAAAGTGATGAGAATGATCAAAACAACAATATAAATGACATAATGCCATATTGGTGAATCGCTTTTGAAGGTGCGTCTTTTGTTTAGAAAATAACCAACTGTGTTCGCGATAAAGTTGGACAAAAAGAATGGTAACATATATCCCCAGTTGTCGTGATCCGCACCGACTATTTCTCTAGAAAAAATGGCCGCGAGAAAACCAGGTAGTGGTTCCTTCCAGTTTTTCATCAAATAATACATTGAATATAGTAGAGCCAACTGAATAAGGGTGATGATACAACTCACAAAGCTAAATTTTAAAAATTGCCAAATATTTTTATGAACTTTTCCTTTGTTTTCAATCTTATCATCAAGACCGTCTAAATAGGCACTAACCTTATTAGTCTTCTTTTCCATAAGAAAACTATAACACATGATACGCAAAGTGATTATTTAATTATTTTTTTCCTAAATAAAAATAATAAGGAATTGCGCGGATAATATAATAAAAACCCGTCAAAATGTTAATTGTTGAATGACAACGAATATAGTGAAAAACGACCTTTCCCCTTGTATTTAAAATATAGCGGGCACACCCCTTTTACATTTATAGATACTATGAATTGTTGTTTCTCTTTCGTTGGTGTGATGTTGATTGTGGCAACGGGATTACCTTTTTCCTCGTTTAGTATTTCAATAACACCTCTTGCTTTTCCTTTGATGCATAACGATATTTCTTTTGTGTTAGTTAAGTCGAAATATTTATAGCCAACCACTGATTGATCAGCAAGATTTGTGATGTATTGATCCTCACCAGAATTACGGTCTTTACCGTCTTGAGTAAGATAGGGATATCCTCTTTTAGTTAGCGGAATCATTGAATAAAATCTTGTTCCTCTTTTACCCCATAAGTTACAGGCGATATAAGATGGATAGGTTCCTCTTCCAGGAAGCGGACCATCATTAAGGCCACAGGAAGTCATTTCTGCTTGGATGAATTTTCCGTCTATAAATTTGATTTGTTCAGCGCAGGCTTGTCGCGAAGATTGTTTGCGGTTGCTATGACGATGGTAGAAGACATAATATTTTCCGTTTAACTCTATCAAGCTTCCGTGTGTGTTGCCTGTGAAATTATGCGCGTGCCTAATATCATTTACACCTGGTAAACCGATATCGCCACAGCTGACGAGCACTCCACCAAATTGAAAACCGCTTGTTGGTTTATCGCTCACCGCATAGCAAAGATTGTGACTATTAAGCGAGGAATAGATGAAATAATATTTCCCGTTGAATTTGCGCATCGAACTCGCTTCTGCAAAAGGATGCTTTTCATATGGCGTACCCTTGGCTTTTCCACGAGCGTAAACATCAAGATAATGAATATCGTCCCCCGATATAACAGTGAGCATATCATGAGGATCTAGTTCAAACCACATCGGTCCTTCGGTAGTTGATCTTGAACCTTGTAAAATGATGGGGTTAGCTTTAAAACCAAAGCCACTATATAGGTATAATCGTCCGTCGTCATCTTTAAAAACACCCGGATCAAACTGTAGTGGTCCACCTTTTTTACCGATAGGCGTGCCGTCTTTATATTTTACAAAGCCGTAGAATTCATATTTACCAGCAGGGGTGTCACATACAGCAACAGAAATCATCTTTTCTCCCCCGATGAAATAGTATAGATAATATCTTCCATCGTTCCCTTGTACCATATCAGGGGCACACATTGTATTAATGATTTTTAATCCTGGGGCTTTGGGGTCTTGTTCGCGTCTATATATCACGCCTTCATATTTCCAATTGCCAAGGTCGTTAATAGGAGCACTCCAACAGACATAATTGTTGAGACAGAAATTGAGACCATTAAAACGATCGTGACTGCCGTATACGTACACCCTATCACCAAAAATATGAGGTTCCCCATCAGGGACATATTCATAACTCGGCATATATGGGTTAAAAGCAAGTTTCTTTGACACAGTTTTCCCTCATTGGATTATAGAAACAATATATGTGATGATGACAAGGATTTCAAATTGAAGAGTGTCAAGGAACAATTAATTGTTATTTTTTAATAAATAACCATTATAATTTATAAAATTACACCAGTGTGGCACTTTTGTGCGCTTGCTTTGCTATAATATCGTTAGACAGTTAAAAAAGGAAGTCGTAATTATGCCTTATAAACTCACAAAACAAGAAAAAGGATTCATTAGAAGACAGTATCAAGAAAACGTCCGTATTTTAAACAGTCTTCTTCCAGATGGAATGAAAATAAGAGAGGACTTAAAAGCTCTTAATAAAAGATTAAATGATCCAAAAGAACAACGCTTTTATAAGAAGAGTCTTGAGATCAATAGAAGAGAAGACCTTAAGACGGGTGCCAGCGCGAACTTACTGGAAAGATTCGAAAATCTACGTGATAAAAATAAACCCAATCCACTAGAAAGATTAATGCACACTGAATTAGTGACTGATATTTCAGAAAGTGCGAATAAGTATAATGAAACTAAAATCCAGAATTACTTTAAACACCCAGAAGCAGAGACGCAAAGAAAGTTTCAAAAGCTTCTCAATATGGATTTATCTACATTAGCAAAGGTTGCGCGTTCAAATGACTTAGATAACCTCTTAGTGGATTATTATGAAAAGAACGCTGACTTAGTAGATGATGCATTTAGTTTCATTCACTCTGTCGATAAATTTGATAAAAACGATTTAACTCCAGAGATGCAAACATATCTTAAGTCAGTTGGAAGAAACTACGAGCAAGTTCTCGCCGCGGTGAATTCAAAAGTGACGAGAGTGAGAGAAAATTATTACTTCTCCTTCCCAGAATTAAGCCAAGCACAAATTGATTCTTTAGAGCAGAATCCTGCTTTTGGTGATTATCCAGAATTACAAATAGAATTTGGTAAATATTCGGCAAGTAAAGAATATCACACTAGACTTTACGCACAATTTAGAAATTTCTTTGAAGCGTGCGATGATTTAGATATCAATACCAGTGAGGCAGGCATCTTATCAAAAGTTGTTATGGAACAAGAAGAAAATGGTCAATTCATCTCATTACCTGATTATTTTAATAACGCATATCAAGGTAACGGACTTCCACATATGAAAGTTCTTAACGAGCAAGAAGCTACCGGTGTGAAGAAGCTATTTAAGAAGGATTACACCAAAGAAAAAGGATTCTTAGACCTCTCTTTACCAGCGGAATTCCAAAAGCCATGGGCAGAACAAGCAAGAGACGATTTCATGTTTAATTACGCCTTAGATAACAATGTATCCTTAGGCGAACTTGATAACAAAGGTTTAGGTGAACTCGCTGATATCAAAGGCGGCATCAAAGAAACTTTATTCCGTACGACATCACGTGAATACAAAGCCTTTGTCAAAGCGATGAAGAACTTTGAAAATCCAGCGAAAGAAAACGAATATCAAAATGGTTCAAATGTCATCGCTAAAGCGAACAATTATTTGATCCATAGAGGAATTACCACTATGGAACAAGCAGAAGCTCTTCCTGAACCACAACGTTCTAGATGTCTCTTATGTTTAAGAACGATGAACACCTTCCAAAAATTTGCTCCATCAAACGTACAAAAACTCGTCCCGGGAACAAACCAAGTCTACCAAACTGAAACAAAGAAAAATGACTGGCCACCGGCAATTGAAGATGCAAGTTTAGTTGAGGATAACGTGATCGATAACAACATCATTCCAGAGAAACAAAAAGAAGTGGTGAAAGAAAACGAGATTATCGAAGAAGAGATAAACACTAACGAAATTAAGAATAACTAACATATTGAGCACATTGAAAAATGTGCTTTTTATGTGCTCCAGTATTCCCTAATATATAAGATATTTTTAATTAACCTATTTAATGCTACTATTTTCTTATAAGAAGAAAGGAAAATTCCAATATGTATGAACCGAAAATGGAATTAACCTTGGAGCAAAGAAATATCCTTGAAGGAAAGCAAGGACCAGTCATGGCGAAGATTATGGAAACTATCGTCATGTTCGGTGATATTTTTGGCGCACCAAGATTAGTGAAAGTCACCCACGATGATGGCCATTTGGTAACTAGTTTTGGCATCAAATTATTGAAGCCATTATTTTCCACCATGGATCAACTCATTGAGGCGGGTATTACGACAAAAGGTAAGTTCACTGTCGATCCTCGACCAATCGATTACGAAAACGTGAAATGCAACCTTCTTGAAAAACTCGTGTTTTCAAAAATCATGTACGCCAAACAGGAAATGTATGAAGAGCAGATGCGAAAAGTTGGCCTCAAAGATTCTAATGCATTCTCTTGCGCTGCTTATCTTCCAGAAATTGGTAACACTCCAAAAGAAGGAGATATCTTGTCATGGGCCGAATCTAGCGCGGTTGTTTTTGCTAACTCAGTTTTAGGTGCGAGATGTAATCGTAACTCCGGGATGTTAGAGCTATTTGGTTCTATCTTAGGATATGTTCCTGAATTCGGTTTCTTAACTGATGAAGGTAGAAAAGCAAAATGGAAAGTTATCATCAAATGTAAGAAATTACCAGAAGCGCAGATCTTAGGATCCGCGATTGGTATGAAAGTCATGGAAGATGTTCCATATGTCATCGGTTTAGATAAAATGCTCGGCAATGAAATAAATGATGAAGTAGTGGGATATTTAAAAGACTTCGGTGCGGCTACTGCCTCTAATGGTGCGGTGGGCCTTTATCATATCGATGGCTTAACTCCAGAAGCGAAGAAATATGGTGAAAAGCTCATCTTAAAAGACGCGAAAGAATATGTCATTGATGATGAAGAAATTGAAAGAGTATATCGTTCTTATCCAATCATGTGGAAGAAACCAGAAAAGAAAGGAAACTTGGTCTTTATCGGTTGTCCACATTTAACGTTCACTCAATTAAATAATTGGACAGACAGAATCGTTCAAGGATTAAAAGATACAGGAAAGAAAAAGGTTGTGGTAAGAACTATTATGACCACCGCTCCTGATATCGCCGATAAATTTAAAAAGACACCAAAATACCAAGAATTAATGGCAACAGGTGTTAAACTAACGACGATTTGTCCGCTGATGTATACGAATAACCCCTTAACAAAAGCGCGAAGAATATATACCAGTTCTAACAAATTAAGAACTTATTCATGTGCAAGATATGCGAAAGATCAAGAAATCTTAGACTTTGTCGTCGGAAAGGCGGGTAAATAATATGAAACAGTTTAAAGGCCGCGTCATCGCTGGTGGAAACTATGTGGGTGAAGCCGTTGTTTCTCATCAAGGTTTTAACACATTAGCGTCATTCCAAAAAAGTGCATTAAAGAATGCTAAAGAAGTCTATGTTTCTGATCAAAATAACAAAGATTTATTTGGTGTTAATATTACAGGCAAAGCATTATGTTTACCAATCACCATTGGTTCCACAACGGGTGGATTAGTCATCCAAACAGTGTGCCAAATGGGTATTGCTCCCGCTTGTTTCTTGTTCTCTGAATCTATTGATTCTTTAGCGGCTTCTGGCATTGTCCTAGCGAAAATCTGGGAGAATTCACCGGTCATCGCTATTGATAGATTAGGACAAGAGTTCTTAGACTTAGTTAAAACAGGTGACAAGATTGAAGTTAAAGAAGATGGCACAGTCATCGTGGGAGAATAATTATGAGAAAAGAATTACAGCCATTACTCACTCCCTGGAAAATAGGGAACTGTGAAATTAAAAATAGAATCGTCCTAACATCGATGGGCGGCACCGACCTCTTTGGATGGATGGAAATCAACCATTTTGATAAAGATGGAGCGAGATTCATCATGGAAGTGGCAAAGAATAACTGTGGATTGCTCCTTCCTGGATGTCAACCAGTCTATAACCCAATGTTTGGTCAGTGGTTATATAAAAAGAAAAAGATGTTTGAAGACCTCAAGAAATGGATGCCAGAGTTCCATAAGACTGGGGCGAAGTTATTCATTCAATTGACCGCGGGTTTTGGAAGAAGTTTTACCATCAGCAAAATGATGGAAATGCTCTATACGCATAAAGCATTAAGAGTCCTCGCCAAACCATTTATGAACCTTGAGAAGATCTGCGCGTCAGCATCTCCTTCTCCAAATAGATGGTCTGATAAAGTGCCATCAAGAGAGATGACAAAAGAGGAGATTGAGTTCTTCATTCAAGCATTCGCGAAAAGTGCAAAGATGTGTAAAGATGCCGGTGTTGATGGGGTAGAGATTCATGCGGTCCATGAAGGATATTTATTAGACCAATTCACTTTAAAATATGTCAATAAACGTGAAGATGAATACGGCGGATCATTAGAGAACAGATATCGCTTTGCGATTGAAATCGTTAAAGCCATTAAAAAGGAATGCGGAAAGGATTTCCCAGTCTCTTTAAGATATTCGGTCGTCAGCAAGACTAAAGGCTTTAGAGAAGGGGCTTTACCAGGAGAAGAATATGTCGAAGCTGGTCGAGATTTTGAAGAATCTATTAAAGCCGCGAAATTATTACAAGAAGCGGGTTATGATATGCTCAACTGTGATAACGGGACATATGATGCTTGGTATTGGGCACATCCACCAATCTATATGCCAGAAAACTGCAACTTAGAATATGTTGAAAAGTTAAAACCATATGTTGATATCCCTCTCGTCTGTGCGGGTAGGATGTCTTTAGAAACCGGTGCGAAAAGCGTGAAGGAAGGTAAACTTGATGGTGTCGGTTTTGCCCGTAACTTCCTCGCGGACCCAGAATGGTTCACTAAAGTTATCAATGAACAAGAAAAAGAGATTAGACCATGTATCCTTTGCCATAATGGTTGTTTCAATATGTGCCACTATAAAGGAGTGCCAAACGATCAATCATTAGGTGATTCATTACACTTATCGCGATGTGCAGTTAACGCGGAGATGATGCAGTGGAACAAACATAAGATTGTGCCAACTAAGAATCCTAAAACTGTACACATCATCGGTGGTGGTATCGGCGGTATGGAAGCCGCGCGTGTATTAAAACTAAGAGGCCATAATCCAATCATTCATGAGAAGTCTGATAAGCTTGGTGGAACCTTCATCCCAGCGAGTGCAGAATCGTATAAAGGCAAGCTTAGAGATTTACTCGCTTGGTATCGTTATCAAATGGAAAAACTTCAAATTGATGTGAGATTTGATGATGAAATTAAAGATATTAGTCAATTTAAAGGCGAACCAGTGATCATCGCGACAGGTAGTAAGCCACGCATTTTAAACATCCCTGGAAAAGAGAAGATGGTTGAAGCTTGTGAATTCCTTAACGGTAAACAAGTGGGCGATGTGGTCGCGGTTATCGGCGGTGGTTTGACCGGCGCAGAAATCGCTTATGAACTAGAGCTTCAAGGCAAGCACCCCCTCATCGTGGAAATGAAAGATGATTTGGTCTCTCAACCAGGTGTCTGTTTAGCGAACTCCTCGTATTTAAGAGAATACTTCGCATGGAAGAAAGTTTCTGTCTACCTCGAAACTAAAATAAAAGAAGTTAAAGATGGTTCTATCATCGTGACCGATAAGCAAGGCAAAGACCTTGAGCTCAAATGTGACTCAGTGATTTCTTCAGTTGGTTATATACCTACTCCTCTCGTAGAAAAGGGTGATAGTGTCTATCTAGTAGGCGACTGCTTAGCAGTGGGCAACCTTAGAAGCGTGATTTGGAGAGCATATGAAGTCGCGATGAAAATATAAAGTGCATCTAATAGATACGACATAGAAAACTATTAAGGTAGGTGGATGAATTCCATCTACTTTTGTTTTATCTACCCCTAGCAGAAGACTCCCATCTTGATATAGACGTGCCATCGCATTAGCTATCAAGATTAGAATAACCTCTATAGGTGGAGGATGAATGCTAGAAAAATATAAAAATATTACGGATTTATATATGATATAAATATCATATATGTTATAATATAGGTGTATGAATAAAGCCTATAAATTTCGTTTATATCCAAATAAGAAACAAGTTGAACTACTCAATAAATGTTTTGGCTGTAATCGCTTTGTCTATAACTATTTTCTAGAGATGAAAATAAATACTTATAAAAATGAAGGGGTTAATCTTTCATATACCAAGATGGCTAATATACTTGCATTAATGAAAAAAGAAGAAGAGTACGCGTTTTTAAAAGAAGTTGATAGTGTTTCTCTTCAACAGTCATTAAGACATCTAGATACTGCTTTTACTAATTTCTATAAACATAAAGAGTTTGGCTTCCCTAGATATAAAAGCAAGAAGAACCATCATTATTCTTATTCATCGATATGTATTAATAACAATATCAAAATGTTAGAGAATAAAATTCAATTACCAAAAATCGGAGAAGTGAAGATGGTTAAACATCGTCACATCCCTTCTAACTATGTTCTTAAATCAATAACAGTGAGCAAAGATCCAGATGATAAATACTTTGTCAGTATCCTTTTTGAGTATGAAAACCAAATAAGCAAAAAGATACCTACTAGTTTTATCGGCCTAGATTATTCTATTAATCACCTCTTTGTTGATAGTGATCACTGTATTCCGTTTTTCCCTCGTCTATTAATGAATTCTCAAACAAAACTAAAAAGAGAACAGAGAAGACTATCACATATGAAAGTGGGTTCTAATAACTACCATAAACAGACAGTAAAGATAGCAAGAATTCATTCTCATATTGCTAATCAAAGAAAAGATTATCTTCATAATGAATCTAGGAATATTGTAAGAGTCTATGACTGTGTTGCTATTGAAGATTTAAGTGTGAAAGATATTGTTAGTAATAACGAAAACCAACATCTTCATTTTGGTAAACAAGTTATGGATAACAGTTGGAATCTCTTTGTTAACATGCTTGATTATAAGTTAAAAGAACAAGGGAAAACATTAATCAAACTAAATAAATATTTTCCAAGTTCTCAAAAATGTTCTAATTGTGGTAGTATTAACAAGGTGTTAAAAGATTTCTCCATAAGAAAATGGAAATGCCCTAGCTGTGGGCAAATCCATAATAGAGATATTAATGCTGCAATCAATATTAGAGAAGAAGGTAAACGCCTCTTCTTTGATAGATATAACCGTGGGACCCACGGAGTTAGCTCGCCTATGCTTGGCTCGTAAGGGCCATCGAACGAGAAGCCCCCACTTCCATAAGTGGTGGGAGTAGGTCACTGTCTTTTTGTCCTTTTTTATTTTATAATGAAATAGAACAAATATACTTATGAAACACACATTTTGGTATAAGAATGCCGTTATTTACCAAATCTATCCTCGTTCTTTTGCTGATAGTAACGGAGATGGTATAGGTGATATTCCAGGCATTATTTCTAAACTAGATTATTTAAAACAGTTAGGAGTTAACTGTGTTTGGTTATCACCAGTTTATGACTCGCCTCAAAAAGACAATGGCTATGATATTGCAGACTATCGAGATATCTATAAACCATTTGGAACATTAGATGATTTTAAAAAGATGCTTAATGAGATGCATAAAAGAGGCATTCGTTTAATTATGGACCTTGTGGTCAACCATACTTCTGACCAACATAAATGGTTCAAAAGTGCGATCAGTGATAAGAATTCTCCTTATAGAGATTATTACATCATCAAAAAAAGGGAAGAAAGGTGGGAAGAAACCACCTAATAACTGGTCAGGATTCTTTGGAGGATCAACTTGGGAAAGAATCGGTGATAGTGATGAATATTATCTTCACTTATTCACGAAAGAACAACCAGATTTAAACTGGGAGAATCCAAAGGTTAGAGATGAAGTTGTAGATATTCTTAGATATTGGATGGATATGGGTGTTGATGGTTTTAGATGTGACGTCATCACCCTTATCAGCAAGAAACAAGACTTTAAATCGCGATTCCCAACTATCGCCTTATGCGGGAAAGATGCCTATGTCATGGGTCCAAAATTACATACATATTTACGTGAATTATATGATCGCGCATATGCGGATTATGACTGTATGACTGTCGGTGAATCGGTGATGTGTTCATTAGAAGATACGTTATCTCTTGTTAATCCTGAGAAAAAAGAATTAGATATGATATTCAACTTCTCTCATACCGATGTTGATAATTATTTTGGGGTCAAATATTTCTACCGTAAATTTAAACTCACAAGATTTAAAAAGAGACTCGCGAAATATCAATATGGCTTATATCAAAAAGGATGGAATTCCCTCTTTATTGAAAACCACGATCAGCGTAGAAGCGCAGGTCGATATGGAACACTAGATAGAGGTCCATTAGCGATTCCTTCAAGCAAATCTCTTGCCGCTTCATATTTCTTCCTTCAAGGGACGCCTTTCATCTATCAAGGACAAGAAATTGGGATGAGAAACCCATCGTTTAAATCCATCGAAGAATTTGAAGATGTGGAAATCAATAACATGTATAAAATGGCTGAGAGAAATCCATTCGTCAAAATGTTAATTGGTAAACACATATTCGATGTCAGCAGAGATAATGCGCGTACCCCAATGCAATGGGATAACAGTGAATATTTTGGATTTTCCACAGCAAAACCTTGGTTAAATGGCACGGATGATAATAAAGATAGAAATGTTAAAGACGCGATTAAAGATGAAAATTCTTTATTCCATTTCTATCAAGACATCATTGAAATTAGAAAGAAATATCCGGTGGTAATCGATGGTAAATTTGACCTTTTATATAAACGAAATAAAGACCTGTTCATCTATACCAGAACTTTGGACAAACAGCAATTATTGGTGATCTGTTCATTCTCTAAAAAAGAAGTGAGATGCCCGCTTAATAATTTAGGTGAATATAAGCTTCTCTTATCCAATTACAAAACTCATCAAGATAAATTCCAACCATTCGAATGTCGAATATATATCAAAGGAGAATAATGTATGGGGTTATTCAACATCAACAAGACCTACGAAGGTGATATCCCTCCTAGAAGCACAAGCGGGATATACTGTGGAGTCTCTGTTTTTCGTGATGCGTGTTATCAGCTCGTATCCGCTTTCTTAGTCACCTATATCACATTATCAGGGGTTCTTGATTCTGACCCAATTTCCTTTATGGCTCAAATCGCGACGATCAGTGTCATCACAATCATCTGTTTAGTTTGGGATGGTATCAATGACCCAATCATGGGGTGGATCATTGAAAAGGTGCATTTCAAATGGGGCAAATATAAACCTTGGATATTGATTGGTGGACTTCTTAACACAGTCGTGGTTCTCGTTTTGTTCTTAGCTCATCCACGCGGCTGGGGTTTTGTGGCTTTGTTTGCTGTCTTTTATTTCTTATGGGATATCGCTTGGACGATTAATGATATCGCTTATTGGAGTATGCTCCCATCGTTAACAAAAGATGAAAAACGTCGTAACAAGATTACCGCGATTATGCAGATTTGTATTTCTGTCGGTGTCTTTGGTGTTTATGGAGCGGTCCCTATGCTAGTCGGAGCTTTCCCAGGTGTATCCGCGCAGACAACATATGGATTAATCGCGGTTGTGGTAGTCAGTTTATTCCTCATTTCTCAGATTGTTCTCGTCTTATTCTGTAAAGAACATAAAAGGGATGAAAACGAAGACAAACCAGAAGAAGTCAAATTTAAAGACATGCTTCTTCTTTTTAAAAAGAATGATCAATTTAGAATTAACATCATCGCGCTTCTCCTCAACTATCTCGGTAGTGGGACAGTTGTCGGTTTTGGTATGTATTATTTCTATCTCCGCTTTGGGTATGGTTCAGAAGCGGGTGGTTCTATCCAGTTCCTCTTTACCGTGATGTATGCGGTTGGCACTTTATTGGCACAGGTCCTCTATCCATTCTTATCTAAAGGTTTAAAAAGAAAACAGATATTGATGATATCTTTCATCACTATTTTAATCGGATATCTCGCCTTATTCTTTGTCGGCTTCCCAGTATTTGGTAACAATATTATTGCTGACCCATCTAGTTGGACTATTTGGCTACTTTATGGCGCGGGAGTAGTGATGTTCTTTGGACAAGGCTTATTCTCTGTGGCGATCATCATGCAGATGCAGTCCACGATTGAATATAACGAATATAAATACGGAGAAAGAAAAGAAGCTCTTGTCTCCTCCATGCGTGCCTTATCCGCGAAATTTGCATCCGCAATTCAAAGATTATTGATATTCTTAACTTTGTTAATATCTGGGTTATATGCGATATCCCAGGTTATCTCAAATGCAGAAGCAGAACTCGCGAGTGGCAGTGTCACTACCGAAGAGTTAATCGCGGAAATAAATCAAGCGAGAGAGGGTATCACAAACGGACAATGGTTTGTGTTCTCTATTGGTATGCTTTGGGTTCCATTGCTCTTGCTAATTGTTAGTTTGACTCTTTCAATATTTGTCTTCAAGATTGATGAAAAGAAATATCAAGAAATCGTTGATGAAATCAATTCTAGAAACAAAGTAAACGAATAAAGATACATATTGAAAACACGCCTTCAAAACGAAAGCGTGCTTTTTGATATTGTTAATGACAGTTATGCTTGAGGAGCATTAGCGATAGCGACATTAAGAGCAGTCACATCTTTAACAGGAGTAATGGTGAATTCGAATGTTTCTGTAGAAACTGGTACGTTGACTCCATTATAAGCAGCGGTGAAGCCAATCGCATTTTCATCTTTTTCTTCAGCAACGAACTTATAGATTCTTCCTTCTTCTCGGTTAGTTCAATTGTCTTTTGCGATAATTGACCCTGTAACATCCGCCTCGCTTATACTTGTATAACAGTATTCTTTTTGTGTATTATATATTTACTTTTTTGTGTATTATCAAAAAAGAAATAACTTCTAATTCGACAGTAAAATGAAGAGCTTATTACTACTGACACTATTACCCTCATTATTAGGTGGCACGACTGGTACAGCAACCACTAAATCTTTTATGAGTGATAAGACTGAAGTATCTGTGGATTTAGAGGTCTCGGGCGCGGAAGCATTATGTCAAACTGATGATGGTTATGTTTGGATTGCTCAGTACTCAGGATTAACGAGATATGACTCCAAAGACTTCGTCACCTATAAATCATTTACAGAAAACGGCAAAGATTATTCTATTCTCAATGTCCGTGCATTAGCCTCTAAAGGCAATTCTTTATATATTGCGACTTCTGAAAACATTTTCTTTTATGACAACAACCAATTCAAATATCTAAATATTACAGTAGGTAATATCAAAGACATCATTTTAGATGATACGAACGATTTGTTATACGTCTCCTCCTATGACTTAGGTGGGACGATTTACGATATCAAGAATAAGACGAGTTCAAGAATACCAAATGTCAATGATGTAACAGTTAACGATATCGCCTTAGATGTAAAAAGAGATAATTATTATTACCAATTAGACGCTGGGGTATATGACAAAAACGGCAAAGAGATTTATTTATACCCAAAGATTCTTGAAATCTATTCTTTTGATGACATCTTATATATGGGTCAAGATAACGGACTTATCCGTCGTTATAATATGGCCAATGGCACATTCCTTGATGATATCGTCATCCCTGACCAAATCAACAAGATGCTTTATTCAGATATTGATAAGATTTTATTCGTCGCTTGTGAGAAAAACGGCTTATACTGCATCAACCTTGCTGGTGAAGCACCTGTCGTCTCTTTAGCGGGTGACCTTGAAAACAAAAACCAACTCGTCGACCTCATGATTGACTATGAAGGCAACCTTTGGATTGCTTCTCACTTCATCGGGGCATCAGGTGTTTCAATCATCACTAAAAACGCTCTAACCGAACTGCTTTATGACGATGTGATTTGGAAAGGTTTAGGCGAAGATGAAAAAGGAATCTATTCCTTAGAAAAATACGGCAACATTTTATATATTTGCTCGGCAAAACACATATATTTATATGATTTAACTACTGGCAAAATCCTTCCTGATAATGCGATTATGGAAGCCATTATTGCCTATACAGACATCTATTCTCCTAGAGATGTTGAAGTCTTTGATAACAAGATTTATTTCGCGGTTAACGGCGTCGGTGTTGTGGAATATAATCCAACCAATGAAGAAGTGAAAATTTATGATGCGACTTATGTTTCTGCGCATATTGATAAAAAGGTTGGCGATGTTGACATCGCTTTAGTGAGTTCTGCTAGATCCTTAAGAGCATATAATGGTTATCTCGCTATTGGGTTTGGTCGTGGACTTTTTAAGTTTGATGGCACGAATTTCTCCGCGATGTATGCCCCTGGTAACGTCTTATATTTCCAAACTTCTAATGAAGGTAAAATGATATTTGCAAGAACCCAAGGTTTATTTGAAGTCGATGATGAATTCACAGCAGCGACAGAAATCCCAACTATCAAAACTACAACTGGCAATAGATTAAAGTTCCTCGTCGATGGTAACTATATTTATTACACGTTAAATAGCAGGTTGTTCAGACTTGAAAAAGTGGATAACGAATACGTTTCAAAAGAAATCATCGTTCCATATGTTAAGGGCTCTTTAGTGGAATTATCCAAAATTGAATATAAGAACAAGAACAACGTCGTCACTAATAAATATGTCATCGCTAGCCAAACACAGATTTATATCACTGATAGTTTAGATGTCGATCAATTAGAAGAATATGAATTCTATGATGGAACTAACGGCTTAAAACCAATCGCCGCGAACACATCTGGATATTACGATAATGAGCAACAACAATATTATTTCCAAACAACCAATGGTATCTTCTCCTATGATTTTAATGAAACAAAGACGACAACCACCCCAGTTAAAATCGGTATATCTTCTATTTCCTTAGACGGCATTGAAAATCACGGAAATTTAATCAATATTAATAAAAACACATATCGTGTCACCATAGATTTATCATTATTCGGTTTCAAACCACATAAAGGCTATACCGTTTATTATAAGATGGATGGCATCGATGGTTATTATCACGCGATTAATAGTGATGACCATAGTATCAACTACACTAACATTCCAGGTGGGGATTATAAATTCCACGCTTATGCGGTTGATGAATTCGGTCAGAAATCTAATGAAATCAATATCGAACTAATCAAAGAAAAACATATCTATGAAGAGGTTTGGTTCTGGGTTATCGTTGGTATCCTTGGCTTATCTTTAGTTGTTGGTCTTGCTTTCTTATATACCCGTATCAAAACGAGAAAAGCTTTAAGAAAACAACTTGAATATAAAAATATCACGGTTGAATCCATTCAAGCTATCGCGCGCACAATCGACGCGAAGGATGAATATACAAATGGTCACTCCACACGTGTTGGATATTATTCTAAACTAATCGCAGAAAATTTAGGCATGAGCCAAGATGATGTCGATAACATCTATTACATCGCTTTATTACACGATATTGGTAAGATTGCTATTCCTGATAAGATTTTAAATAAACCAGGCCGCTTAACCGATGAAGAATTTGCAGTGATGAAATCCCATACGACAAGAGGAGCAAAAATCTTAAAAGGTATTTCAACTATTCCACATATCGTTGAAGGGGCGAAATATCACCATGAAAAATACGACGGTACTGGTTATCCAGAAGGACTTAAAGGTGAGAATATTCCTTATGTTGCCCGTATTATTTGCTGTGCAGACTGTTTTGACGCAATGGCTTCAAAAAGAGTTTATAAAGAATCTTTCTCATTAGAAACAATTGTTAATGAATTCAAACGTTGTTCTGGTAGCCAATTCGACCCAGAAATTGCGAAAGTTGTGATCGATATGATTGAAAAAGGCATTTTAAAACCATATACAGTGGAAAGTACATATTTAGGTGATGACGGAAAAACTCACCGTGTCAGTGATAAAGAAGAGGAGAAAGACAATGGCTAAGACTAATGAAGCGGCTGAACGTTATAAGACGATAAATAGAACGTCTAATGCGGCTAATATTGCATATTTGATATTGCACCTTCTCTACTTGGTGTTATTCATCATCGCTAAATTAGATATCATGATTTATGTGACTTCTGCAGTTATCGCTGTTTATTTGTTATTTTTTCTATTGATTAAATATAAGAAATATTATTTGTATGCTTTAATGGTTGGCAATGAATTCTTTGCCTTTATTATCTTATCTTCCTTGATGCTTGGCTTTTCAACAGGTTTTCACCTCTTTTTAATTGCTTTTTGTGTTGTTTCTTTCTTTACGACATATTTTTCAAAGAAAAAAGAAGTTAGAGGTTCATATGTCTGGGTGTTTCTTTCTTTATTGATTTATATTTCATTGTTTATTCTTAGCGAATTAATTAATCCATATTATGCGATTGAAAAATGGTTGGAAATGACTTTATTCATCATCCACTTAATTATCGCTTTTGCCATTATCTCATCCTTCCTTGCGATCTTTATTAAATATGCTTCATCTCTTGAAAATAGAATCATGGTTGATTCACGAACTGATGAATTGACTCAAATAGCTAATCGATATGGCTTGTCTGATTATTTTGAACAAGAAAAAAATAAAAACGGGAAAGTGCTAGCGATGTTTGATATTGACGATTTTAAAGGCATCAATGATACTTATGGACACATCGCAGGCGACTATGTCTTAAAGCGCATTGCGGAGATTGTTAAAGCTACTATAGAAGATGCTTTCATTTGCCGTTATGGCGGGGAAGAATTCATCATTGTTTTAGATGATAATAAAACCAATTCTTTCTACGAGAGATTAGAAGCGTTTAGGAAAAGCGTAAGCAAAGAAACAATTGAGTTTGAAGATATGAAAATTAATCTTACTGTTACAATTGGAGCGGTCAAATATGTTGATGGCATGAGCTTACAAAAGTGGACAGATCTCGCAGATGAGAAATTATACGAAGGTAAAAATTCCGGCAAAAATAAAACAGTTATTTAATTATATACAAAAATAAAAAACAGGCATTTTGTAGTGATTTTTACTGTAAAACCTGTCTTTTTTATCTGATTATTAACATTGTAATTAAAGCGACAACAACAGTTAATAAGCCGTTTGTGATGATTGATACAGTGGCGATTGCCCCTGCTTTTTCAGAATAATCAAACGACTTGCTTGTTCCAATTGCATGAGAAGCAGAACCCAGGGCGAGCCCGATAGCGATGTCATCTCTTTTACCAAATAATTTGATTAATAATGGTCCGATGACCGCGCCGACAACGCCAGTTAATACGACAACTGTGACGGTTATTGAAACATGTTCGGAGACACCTAGTAGTGCGCCAATTTCTTTTGCGATAGCAGTGGTCACGCCTCTTGGGAATAAGGCAAACATAATATCTTTGTCTAGGCCTAATAAGAAGCTGAGACCGATGACAGAACCAACAGAAGTTAATGTGCCGACAAATGTGGCAATTAGTATTGGTAGCCAGTTCTCTTTTAAAACGTTTCTATTCAAATATAAAGGCACTGCAAGGGCTACAGTAACAGGAGCAAGCAGTACATCAAAGATGCTGGTCGCCGCTTGATATTTGCTAACCTCATTAGTGATGTTGTTTTGTTCAATATTTCCTTTGGAGATGAATACTATTAATAAAATATAGCCGATCATAAAAACGATGGTCCAAAGAAGTGGATTTAATAACGGGGATTTAAATTTGCTCTTAAGAAAAGCGAATAATGTATATATTCCAATAGTAATGAATAAATAAAACAAAGGGGAAGTGAATATCTCAAGCATCGATTCTTTCCTCCTTTTTCATTTTCTTTTTATTTTGAAGGTATAATGTTAATTTCACCGACCAATAAGTCGCGGTGAAAGAAACGATAAAAGCTACTAGTATCACAATAGTGAGCTTCCACCATATTGCACTTAATAGTTCTAATTTGTTAAATATTAATATTGCTCCCGGAACGAAGAATATCCCCATATTATCAATAAAAAAATGACTAACTTGATCGATTGAATCAACCTTTAATAATCCAAACAAAAGGAAGATAAACAAAAGAATCATTCCAATCAATGAACCAGGAAAGTTAATGTTGGCTAAGCTGAGCAAATAGGAAACTAGCACACCGAAAAGCGCAAAGGCGATGATAAGGGTGAGTTGTTTAAATATCTTCATGTTTTGCACAATTATTATAATACATTATTGCTTTTACGTTGTTGTTTTCTTACCTTGTACAACGCTACACTTTAGTGTAGACTTTTAGTTGGTCGTTAATATATAAATATTCTTAGGGGGACAAGATGGATTCAAGGTTTGACACAAGCGTACAAGAACTAAAATACAAAGTGCTTAAGGAAATCGCGAGAGGATTATTTAACGATACCTTGTTAGAAGAATATAACGAGATTCCTTTAAAAATATCCCCAGGTCCAAAATCGACAATGCGCTGTTGCATTTATAAAGAAAGAGCCATTGTTTTAGAAAGAATGAAATTAGCCTTAGGCGGAAATAAGAATGTCAACAACGTAGTCGAGGTTATTGATATTGCTTGTGACGAATGTCCTTTAGGCGGATATGAAGTTACTAATAGATGTCGTGGTTGCATTGCTCATAGATGTCAAAAAGCCTGTCATCGAGATGCAATTAAATTTGATGAAGATAAAAGAACAGCTATCATTGATAAAAGCAAATGTATCAATTGTGGTTTGTGCGCGAAAGCATGTCAATATAATGCGATTCAAAATTATCTAAGGCCATGTGAACAAGCATGTAAAGTAAAAGCCATTTCTATGAAAGAAGATCATTCTGCAAAAATTGATGATGAGAGATGTGTGCAGTGTGGCGCTTGCGTTTATCAATGCCCATTCGGCGCGATTATGGATAAGAGCTATATCAAAGAAGCGATTCAAATTTTAAAAGATTCAGATTATTCAAATAAATATCCAGTTTATGCTATTGTTGCTCCATCAATTGCTGCCCAATTTAAAGGAGTTAGCATCGAACAAGTTGTTGCAGCGATTGAAAAGCTTGGTTTTAAACATGTTATTGAAGCGGCTTTAGGCGCGGATATGGTTTCATATAAAGAAGCGCAAGAATTAGAAGAAAAAGGCTTTCTTACTTCCTCATGTTGCCCGACTTTTGTATCATTTATTAAGAAATATTTCCCACAGTTAGCTGATAAAATCTCTACAAATCTCTCGCCAATGGCGACAATTGCTAAATGGGTAAAAGAACATCACCCAGACTCTAAAATTGTTTTTATTGGTCCATGTATTGCTAAGAAAAAGGAAATACAAGACGAAAAAGTTTCAAAATACGTTGATGTCGCTTTAACTTTTGAAGAATTACAAGCGATTATCGATGCAAAGGAAATCGATATGAAATCACTTGTAGGCTCACCATTAGATAACGCCTCGTATTATGGCAGAATATTTGCTCGTAGTGGTGGTCTTGCAGACGCAGTGAAACAAGCCCTTAAGGAGCAAGGCAGTGACTTTGAAGCTAAACCCGTTGTTGTTGATGGTCTTGATAATTGTCGTTTAGCTTTAGTAAAAGCAAAAGGTGAAAACATTAGTTTTAACTTTATCGAAGGAATGGGGTGTTTAGACGGATGTATCGGTGGGCCAGCTTGTGTCACCCACGAGGTAAGAAACAAGATGGAGATTGATAAATATGGACATCAGTCAAAAGAACAAACCATTACCGACGCGATTAAAGATTATTTGGGGTAATAAGCTATGTGGACTTTCTTTATTTCTTTAATACTTCTCATTGGCGGGTATTTTATCTATTCACGTGTTACGGAAAAGATATTTGCAGTTGATAAACGTTTAACACCGGCACTTAAAAATCCTGATGGCGTGGACGCTACTCCGCTACCGAAATGGAAAGCCTTCTTAATTGAATTATTAAATATTGCAGGTACTGGTCCTATATTTGGAGCGATTTCTGGTGCCTTATTTGGACCAATTGTTTTCCTTTGGATTGTTTTTGGCTGCATTTTAGGCGGGGCGGTTCATGATTATTTTTCAGGAATGATTTCATCCCGCAATAATGGTGACTCTATTGTTCGTTTGTCTAGGAAATATATTGGAAGAGCAATGGAGATTGTGATGCGTATTTTTTCCATTGTTTTACTAGTATTAGTTACTGCGGTCTTCGTTGTTTCTCCTTCTTCTTTGATGGAATCGCTAACAGGTGGGACAGTGGTCGCATGGATTTGGATGATTATCATCCTTGCTTATTATTTGTTATCGACACTAGTCCCGATTGACAAAGTGATTGGTAAATTATACCCAATCTTCGGTGTTATCCTTATTGTTATGGCTTTGGCGGTTATTGGTGGGGTAGTTTTCCAACAAGATAAATATCCGATGCTTGAACTCATTAACCATTTCCAGGATTTGTCTATCACAAATGGCGATCTCCCATGGTGGCCATTTATGTTAACAACAGTGGCTTGTGGAGCAGTAAGTGGTTTCCATGCAACTCAATCCCCAATGATTGCTAAATGTATTAAAAGCGAAAAAGAAGGCCGTCAAGTTTTCTATGGAGCAATGGTGGCAGAAGGTGTTATTGCCCTTATTTGGGCAGCAGCAGCGATGGCTTTTTACCGTGTTGATACTGCAGAAGGCTGGCAGGAATTAGCCGCTGTTGGTGGTTCCTCTACTTCTGTACAGCATATTTCTTCTACATTATTAGGACCAGTGGGTACAGTACTAGCGATTGTTGGTGTGGTGATATGCCCGATAACCAGTGGTGACACAGCTTTACGAAGTTGCCGTCTTATCATGGGCGAATGGTTCCATTTAGACCAAAAGAAGATTAGAAACAGATTGATATTAACATTACCGCTATTCTTTTTAATTGTGGGTATCAGTATTTGGAATTTCTTAGATCCACATAATTTTAATTTGTTGTGGCGATGGTTTGCTTGGAGCAATCAACTGCTTGCGGCTGCTTCTTTATGGGTATCAACATTTTATTTAATGCGAACGCATAAGAAGAATATTGTCTCTTTGTTCACTGCAATTCCTGCAACAATTATGACAGCAGTGGTTATCACTTATATTTTTGGCGAACCGCGTATTGCTTTAGGAAGGTTTGTACCGATGTGGCTGGCCTACACCCTAGGAGCAGTTTTATCATTCCTATTGTTCTTATTTTATTTGTATTTAACGCTCTTTAAATATAAGAAAGTTGATAGTGAAACAACTGTAGAGCAAACGGATGAAAATGATATGATTTATAGTTTTAAAGTAAACAAAAGAAATGGAGATGTTCTCGATTTAGCAACCCTTAAAGGAAAGGTTATCTTAATCGTTAATACAGCGACAGGATGTGGCTTTACTCCTCAATACGCTCCTATGGAAGAAATGTATAAGAAATACCATGACCAAGGATTAGAAATTTTAGACATCCCGTGCAATCAATTCGGAGGTCAAGCACCAGGTAGTGATGAGGAAATTCATGAATTCTGCCAAGTCCATTACAACACGACTTTTGAACAAATGAAAAAAGCAGATGTAAATGGAGAAAACCAATTACCTTTATACAAATATTTAAAATCAGAACAACATTTTAGGGGTTTCGATGAATCAAAGATGGGTAAGTTATTGGACGACATGCTTTCTAAAGCTGATCCAAATTATGGATCAAATGATGATATTAAATGGAATTTCACTAAGTTTATCGTTGATAGAGAAGGCCATGTTGTTACTAGATATGAGCCTACTATTGATATGAAAATTGTTGAAGAATGTATCAAAGCTTTGTTATGAAAAAAATAGTTGTAGTGAACGCAGGTCCACGTATTGGTTGGAATACAGATACTTTGTTAAAAGAAGCTTCTCGAGGTATAACCGACCTTGGATACGAGGTAATTAGGTTCGATTTATTTAAATTGGAAAAATATACAGGATGCATTTCTTGCTTTGGCTGCAAGAAGAATCAATTTAAAGCGCACTGCATCAAGAAGGATGGTTTGACTCCTGTTTTGGACGCGATTAGAGAAGCGGATGGATTAATTATCGGTTCGCCGAATTATCTTTCTGATTTTACAGCCTCTTTTCGTGCTTTATATGAGAGACTTATTTTCCAGTCATTAACATATAATCGTCAACATGAAAATTGCAATGAGCATATGATTCCAGTTTTACTAGTGATGACGAGCAACGCGCCAGATACAATGTACGTTGATATGGTTAATAATTATAAACGTAATTTTGAAAGATTTGTGGGGCCAACAACCACTTTTATAAGCGGTAATACTTTACAAATTAATGATTATTCCAAAACTGATTGGGAATGGACATATTTCAACGTCGAAGAAAAGAAGAAAAGACACGAAGAAATATTCCCGTTAGAAAAAGAAAAAATATATCAAATAAGTAAAGATTTGTTCAAATAAGACCGCAAAACGGTGTTATTTTATAATTTTATGAATAAAGAATTGTTCTTGAAAAGACAGTTCTTTTTCTATCTTGTCTTCACTTATTTCCTCTTCTCTTGCAGAAACAACCAACTTATCTTCAATATCGTTTTCTCTATCGATTATAGCAATTACTTTTCCAGTAGTTTTTTCTTTATTATTGTCTCCAATAATATATGCATCTTGGAACTCACCATCTAAAGCTGTAAGGGCCTCTGTGTAACCGTAATCAACAAGGTATGTTATGTCATTATGAATTGTTCCTTTTGGTCTGTCCATTATTACTGTAATTGTTTTGCCCAATAGAGCTCGCACCTTCTTTTTGTAATAGGGCAAAGAAAATTCGTTAAGCGCACATATAAAAGACGGCAGTTCATATTTCAAGGTATTGAAAACAATGTCGTCACGCAAAGCGTTATAACCATGAACGACACGGTTTCTCATTGAGATTAAATCGTAAGCATGGTCGTTGTCGAATGCGCATAAAAATGTGTCTGATAGTTGATTTAGCAACTCCCCTATTTGAAAGAAATCAAAAAGAATAGCTTTTCTTTGGTTTTTTGAGTTAACAAAAGAAGATAAAGAATTAACCGTTTGAATCTCTATGTGTAAATCGTGATAATGCTCATTAATGCGATGAATTATCGCAAAATCACGAGCCTCGTTCGTAGATTTGGATTTTTTCTTTTTTGATGTGGTTGGTAAAGTATTCATCGTCAGTCCTGGTAACAATATCGACCTTTTTCCCTAAACTTTTTTCAAGTTCTCTTTGTAAATCGGCGAGATCAAAGAGAGAAAAATTATCTTCAGCATCAACAAACAAATCAACATCACTAGATGGTGTTGCTGTTCCTTTAGAATATGAGCCAAATAAAGAGACGCTTTTAATTTTGTTGTTATGAGAAATAACCCCACTCACACAATCTTTGATATATGGGATAGAAATTATCGGGTCTCTTTTTCTTTCAATCTTGCTGAGAATGTAAAGGGGTATCTTGTTTCTAATTACAACATCCTTCATGCTTGCTTCTATAACTTGGGACATTGTAAAACCATCTCTTTCAACAATTTGCTGAAACATCTCTTTCAAATCTTGATTTACACGTAAATTAATCAATGTATTCTTATTCATACATTAATTTTAATTTTTGTAAAGACAAATGTAAAGACAATATTATTCGTTTAATAATGCGGCGAGAACTCTTGCTTTATCAATCGTGAATTTTCTATCGAGTTCAATATCTGGGTCGACACCATCTTCAATGCTGATGAGTTTGTTATCTAAATCGCGTTTGGATAACATTGTTAATCCAGAGATTGCGTATGGAGTTCCAAGAGCAGTGAACGATTCTCTAACGATGCAAGTACCACCACCAGAAGTTTCGCCAAGGATGGTGATGTCATCAGGATAAGCATATTCTGCAAGCACTGGTAAAGCGTTACCACAGCTAAAGGAATGAGTATTAGTAACAAAGACAATCTTTAGACCGTGTTCTCTTAAGGAGACATCTTTCTCATCGAATTTCCCGTCTAAGTTAATATCAACTTTATAATTTGTTTTTGTTATGGCACCAGTATATGGGTTTTGTGTTTCAACAGTGAAATTACCAATCAAGAGACCTAAGATATAAATTAATGAGTCTGATGAACCTCCATCGTTGGTCGCTAAATCGACAACGACATATTTGGCATCTTCTAAATAGTTATCAGTGATTTGTCGGTGTGCATAAGTGAATAAGATTGCGCTATTACCTAAGACATCATCGATTGTCCAACGTTTGCTTTTGAGTTTGTCATCATCGATAGCGTCGAATTCGTTGAAAGTAATATACGCAATACCATTTCTTTTATCATAAGAGAAACCTTGCTCGGTATGGGTAAATAATCTCGCTGCGTCAAGCGCTTTGCCTTCTTCAATAGCTTCAACTTGGGCGGGATTGAGATTGGTTTTATCAATTGTGGAACCGCCGTATTCATATAAAGGTGAAGTGCCAGTTGTCGCAGTGTGGAAATCATCGAGATAAGTTAGCATTATTTGATAAGCGTTATCCATTTTATGGACATCTCCACTCAATAAATCTTCTTTGTAACCATGGGTGGATAAATAGGTATCAAAGGAAGTGTAGTCACGACCATGTAATCCTTTAACACCATATAGGTAATCAAAGTTTAGACAAATAGTTTGATAATAATATTCAGCATATTCTTTGCTGACTTGTGGGTTTTCTTTCGCGTTTTTATAATACGCTTCTCCGATTGGAGTGAAATATTGTTGACCAAACACATCGGTGGTGACGAATTTTACACCAGTAGGAATGAAAAAGATACTATCGAAGTTATATATTGCGTTGAAGAGTGTGTGAGTGTTGATGAATAAGTCATTGAACAAAGTGAATGGGATGTAATAGTCTTCCCCTCTTTTATAGATATCAAGTCTACTATAGGTATTTAAATCAACAGTAAACTCTTTACCTTTTGTATAAGTTGTATCATCAGAGTTGATTACTGGAATTGTGCCTTTTGCAATGACCGCTAATGTGTCTTTAGCAGGGGTGAGAAGGTTATCGAATGAATCGAAATCGCTGAAGATGATTTTCTGATTGGCTAAATCAAATGTCACAACATCGTTATTGTCGTTTGTCATAATTGCTTTATTATCTTGAACACTATATTTGATATAAGCGCTGTTACCAAGTTTTGTTTGACGCATAGTTTGTAAGAAGTCGGCGGTATCTTTTACTGAATAATATGGGATATCACTTCCACCTTTATAGAATATTTTCATGCTTTTAGGTGTTCTAGTGATGCCTTTTCCGTCGTTAGCGATAGTGACTGCATCAAGGGCAATAACTCTATCTTTTTTAGGATCAACAGGTTGGTCACAGCTTGTTAATAATAATGCTCCGACAAGGGTGAATATGGTGATAATGTTCTTTTTCATCTTAGAATTTCTCCAATCGTTATGTATTATAATTGCTTTTATGAAATAAAAGAAGGAATTTGAAAAAATTAATAATGTGTTATTATTAATATCGATATGATATTAGGCTTCTATTACGTGATGTTCGGTGTGTCATTACTGATGCTTGTCATCTATGCTTTTATTTTCCATAAGCATTTCGATACAAATCTCACGATTATTGCCGCCCTAGTTCCAATTATCAATATGGGCTTTGTCTTAATGGCAAGCGCGAAACATGTTGAAGAAGCGCTTATCGCTTTAAGGCTCACATATTTAGGTGGATGTTATTTATTAGTGGCAGCGATGTTTTTGATATTCAATGTCTGCCAAATCAATTTAAAACCATGGATGCGCGTTGTGATACTTGCTATATCTACAGGTGTCTATGTTACCACATTAACTATCGGTCACAGCGATATCTTTTATGTCGGTATGCCTACTCTTGAATTCAATCCTGATGGGTCTGCTTTTATCGCGAACAAACATTATGGATTCATGCATACGGTATTCTATGTGATGGTGGTCGTCTTCTATTTATTAACAGCAGGGGCTATTGTTTATTCATTTCTTAAGAAGAAACAGGTACCAAGATCAATTCTTTTGCTCATCGTTTTAGCGGTGACAATCGCTGTGTTTGGTTTCTTTGGTAGTAGACTAATTACTCACGAGGTAGAAATCTTACCAGCGACATATAATCTAGGAATGATCATCTATATCATCATCGCATCGAGATTACGCTTATATGATGCTTCTGATTCCGTCCTTGATTCATTAGTTCAAAAAGGTGATACAGGGTTTGTTTCTTTTGATAATAAGATGCGTTATCTCAACAGCAACTTAACCGCGCGAGAAATGATTCCGGAATTAAATGAATTAGTGGTTGACCATCGTCCTATAGACGGATGGCTTGATAACCGCTTTTCCACTTGGATGGAGGAATATCATAAAGATAATTCCAAAGATAAACAGTATATCGAAAAGAATGATAAGGTTTATTTAATTACTGTTTCTAAATTAATGATTGGAAAAATGCATCGTGGATATCAATTCCTCGTCAGCGATGATACGGCAAATCAACAATATATCAAACTCATCAAAAACTATAATTCGCAGCTTGAAGAAGAGGTGGTGAAGAAGACTCGTCACATCATCGATATGCAAGATAAACTGGTGCTCGGAATGGCAACGATGGTTGAAGGTAGAGATAACTCCACAGGCGGACATATTAAACGCACGAGTGACTGCATCCGCATTATCGTCAATCAAATCAATGAAGATGGAGATATCAAGTTAAGTGAATCATTTTCTAATAATTTGATTAAAGCTGCCCCTATGCATGACTTAGGTAAAATTACTATCGATGACCGCATCTTAAGAAAGCCTGGTAAGTTCACTCCTGAAGAATATGAAGAGATGAAAAAACATCCTGCCGAAGGAGCAAGAATTGTTTCTCGCATCTTAGAAGGTATTGATGATGAGGAACTCAAAACCATCGCGGTGAATGTCGCTCATTACCATCATGAAAAATATAATGGTCTTGGATATCCAAAAGGACTTAAAGGCGAAGAGATACCTCTAGAGGCGCGTATTATGGCTCTTGCAGACGTTTATGACGCGTTGATCAGTAAGCGTGTTTATAAAGAGAAATTCACTTTTGAGCAAGCTAACGAAATCATCCTCAATGAGATGGGAAAACAGTTTGATCCAAAGTTAGAAAAAGTATATTTATCCTGTAGAGATAAGTTGGAGGAATATTATAGTTCTATTGATTGCTGAAAATAGAAAATAACTGGTTTTTGCAGTAAATAATCGCGTTTTACGCGGTTTTTTATTAAAAAACGAATATTTCTTTCCTATATTATTTTCTCAGTTTGTTCATGTTTTAAGATGTTCTTTTTCAATATCTTATTATCAATATTAAATGTTTGTTATATATTCAAGTTATGGAATATTTCTTAATCGTTCTTTCTACTGTCCTCTTCGGCGGTCAATTCATCGCTTTAGATGCTTATCAAAATCATAACGGCAAATCATATAGAAGCATCTTATTTTTCTGTACGATATTTGCTTTTACAGGCGCTTTTATATTCCTCGCCTTAAACGGCTTTGTCATCGGCTTTTCGTCTTACACTCTTCTCATGACATTATTAGCGGCCGCGATTCAAATGCTCCTCCAGTTTGCAGGTATAAAAGCGCTATCTCTTGGAAGAGTAGAAATATATTCTTTATTCAATGTTGCAGGTGGAATGTCAGTCGCCTATATTTTTGGCATCACCTATTTCCAAGAAGAAATCAAATGGTATCATCTCGTCGGACTCGCGCTTATCATCTTATGTTTATTAATCCCTGTGATATTTGAAAAGAAAGATAACAAGAAGTCTTCCTGGATATTCTGGGTGTTATGTGTCGTCGTGTTCCTCGCGAACGGCTTCTTTGGAACGATTAATAAGATTCATATCGTTTCTGGAGAAGGACTACCGGTTAAAGAATATATGTTCTATATGTATAGCTGGATGTTCTTATTATCTATTTCTTCCTTCTTTATTCTCTCTTTATTCGCGAAGAAAGAAGAGAAACCATTATATCAATATAAACCAGTCTTATTCGCGTTGTTATATGGCTTATTAAACGGGTTTGGAATGTTTATGCAGTATATGTATGCCGACACGATTCCAGCATCGATATTATTCCCTCTATCTAACGCAGGATGTATTGTGTTCTCACTCATCATCGGCTGTATCGCATATAAAAAGAAACCAAAACTACAAGATATCGCCCAGATGGTTGTGGCGTTAATAGGGATGTCTTTATTCTTCTTTTAAATAAAATCCTCTATCACTTATAATTAACATGGTCTGAGAAAAGTAAAACGAAGAATAAAATTGTAAAAAATACAAATATATAAAAAATACATAATTTAATTGTTTTTATTGGCGCTTTGTGCGACTATTTTTGTATAGGAAGCAATATGGATTTTGTAGAATCTCAGACATTTGAATTCAAAGAAGTGTTCAATGAATCGTGCAAGCATACAATCGTTGCTTTTCTTTCGCATGGAGATGGGGTTATTTATATTGGTGTAGACAAAAACGGAAATGTTGTCGGTGTTGATAACGCGGATACTGTTCAAAGAGAAATATCTAATTTCCTTGTTGACCAAGTTTCGCCTAGATGTGTTGACTTAGTCAAAACTTCATTGATAAAACTTGATGGAAAAAATGTACTTAAGTTAGATATTCTTCAAGGAAATAGACTCTATTATTTAAAGAAATACGGCATGAGTATGAAGGGGTGTTATACGCGAGTTGGATCAACTACACGCGAAATGAGTGATGATGAAATCATGAAGAAGTTTGAATCAACTTTAAGTGTTGATAGAAACGATATCACAACTATTGAATCTCGCCATAAACACTTAACATTTCAGATATTGAAGAACTATTTACTAACACATGGGTATCACTATAGTGATGATACTTTTGAAGACAATTTAGGTCTTCGAACTAAAACAGGTGAATATAATTTGATGGCCGAGTTATTAGCGGATACGAACGATATTGTTATCAACGTTGCAACGTTTGTTGGAAAAGATAAAACTAATTATTTGAAACGTAATGAGTTCGGTGGAAAATGTCTTTTGCTTGCGATGGAACAGGTAAAAGATTACATAGCCGCAATCAATCAAATCTATGTTGATACAAAGGTTAGACCTAGAAGAGAGAAACCAATGTTTAATATGGATGCATTTAAGGAAGCTTGGTATAACGCATGCGTTCATTACACTTGGAGTGAGGCTAATAACCCAGGTGTTTATGTCTATTCAGATAGATTAGAGATAGAGTCTTTTGGTGGTATACCATCAAATCTTACCAAGACTCAATTTCTTAAAGGAGTAAGCAAACCTGTAAATAAAAAATTATTTGATATTTTTAAGGCCTGTGGTTTTGTTGAAGAAAGCGGACATGGTGTTCCAACGGTCACTGGTGTATATGGTGAAGAGGCCTATGAATTCGATGGATCTTTCATTTTTGTGAAGATACCTTTTGATAGAAGCGGCTTTGGTTATACCAAAGAAAATGAGAAAACTACCCAAGAAACTACCCAAGAAACTACCCAAGAAACTACCCAAGAAACTACCCAAGAAACTACCCAAGAAACTACCCAAGAAAATATAAGTTCTATCCAAAAGAAAATGTTGTTGTTAATTAAAGCAAATCCAACACTTACAAGAAAGGATTTGTCAAAGGTTCTTAGAATAAGTGAATCGGGGGTCAAATATCATATCAATGTTCTAAGAAAAAATAGCATTATAACTCATGTTGGTCCAACCAAAGCTGGTTATTGGGTAATTATTAAGAAATAATGGCTATCCATAATTTGTACTGAAATGTTTTGAACAACTATTTTTGTTATTGAATAATAGAATTATGTCAAAAATAAGCCGCGGTCAAAAAGGTGAAGAACAAGTTATCAAGGTTCTTGATGGTGTGAAAGAATATCACCACCTTTTAAACAACGTTACCTTGATGAATTATGAATCAGGGATGAGTCATCAACTCGATCATATCCTCATTCATCCACATGGGATATTTGTAATTGAAACAAAGAACTATTTTGGAGATATAACGTATAACCCATCTAATAAAAAATGGACCGCAACTATTAAGGGCAATAGCAAGTATATCGGGGATCCATTATTGCAAAATAAATCACATGCGGTTACTTTGTATAAAGCTCTTCAAGGTAGATATAAGATTATTCCCATTGTCGTATTCGCGAAGAATAATGCCCCTTATATGGACGATGAAAACATCATCAATCTCGATGATTTGTTATTATTCATCGATTCATATCCATATGAACATAAATTGACTGATAAGAGCGTTGATAAAATCAAAGCACAAATAGAGGCTGTTTCTGTTGATATGTCAATAAAAGAACATGTCGAAAATATTTCATATCTAAAACAAATAAAGAAAGAATTATATCTAGAAAAAGAATATGCAATTGAAAAAGGTATATGCCCAAGGTGTAACAGTAAGATGTTATCAAAGGGATATACCTATATGTGTTCTAAATGCAACTTTAAATTTAAGTTGTGAATTATTTTGATATGTAGATGAGAGATATTCTCCAATCGCCGCGAAATCAAAGAGATTATTCATTTAGAATTTGGTTTTTATAACGATTTTTCGATATCTTCTTTTTGAATATTCTTTTCTTCGACTTCGACTTCTTTATCAATTTTATTGATATCGACTTCTTCTTGTTTGATTAAGAGGTCGTCTTGAGGTTTAACGATAGAAATAGAATCGTTCTTGTTGATTTCACTAGCAACGATGACGTCTTCTTTAACTTCCTCTTTTTTATTAGCGGCGTTGAGCTTTAACTGTATTTGCCTTGCTTGCTTTTCTATTGGCTGATTGAGGAATTCATTGACTTTGTTAGCTTTTGCTTTCTTCTCATCATATTCTTTTTTGACATTTTCAACATATCCTTTTTCTTTTTCGATGCGTTCGACGTATGTCTCCAAATCTTTGACGAGTTTGATACGGTCTAAATCTCTGCCGGTGAGGTCGCGTTTCATATTCCAGTTTTCATCGATGACACCGTCTCTAATCTTTTCGTTTTTATAGACGTTGATTGCTTCTTTCATCTCTGAGAGTTTTTGCCACTTCTTGGTGTTTTTTAATGGGTTATTAGGATCTTCTGGTTTTTGTTCGTGATATTCTTTAATTTTTGTAAGGATATTCTTATATCTCGCGGAAGCAAAGAACCATGGAGCGGCATCTTTTGCTTTATTTAATAGATATTTCGTCTGTGCTTTTCCCATCGCGCATCTCAGACCAGCGAAAGCGGCTTCTTTCTTTGAGTTTAAACGATAGCCAACATCTTCGTGTTCTTGTGGGTATTTTTTGGCCCTATCAATAGTCGCGAAATAGTTATTCTCGCCTTTATGAATTTGTTCTAAAGTTAAATCTTTCCAATCTTCTTTCTTCACAATAGTGATGAATGGTTCTTTATGCGCATCTTGTTTGCCAGGGATATAGACAGTATCTTCATAATTCTTGCCGTTATGAATTGCTAGTTTTAATTGTTGAGTTCTTATCCATGCAGCTTTAATAGATGCTTCGTCTAATCCATAGCCGTGAAGGGTTGCTTTTAACTGTCCTTCGGTTAGATTAGCGATGGTTCTCGCCATACGTTCATTGATGACTTTTAAATTGTTGACACCAGGGAGGCGTATATAAGTTTTATTGTATGGAATCTTTGATCTAGTGAAGGAGGAGTCATTATCGATACCAACAACTCCTATTAATTTATGGGTTACTGGATCGACATTATAGAACATATTGGCTGCGTGTCTATCGACGTTACCACAGATGAAGTCGAGGACTTGTAAGTCAGCGAGTTGTTCTTTGACTTCTGGTGTTTCAAAATCATCATTGGTCATTAGTCTAAATTCATCGACAGGTGCGATGTTATTGATATCTTTGCCGTTGACGAATTCCATAAATGTTCCTTCATCATATTTCTTCCCTTGCTCATCATAGATTGCAAGAGGACGACTTTTGGCAAGGACATTAGAACAACCGAGGAGAGTGGCGACACCTGACATTGCAGAGTTACGCATATCGATGCGGTCCCCAACTTTCATCCCAATTCTATTTTTTGCGATGACGGTTGGAGTTGCGACGGCGTGGACTTGTGTGGCGAAGTCAGTAATCGCATCATAGAAGTCTCCTTCAAACATGAAGTCGATAGCTTTTTGCATCTCGGAATTAGTGAGCTTCATGCTCCTTAAATAATTACCAACTGCGTCCCTTGCCTTTTCTCCTCTAAGGAGATTACCGTCTTTATCAAAAAGGAAGGCAAATTGTTGAGACTGTAAGCCGTCTTTATAAAATGCATCTTTATCAATTCCATTAAAAAACTTTGCATATTTAGGATATTTTTCCACCATACGTGGGAATATTGGCATTAAATATTTATTGCCTTCAAAGAATGTCTTTTTGGTAAAAACACCTTTGACTTCTTGTCCTCCAAGATTGACATTCATCTGCATTCTTTCGGATTGGGCCGCTCCTAATTTCTTAATCTCGTTATTAGTGAGTTTAACTGAAACATAACGGAAATCTTCCATTTGATCTTTTAATGAGAAGTTTGGATTAGGATGGATGTTCTTGTATTCAACATATGCCTTAGATAAGAATTCATTATTGAAGTTAACCGCGACATCTTTAATCGGTGGAAGTTTTTCATTATATGGTTCGATGATATTCTTATACGATTTAGTGAAATCATTACTCGCCTTAACCGCATCATCAAAGAGAGTATCAAGACGATGATATTCTTCTTCTGATATTGGCATATAATTCTTTTGTTTATCAGGAGTGAAGTATGGCTTAAGTTCTGCGAAGAATTTTTCCATCTTCTCCTTATAGTTGTTCCATTCATCAGTATCCGCTGGAGATAATACATCTCTAATAAAACGATACATGTCGTACATTTCATAATATTTCATATCTATGACCTCGTAATATATTTATTGTATCACTGATGAAGTACCACTTCATAAAGGACTTGACATTTCTAACGCATATATAATTATATTTTATAGTAGTAAAAATGTGAAAATAGGTTAATAACAAAAAATGATTTCTTTTTACCCTGTTTTTATGGTTGATCAACAACTGAAGAGGTAAAAACAAGGAATTTCAATTTTTTTGAAAATTTTTACTCTATGAGTAACTTTTAAAAATGGCCAAAAGTGACACAAGGTTTGACGAGCTAAATCGTATATATAATAGGAGGACTTTTATTTTTATGAATTTTCAAGAGTTCAAAAACAGCAATCTCATCGACGAAATAATAAAAATGTGTGTTAAAAGCGATGAGAAAGAAATCGATGGTATCTTGTCTAACTACCATCTAAAGAAAATAGAAAGGAAGGAAATAATAAGACAGCTATCTCTATATCATGATGAGTTGTTCTACCATCAAGCGATGTATGAGATAAGTGGGATGGATGAAGTACCCACTGCTACGCGTATTATGGATTTGTTTGATATCTGTTATTATTTCGCTTCTTATTTATTAAAAGAATATATGGAGATGATTTGATATGAATAAAGTTGAATTTATTAATTATTTGAAATCATTGCCGTTGCCTGATTTAGACAAGGTCAATGAAGATGATTATGAAGAGCTTATCAATAAAGGTATTAATTATGCTTTTGATGGGTTTGATCAAAGTGAACGTTGTTTCGTTGCAACATTCATCAAAAGATTCCCACATATCTTCTATAATCGTTTATTAAATAAGGTTTATGGAGTGGATATTAGGAAGAAGATTGATAACTATACTGATGAAGTAAAAAGAATCAACTGGGAGTTCCACCGCATATTATATTTCCAATATGTTGGTCCATTCTTCTATATCAATAATAGATTAAGAGGAAAAAGGATGAAGATCACCTGTGGAAGATATGAAGATGAATATATCAATCATCCTTTAGGACATTATGAACTTTTCAAGTCTATCAACCTTGATGAAGATGATGATTATGGTCATTATCCACGCGGGAGAGTTATTTATAACAATATGAATAATGAATTCTATATCTACGTTGATAAATCGCTATATGGAAATGAAGAAATTATTAAAGAGATTGAGAAATATTATAATCTCTCAGGTAGTAACATCAGAGTGAGAAAGGATGAACATTATACATATGATAGAATGTAAAGAAGAGGACAAAGTAATGAAGTTAGTAAAAGCATATGATGAAGCGATTAAGAAATCATATATCGATAATAATAAACAAGTAGAAAGTTATTTGATGGATAACGGGATATATTTAAACGAGGAATATAAAACCCTATTAGTGAAATCGATGACTGAAGTCCAAAAAGAGGCATTACAAAACGAATATAACAAAGTCTATTCAGGAAATAGAATTAAGATGTGTTCTGTTGCTTCCAGCGCGAGACTTTGTTATCTCAAGCTGAACGAAGAAGAATGTGCTTTTGAAGAAATAGTTCGTTACAAAGGATGCAATCCGCATTTCGACGCATATAAGCAAAATAAGAACGAATATTATGAATGTAAATGCCACGAAATAGTGAACAATCATCCATATGTTTTGAAAGAAAAACCCTACAAATCTTTGTTAAAAGAGGTTTTTGGTATTGATATTAATACTAGTGGTAAAGACATTGTTCTTTCTTATGAAATGTTTGGTATAAAAGACAACGAAGATCTATTACCAATCGGCAAATATTTCGATTTCAAACAACTTATCTGTCATATCATTGGGCTAAATAAGTTTGATAATAAACCTTCTTTAAAATATTTGTTCTTCATCCCAAATGAAAAATATATTCAAGGTAATATCAAGAGTTGGAAAGATAGATTTGAAAGACATATTAAATACCTGTTTGGCCAAATAAAAGATAATGTCACAATCAAAGGGAAAGCATTTTCACACTGTATCTCGTTATCATATGAGTTTGTCGATGTATCAACAATTGATGACTTTGTAATTAAAAAATAAAAAAATTCACGAAAATTTTCACTTTTTAGGGTCTTTATATATAGAGGCCCTTTTTTGTTGGGTCGGAACGGAGGTTTACATTTTTGTATGTCTAAGAAAAAAAGAGAAAAAGAGTATCCAAACGGTGGCGATGATATGTTTTTCTATCATAAGAAAATCAAACATCCTGCAAAACAGTTATCGCATACGGATGAGACGTGGACCAACAAAAGATACACGCACCATCCGAATAGGCCGGGTTGTTTTGAAGAAGATGCAGAGTTATCGACAGAAAATGAGCCAGTGTATAGGACAAAGAAGGCTTATGTTGATTCAATCTATACACGAGGAAATCCGTATAAAATGAAAAAAAAGCGTTGATACCAACGCGCTTGTTGATCGCAGAACAATTAAGTTCGAATTCAACACATAATGTGGAACTAGCCCCAACAAGTATCTATATTTAAGCAATTATTATGTTTTTTGTCAATAATTACATAATATCTAGCTTTGGGTTTAAAAACACGCTGGTATTTTTTGTCTGCAAAAGTGCTGATCGTTTATAAAGCGCATAACACTATTCGTGTCCTATATTATTAATAAAAAGAGGACAAAATGGCCTATCGCTATTTTAGTCTAAGGACAATTGTGGTATTCTAAAAACAGGTAATATTATGACTTTATTAGAAGCAAGAAAGCAATACGGTTTATCGCAACTAGAAGCCGCTAGTATCGTCGGAGTGCCGGTAAGAACATTACGTAGGTATGAAAGCGACGATAATTATGGTAGCAGTTTTAAAAGAGCTTCCTTTATTGAAATCATTAATAAACATTGTGAGATTAATGAAGAGAAGGGGCTACTTTCCATTGATGAGATTAAAAATAAATTAACCGACCTATTTGAAAAAGAATATAGTGGCCAAATTGATTTTTGCTATTTGTTTGGCAGTTATGCAAAAGGCATGGCTAAAGAAAATAGCGATATCGACTTGTATGTTTGTTCCTCTTTAACCGGTCTTAAGTTTATAGGGCTTATTGAAAAGATAAGATTATGTTTGCATAAAAAGATTGATCTTATCAGAAGTAGTGAACTAAATAACAACATAGATTTAGTGAACGAAATATTACGAGATGGAATAAAGGTATATGGGAAACAAAGATGATTCAAATCTTTAAATAAGGCAAGAAGAAAGCGAACTGTTTTTGATATGGATTGCTTTCTTCTTTGTTGTTTGTAAGGTCGGTCAAATAAAAAGATGATGTAAAGCTCAACAAGGAGCTAAATAAACAAACATCATCGTTAATATTTAAGCAACTATTGCGACCCATGTCAATAATCACATATAATCAGTTGCGGTTTTAAAAATACGCAGATATCATATAAGTATGAATACACTAAAACAAAAAAGAAAAAACCTAGGTGTGACACAATTACAAGCCGCTAATTTATGTGGAGTTTCTTTAAGAACGTATCAAACATATGAGGAGAATGACATATACAATAAAACCTGTGATGAACTATTAAGAAAACTTGATGAAGCAGGTCTTTTTGATGGTTCAAACTATATCGTTGGAATAAAAGCTATCAAAACGATATGTCGAAAAGTTTTCAAAGAGCAATACCCAGAAATAAGATGTGCATACTTATATGGTAGTTACGCTAGAGGAGAAGCGACAGGTAAAAGTGACATTGACATATTAATCGTCCCCGATGAACCGATGGGGCTAAGATACTTTGGGATTGCTTCCGAATTAGAAGAAAAATTAAATAAAAAAGTAGATATTCAATCTTATGAACAATTAATTGATAACGCATCAATGTTAAAAGATATTCTTGTTGAAGGCATTAAAATTTATGGTTATAAATCAAATAACAAGTAGATAAGGTATAATAAATTGATGAAGATTAAGAAATATATTGTAGATAAAGAATCGTTGTTTGCGACTTCCCTTGTTCTCCCGTTTTATGAGAAGGGGAATTTTGGTTTTCATGTGGATGGACTAGAAGATAGTTTGAGAAGAGAGTTGTTCCATACCAAATACTTAAAATATATTCCTAAATCAATCGATATCGACCCTAAGTCACTACCAACATATTGCTATATCGTTTATCTAGATGAATATCTCACTTTAAAAGCATTGATATTATATTCATCGATAAAGAAACTATATTACTGTTTTAAAGTTGATAACAACGATGATCAGAAATTAAGATTACAGCCTAATTACATTTCTAGCGATATTTCATTATTAACAAAAGATACAGAGAAATCATTTAAGAAGAAAGGTATCAATTATTATGATGGGGAAGGGGATTATTCCCGCATCAAAGATTTAAATTTCTTTGACTTTAAACATTTTGAAAGAATCAACCCACGTATCGATAAGAAATCCAATATCTCAAGATTGATATTCACGAAGAATAATAAGTTCACCGCGGATTTTATCCATAAGGTATACCGTAATAACATCATCATCGTCAACAAAGATAAACTCGCGATGGAGTCACTCGCGTCTCATCAAATGGAGAAATTAAAGAATAACCGTAAAGACTGCTTGTTCATCAACTTCTCAACCGGTTCTATTGAATATTTCATCTATACATATCGTCCCCAATATGTGAACCATTATCTCTTATTTAAAAACCTTGGTAATAATAGATTTGAATTCATCTCTGAAAGCATCGTTTTTAATGCGCTTTTGCTTAGGGATGCTACTAAAGAATTATATTTTAAAGAAGGCAGTGAATTCGCATCCACTAACCTTTCTAATATGGACTATGATGACTTCTTAGAAAGATATATTGAATTCTCTGAAGACGAAGAAGTGGATGATGAATTCGATTCGGAATGGAAGTTATTAGAACAGTTATTAAAAGAAGTCGCGGAAGAATTATCCATTGACCAAAAGGTTTATGACTTATTAGAAAGCTTTGGCTACTCAATTGATAATAACATTCTCTATTTCAAAGATTATGAATCTACCCCTCTCGCAGCAATTGGGGATGGCTATATCAAGATTAAACAGAATCGTTTATCAACAGATTTATCTTTATCTAACCAAATATCATTAAAAGATTTTAATAAGATAGAGAAATCATTAATGGATTTATTACATAACAAACCTTCTTCTCGTTTGTTATCCTTAGATGAACTTATTAATGATGTTATTAAAAAGAAATATAACAAAGACGATGAAGAGCAATCCTTATTAATTGAAGATATTGAAGATAGCTTTAAAACATTATGGCCAATCGATAGAAAATATCCTATTAATTATCTAACAAATCTACTTGAGAAATATCGTAACTGGAAAAGTAACAACCACGTCGATATAGAATCCATTAATGTCGCGAGTAAAAAGAAGAAGAAAGATGTTGTACTCACTGATATCAATATCACTTTACACGCGGGCATTAGAATAAAAGAAAGAATCGGTAAGATGAAAGAAGAAGAGATGAAAAAGCTTGCTTCAGAAGCATATGCATATGGCTTTAATTCCGTCCATTTCTTAGAAACTGATTATACGATGTTCCGCTTCTTACAGTATCAACAAAATAAATATCCTGGTAAGACACTTCGCTTATATAACGACTTTGTCTATATCTATTCATTAAAACCACCACATGACCTCATCACTTGTTTCCCAGTTCAAGAGAATTATAAGCGATATATTGATTACCTGAAGTGATATTATATTATAAAGGTATATGATTGAAGATGAACGTGGCTCCACAGGTAAATATATTATCCTTGTTGTTACTTTTGCTATATTCCTTGTCTTAGTAATATTCCTTGTCTTTTTTGTTATTGAAAGCAACAAGAACAAAGAGCAACCGGCTTCATCATCTTCGATTATTCCTTCTTCTAGTGAAGTGATATCTTCATCCTCATCAGAAGAAGTGGATACATATATCGATGATACGATTACTAATATCAAAAGTTATATTTCTAAAGTTAGTAAGGATGTTTTGTTATCAGAACTTACAGTGGACCATCTCTACAGTGTGAACTCCTATGTGGAAGGTGAATCTACCCATCTTGTCTATGGATTTACATTTAAAGAAGATACAACTGGCTATATAAGATTTGAAATTGATTTAGAAGAAGAATTAACAATCTCTCAAGTGATAGAAAAAATCCATTCTGACCTCATCTTACCTGATATGTATATTGGTCATCAGTTATATAAAACTAAATCAGTTGATATAACTTCTAAAGACACATTTAAAGAATTATACAAAGGAACTTATCATCCAATTACATATGTCGACGACAGTGAACAATATCATATGTCAGGCATTGGGAAAGACGGTTCATCGTTCGCGTGTATTGACGATATATCATTTAACGAACCAACATTTGAAATCGATAATGCTGACGTACATTTTAATACCGATACTTCATTCACGAATAGATATTATCAATTATTAGAAAAACTATATTAATTAAGGATTTGCATAGAAAATCAGTGCAAAAGAGGCTTTTTTAGATAATCTACGTATATTTATTGAGCTCTGATTATAGACGTTTTTGAAATATGTAAACATAAATGTATAATTGATTTATATGGACGAAGATAAGAATTTGTTTGAAAGATTAGACGATATTTCTAGTGGACAATCTGCTCCCTTATTTGTTTGAGTAGGAGTTAATGAAGATGTATTTACAAAAAATTCAAATCGCTAATCACCCGTTTCTTAAAAACATAGACATCAATCTTGTTAACCCTTTTACTGGGAAACCATATTCAATTATCGCTTTTGTTGGTGAAAATGGTTGTGGCAAAACGACCATATTAAAAGAGCTTTTCAATTACAACGATTCAAAATATTTACAAAAATCTAACAAAAATACGATTAAGGTTTTGTTTTTAAGGCAAGGCAGCTTGCATAACAACGCAATGCGTGAAGTGCGAAAACTAATTGATGCAAGCGACATTTACACCCCTAGAAACAACCAAGGTATCAGCGATTCAAAAATGCTTGATAATAGCATTGTCATAAATGATTCAGAGCAGGGTTTGAGTCTTATTAAAACTCTAGGTGATGATGCAATATATGAATTGTTTGAGAAAAATCATATTGATGACGTTTATTGTAGTCAAGAGGTGTCAAAGGTAATAGATGGAAAAACTCATGGTTTTGATATCACTAACTATTCTTCGGGTCAGCAAGAAATATTATTAAAACTAAAAGACATAAAGCTTATGTCAACAGGTACTGACTGTTTACTGCTGGACGAACCTGAAACATCTTTGCACCCAAGATGGCAGCTAGATATAGTCAAACTTATTAGAATGATGACAAAAGACAAGCAAGGAAATTATCCTCAACTTTTTTTGGCTACACATTCAGATAAAATATTAAGATCTATTTTAAAACACGAGAATTCTTTAGTTGTTAGACTATATAGGGATACAAATAATGAAGTTCGGTACGAAACAATCTCAGAGATGGATATGGTCCTTCCGAGATTATCTATTGCCGAATTAAACTTTTTGATATTTAAGGAAGAATCACTTGAATATTGTAGTGAACTATATGATTTGCTCGAATGGATGATAGAAAAAAGTAGCTTTGCTATAGACAAACATATTCGCCACACTAAGTTTTATGACGAAAACATTCATTATAAGGAATGGTACAACGAGAAGTACAATGATGTCACATCTTATACAATGCCTCTGTATTGTCGTAATTATTTCCACCACCCGAAAAATAAAAAAGAGCCAACGGAAAAAGAACTTCATGACGCCATCGAATTACTGAGAAATGTAATCAAAGATTTAAAAACCGAATAGTGGTATAATTAATAAGACAAATTAATCACGCAATCTTCTGTAGTCTGCAATACGAGGAGGAGGTCGCGAATAATGATTACCATTTGTCACATCTCTTCCGAAGTGTTTTTGGAAGACGTCAAGTTTGAGATTAAGAAGCAATTCAAAAATCAAGATAATTTTGCAGAAATTATTTTTCTTTCTAGAAAACAACTTAATCGCATTTTAAATAATGCAGACGATCTCACAATCCACTGGATTAATGAGTTCTGCAACAAACTTGGTTTGGACTTAAGAAAATATATCTACAACTGATATATGGACTTAGGTCCTTTTTTTGTCCCTTTTTTTGGGGCAAAATCGGTTTTGTTCAGAAGACTAATATACAGTGGTGGTGCGGAGTATTTTTGTTAGGAGAAAAAAATGGAGAATAAAATAGAGGAACTACTCTTTGGTAAAACGGTTAATTGGGATGCGATTAAAAAGTATGTCGATATTATTGTTGAGGGTATAAAGGACGCTGATAACCCAAAAAGATTAAGAATAGAAGTGAGGATGGAAGAAGAATTTGGACATAATTTATCCAGTGAACAAATATTTGAAATAGTTGATAAAGAGTTTATTGAGAATAAAGAACATCTAAATCTAGATTATTGTAGAATATGGAAGATGAACGAATACGTAATAATAGTAGGCATTAAGAGATAATGGGACACGTTTTGGGATAAACACGATAGTTCTCTATTTATACTTCATAATGGGGATGCCGATGGGATATCGGTAGAAAGTTGGAAAGGGTATGAACTATTATCTAGTAACAACAAAATGTGGACATGTTGGAAAGACACACTATATGCCAATTACATTTCCAATCAAAGCGGACAACGGAAAAGAGGCAGCACGAATCGCGAGAATGATACCACGGGTTAAACATCATCATAAAGATGCGATTATTAGCTGTGTAAAAGTTGATAAGGATTTGTTTGATCGACAAATAGAGACAAATCGAATAGATCCGTATCTTGTTTCGAAATCTAAAAAGGAACAAAAAGAAACCGTAAAGGACCTTGATGAAAGAATTGTAAAAGACACTCATCAAGATGAACTTAAAAAAGTAGTTCGAAAAACTAAACCAAATCTTAAGTATCAAAAATATAAATACATCAACGCTTGTTCCTTAGTAGTTGAGGAAGAGGATGAACTAATTATGATTGATTAACGAAAGGAGACCTAAAATGAAAGAATTTTGCAAAAAATGGTGGAACGATTTCAAACAGTTTGATTGGAAGATGTTCCTCGCTTTATGTTTATTGGCCCTTGTTCCAGCAATATACCAAACAGTTGTAACAAGGCTTATTACCACCCATATCAATCCTGGCGCCTTAGATATTGTGGGACAAATGGAGTGGTTTGATCTTATTGACGAAACCATTTGTGCGTTTTTGATTATTCCAATGTATTCAGTGCTTTCTAAAGCACATAAAAAAGATAACTTTAATCAAGTTGTGTTTAAGCTTGGGGTTATAGTTGTATCGTTGTACGCGCTCTTCTCACTTGGAACATTTTTCTGGGGCATTGGAATGATCTCTTTTATGAACCCGAATGAGATAGATGTTGGTGCTGCATATAGTTATTTAGCGCTTGAAACCATTGCTTTTATGATTGGCATTATATTTAGCTATGTCAACGTTGTATTTCTTGTTATTGATAAATCTAGATATATGTATGCCTTTTTGATAGCAAGGGTTTTATTAGCACTATTATCGGATTTTGCATTAGTGCCTAATGTGGGCGTTAACGGCATAGCAGTTAGTAACATTATTTCTAATAGCATTATGGGAATTCTTGGAGTTTTGCTACTGATTTTTACAAAAAAAATTAGAATTGGCAAGTATTCTAAGGACGATATTCCTTGTTTTAAAGATTGGGGAAGAATTGGATTATTCGCAGGTGGTCAGCAATTCCTAGATAATATCATCTATGCTTTGATGATTGTGAGAATGGTTAATGCGGTGTCTGAGTCTGGCAATTATTGGGTGGCCAATAATTTCATTTGGGGATGGTTACTAATCCCAATCACTTGTTTATCAGAGATTATTAGAAAGGATGCAGGTGCGAACGGGTACAACCTTAAACAAAAGAATTACTACTCAATTTCTTTGATTGTTCTTGTTATTTGGTTTTCGCTAATTCCAACATATGAATGGTTCTTTGCTACCATTGAAAGAATTAACAACGCTAGTCGCATCTTTGAGATAGTGGTGAAGAATCTTGGTTTCTATGTCGGCTATGCACTTTCACAAATTCCAGATGCAATATTTGTTGGAATGGGCAAAACCAAATACAATGCAATCAATTCACTCATTTGTAACATTGTTTATTACGGTATATGGTTTATCTTATATCAAACTAGTGTTGTAACAATGACTATGGATATGATTATCATTATGTTTGGCTGTGGTAATGTTGTCCACTGGGCAGTGTCTCTTATAGAAGAAAAAATCTTTTTACGAAGAGAATTACGCAAAGAATTAACATTGCAGCAACAATGAATCGTTAAGTCGGTATCAGATTAAATGAACCGACTTTTTATTATCGAAACGCAGTGAAGATAAAAACCGGGTGCTATGCACGTGAGAATCGAAATAGCTTCCTGCGATGTGAAAAAACCTCATGTTATAATCAAAAAGGCTGACAACCGTTTGATATAACAGGAGGTGTATCCATGGATGACGATTTAAGTTTATCACACACGAGGTGGAACTGTAAGTATCACATCGTGTTCATTCCCAAATATCGCAGGAAAGAGATATATGGGAAGTTACGTTCTGATATAGGACAAATAATAAGACAGCTTTGTTCGTACAAAGGTGTCGAAATAATGGAGGCACATGCGATGCCTGATCATATTCATATGTTAGTTCGCATTCCTCCAAAAATTGCCGTTTCAAATTTCATGGGATATTTGAAAGGCAAAAGCAGCCTCATGATATTCGAAAGGCATGCAAATCTGAAATATAAATATGGCAACCGAAACTTTTGGGCAAAAGGATTCTTTGTTTCGACAGTTGGACTAGATACCAAAAAGGTTCAAGAATACATCAGAGATCAAGAAAAAGAAGATATGATGCAAGATAACTTGTCGAACAAAGAATATAAGGACCCTTTTAAGGGTAGCTAGAGTGAGAATCACGGTTGTCAGTCCACATATGACCCTTGAGGGTCTGTGGAGTAATAGCCCTTATAGGGTCTAGTCAGTACAACGTATTTTATGCGTTGGTACTATTT
>SVBB01000011.1 GCA_015059105.1 Erysipelotrichaceae bacterium | reverse complement strand
GACCCTTGAGGGTCTGTGGAGTAATAGCCCTTATAGGGTCTAGTCAGTACAACGTATTTTATGCGTTGGTACTATTTTATATTTATATAAAATTGGTCTTTTATTAAAAAAGAAGGGTAGTATAATAATAATTGGCAAACCCGAAGTAATTCGGCGACGCAAAGCTAAAGGGCCCTATCAATAGGGCAGCCAGTTGCACCATATAATTGGATAATCTGACCAGTGCTTTGCAATAGCCACTGGTTTTATTTATATGAAACAAGAAAGAAAGCATCTCCGTTTCCCGATTAGATTCAAGGTGATCTTAATGATTGCTATTTTTGGTTTGGTTCTTGCCGAGATTGCAATGGTCTATTTTTCTATTACCATTTCAGAGAATAATAGAAAGAGATATATGGAACTTGCGACTGACTTATCTAATACAGTCGCTCTTTCTATTAATAAAGATGAAATTAGTCAATTAAAGAATGACATTATAACGATATATGATTCATATACTGATAAACCAGAAAGAGCAAAAGGAGAAACTCCACAGTATAAAGAATATATGGCTAAGGTCGCGGAAGTGAAAAAGACTTCTTATTACCTTTCTTTACAAAATTATCTCCATTCTATTAAACTTGCTAACAAAGATACAGATGGTGTATATGCCGCATTTGTTGATTATAAAAATAAATTATGTGTCTATTTAGTATATGACCAAGAGAAAGATGTTTATCCAGTAGGTGTTATTGATGCATTATATGAAGAAGATTATCCGCTGATTGATAATCCTAAATTAGGATTTGTCGCTTCGATATATGAATCAGAACTCGATGGTGGTTATTTATGTACAGCAGGGGCGCCTATATTAGATAAGGATGGTAATGTCATTGCTTACGCGCTTGTGGACTTCTCTTTAAATACGATGAGAGGGAAACAAGCTGATAACATCGTTAAATTATTCATCTATCTCGTTTTAACAGTGATTGGTTTATCGATTATCGGTGTGATAATTGTGAACTTCACTCTTATTAAACCAGTCAAAACCATGCAGAACGCCGCTAAATCATATGATGTTAATAAACCAGAAGAAACACATGAACAGTTTAAACAGTTAAGAGTGAAGACGCATGATGAATTTGCAGATCTTGCAGAGAATATGCGTAATATGGAAAATGATATCCATAATAAAATCAAAGAATTAACAACGATGAATGAGGAACTTACCAATTCTCAACGTTTCGCTTCTGAAATGGTTGTTTTAGCGAATAAAGATGCTTTAACTGGTATTAGAAATAAAACAGCCTATGATAAGATGGTTGAACAAATCGATAATAAGATTAAAGATGGCTATACCGATTTTGCAATCGGAATGGTGGATTTGAATTACTTAAAGAATATCAATGATGAATATGGTCATGCTTGTGGTGATGTCGCTTTGGTAAAATTATGTAACCTCATCTGTGCGACTTTCGTCCATTCTCCTGTTTATCGTATCGGTGGAGATGAATTTGTGGTCTTACTTAGAAATACTGACCTTCGTAACGTTGATAAGCTGATTAATGAATTCAATAACAAGATTGAAAGCATGCATCACGATAACGAACTCGAACCATATGAAAGAACATCCGCGGCGATTGGGTATGCGCGTTTTGATAAACAGACTGATACATGTGTTGAAGATGTCTTTAAAAAGGCTGATCAAAATATGTACGCGCGTAAACGCGAGATGAAAAAACAAGACAAATAAATTAATTATTTATACATTTTTGGTTTACAATACTTCTATATGGATTCAAAAGTTGTTTTCAATATGACGATATGTTTATTAGGATTTCTAATCCTTTTAATTCATATTGTGAATATCTTATTTAAAAAGAAGAGAAGAAAAGATGAAAATTCATTATTATCTTTCTTTATCTTTACGGCTTTCCATTTCGCTTTATATTTCACTTTTGTGCTAATAAAAGAAGTATATACCAGTGATCCATTCATCATCTCTTTTTATACCATCTTTTATATTATGAATAATATAGAAGTGCTTCTCTTCTATTTATATATGTCACAGTATATGAATACGGTAAGTAAGAGTAAAAGAATTATCGATATCATCAATATCGTCTTATTCTCTTTATTTGTGATAAGCGATATCGTCAATATCTTTACCCGTATGTATTTCACTTCTACTAATGGAGTATATACCAGAGCGAAGTTAATGATTATCTCCCAAGGATATCAATTCGTGATGCTAGTCGTTTCTTTGCTTCTTGTGGTATTAGATAAGAAATTAAATATCAGAGAAAAAGTTTCTTTTTCTTTATACTGCGTTTTACCAGCGGTATCAATCATCGTTCAAAATGCTTTATCAGGATATGCGATAGCCTATTTAACGATGTTTGTCTCTGTTGAGATATTGTTCTTATTCTTAAATGTGGAGAAGAATATCAAGATTGAAGAAGATGAAAAGAAACTGAAAGAAGCAAATGTGAAGATTATGATGTCTCAAATACAGCCGCATTTCATCTATAACACTTTATCTTCTATTTCTACTTTAATCACCATTAATCCAAAAAGCGCCCAACAGGCATTAGATGATTTCTCCGATTATTTAAGAATGAATTTCTCTTCTTTGACAGAGACTAGATTAATACCATTTGCGAATGAATTATCACATATCAAAACCTATGTGGGATTAGAGCAACTGCGTTTCAATGAAAGACTAAAAGTGGTATATGATATTCAAACACTTGATTTCTCCGTCCCACCTTTAAGTGTGCAACCAATCGTTGAAAATGCGATTAAACATGGCGTCATTAAAAAAGAAGATGGTGGCACAGTAAAAATATCAACATATGAAACTATAAATGCATATGTCGTAGAAGTAGAAGATGATGGAATCGGTTTTGATATCGATAAAGTCGATTTTGTGAGCAATGAACATATTGGACTTAATAATGTGAGACACCGCATTATTTCGATGTGTAAGGGCGATATTATCTTAGATAGTAAAAAAAATCAGGGGACAAAAGTGATAATTTCTTTTTATAAAGAATAAGTAGTGGTATTGTAATAGTTATATGAGAGTTTTATTAGTCGAAGACGAACAATTACAATTAACGAGACTAGAGTCAGAAGCGAGGAAAGTATTACCAGCTGAGACGGAGTTTTTAATTTACTCAAAACCAATTGACGCGCTTAACGATGAAACTCTTGCAACAGTTGATATTGCCTTCTTAGATATTGAAATGCCTGGTATCAACGGCATTCAACTCGCGAAATCACTTAAGAAAGCCAATCCTCAAATCAATATCATCTTTGTAACAGCTTATGATAATTATGCAATTGAAGCGTATCGCATTCACGCATCAGGATATTTATCTAAACCTGTTAAATCAGAAAAGATTAAAGAAGAAATAGACGCACTTAGAAACCCAGTGCAGCTCAAAGCTAAGAAGCTTATCCAAGTGAAATGCTTTGGTAACTTTGAAGTATTCGCGAATGGAGAACCTCTTAAGTTCCAAAGAAGCAAATCTAAAGAATTATTTGCCTATCTTGTGGATAGAGAAGGGGCCACTGCGAATATCAATGAATTGAACGCCGTTCTCTGGGAAGAAGATCATAAATCATATTTAAGAAACCTCATCTCTGATATCCAACAAACATTAAAAGCAGTTGGGGCTAATGACGTCTTTGTAAAACGTCATAATGAATGCTGTATCAACGCGGATAAAATCGATTGTGATGCTTATGAATATAGGAACAATAATCCCGATGCGATAAGAGCCTATCGTGGGGAATATATGATCCAATATCCATGGGCAATATTCTCTTATAGATATGATGAATAACACCTTCTAGACTGAATTGATGAAGGTGTTTTTTATGCCTGAAAAGGCCGATATTTAAAAAAGACAATTTTATATTTTTAAATAGATAAAACTAGAGATTATAGCGTTATTTACTGGTAGTGGTTTTTAAAATGAAAAATGGACTTTACAAACAAAGGAAATGACAAATGTAAAGGCCGATATATTTTTACATAGTTACCTAAAGGTAATATTTGAGATATTCCCTCTCGTATTTTGGCTGAGTTTCTAATTAAGTTTTATTTTGCTATTCGCGCCTATATAATGCTAGTATCAAAGTAGTATTTTGTATAGAAACAAACACACTTGAAAAAACGAAAAACAATTATACAAATTTTTATGGGTAAAAGATTGAAAACTTTATTAGCGGCTTTGCTACTATCGTTTAGCACTTTATTTACTGCTTCTTGTACGGGTGGGTCAACCATCACTGGAATCAAGATGAGCAGTGAAGAAGTCGTTGATGTTCCTTTCGGCAAGTTCTCTTATGACGGCATTAAAGTGACAGTCTTATTTGATAATGGGGGGAACCGTGAAATCGACCTCACTGAAGATATGATTTCTGAACCTGAACAACTCAAATTCTTCAAGATGGGTGAACAAGATATCAAGGTTACTTTCCGCGATACCTTCTCTACGACGATGAAGGTCAATGTCGTCTTAAATGAATTCAACGATGTTTATGAACTAGTTGGTTATACTTGCATGTATGACGGCAAACCTCATGAAGTGAAATTAAATCATGAATTACCAGAAGGAGCGAGTATCGTTTATCCAAAGGGAAATGTTTTTACTAACGCGGGTACATACGATATCGTCGGTGTCATCAACAAGAGTGGTTATGCGACTAAAACATTAAATGCAACTTTAACAATATTAGAGAATCAGCATGATGAAGATAGCATCGTCTTTGAAGATAAGACTGTGCCGTTTAATGGGGAAGCTCAATCTATCGTCGCTGAGAATGTTCCTGAAGGTGTTACTGTTTCCTATACTTTATATGATGTTACTAAGACTACCCAGTTAAATAAAGCTTATTACGCGGGTACTTACTGCTTTGTCGCACATTTCACTAATGCGGATCCTAATTATAAACAAATTGAAGATAAAGAAGCATATTTAACAATTACCAAGATTGATTATGATTTATCCAATATTCAATTCTTAAATGTGATGAAGTTCTATGATGGTCAATCATATGTTCCTTCTATATTAAATAAAGAATCTTTGCCACAAGGATTATTCGTCCATTATGAAATATATGATGAAAAAGGTAATCAAGTTAGTGATAATAGCCCATCTGGTGTCTATACGATGAAGGCTCTCTTTACGGGTGGAGATAATAACCATAACCCAATCACTCCTATGGAAGCGACTTTAACAGTGGCAAAGAAGATTATCTTTATTAAAGACACTTTAGAATTCAATGGTTATAAAAATACATTTAGTGGTACAGCGATATTTGTTTCTAATCCAACAGGTTTACCTAATGGAGTCAATTTCTCATTAGATCAAAATGGCTTTACATATGTTGGTGAATATCCAGTTGTGGCGACATTTACTGCCGTTGATCCAAATGAAAGAGTGGATTTAGAGTCGATGACTGTTTATGCGATCATTCAACCAGCGAATACATCTGTTCGTGTTTTTGATGGTTTTACTGATGATCCAGAACCAGTACCTCTCTATCACGATTTCACTTTGAAAGATATCGATATCGACTTTGATAAGAATACTGCCAGTGTTGACACTGATAAGTTAAGACTTGGTGAAGGTTTTGAAAATGTTGAATGCGGTATTGCTATCGACGAAGATAATCCGATTACTTTCCAACATATCTATACTAATCCTTCTACTGGAGAAGAATCATATATCCCAACCGAAGTAGAAGATTTAACTGTTGGTGAATCATATAAATTCTCCGTTGGCTTTAGACTCACTAATGCCGATCCAGAAGTGGAAGCTAAATTAAATGAAAGTTTATTAGTCTCTTCCATAGTGGGCACATTTAAATATGGCAATGTCAACACCAGAAGTGGTGAATACGAATATCAAGGTAGCTTCAACGCGAGCAATATTTATATTAAGGATAATAAAGCATATATCAATAATGTCGAACCAGGTGTTACCGCTAAAGAAATTAAGTTCTTTGATCCAATTACCTCTTTAGAAGTTACCGCTGGTGAATTAATGATTGATAATACATATAATTACGAAGTTTGTTTTGATCAACAAGAATCATTCGTCTATGTTAATGAAACTGGTGCCTTTACATATAAGAAAGTTGGTGCGGATAACGGCATGGGTCAATATGTCAATCCATTTGATACCCATAACTTATTAATTGTTAATGGTGCAGCAAAGACTTATGAAGTTGAACCAGGTGTTGATGTTGAAAAGATTTCTCTTGTTGATAAAGCTGATGATAGTGTAGTTGCTATTAGTGATATCGTAGCTGGTCATACATATGATTATGTTGTCAATTTCACTGGTGTGAGTGAAGTTGGTTCTACTCCAGGTATTATCTATCACCAAGAAAGCGGTTCATTCACTTATGATAGGGTGAAAGATTTAGATACTTTACAGCCAATTACCGCGAACAACATTTCTATTGCAGCGGATGAAGCAAGTATCATCAATATCGATCCATCTATCAAAGTTAATTATATCAAGTTCTTTACTGGTGCTAGCGAAGTGCCAGTGGCTGACTTAGTCGCGGGTCAATCATATAACTATGAAGTTAGCTTCGCGAGTGATGATTCTACTGTCTATATGGTGGAAACAGGGACTTTAAGAGTCGGTGGACCAGTGATGGGACTTGGAACTGGCAGTGAATATGACACTCCATTCTCTATCTCTAATCTTTTAATCACTAGAGAAGATGTCGGGGATTATGATTTCACCGCTAAAGTGATTGATATCAATCCAGAGAATCATGTTAGATTCATCAAATTCTATGATGATAATGGTGTTGAAGTTACTGATTTGAATAATATCACTATTGATAATTTATATTCATATAAAGTGTTCTTCGCGAATGATAATGGTTATAACTGGCAAACCGCGAAAGGTGAATTCGTCTTTAAACGCATCAAGAATGAAGCGGGCACTGCTGTCTTTAACGCACATAGCAATCTCAGATTCAAAGATGGAGAAGCTTATTTAATCGATGTCACTGAAGGATTAGAAGTCATATCTATCAAAATATATGAAGCTAATACAGGCAAGAAGGAAGTTACTGATTTAACAACGATGGTAAAAAATAATTTCTATTATTATAGAATTACGATTAGAAGCAACAATGGTCGCATCTATAAAGAAGAGATGGGTAATTTCCCATATACAGATGATTATATAGGGGCGTAATTATGAAGAAGAGATATATCCTTTACATCGTCATCGCTGTCTCACTTGTTTTAGCCGGTGCTTTTGCTGGTCTAATGGCTTTAGCCGGTGCTTTTGATAATTATGGAGCGGGTTTCTCATTTAACCAGTTCATCTCTTTCTTAATCTTCTTTGCGGTGACTTTCTTCGCTTTAAGTAGCATCATCATCTCTGTGAGATATACAAGCGGTAAACTTCAAGAAGTATTGTTCGTCTTATTTGCCTTATTAGATATATCGGTCATCTTCTCATATTTGATATATGCAGTTATCGACTGTGGCTTTGAAGTGATGATTATCGACTGGATTGGGGCCTTAGTCCATATGCCAAGTTCATGGATTTATTTCTTAGTCTTTGGCCTTGTTTATATCGTCTTATTCCTCTTATATGTCTTTGTCATTAACAAAGGATTCCTCTCTGTCTTCGGTAAGAATAACGGGGAACTCAAACAAATCAAGGGTTCCAACTTAGAGAATTCTCACTGGATGACATTAAAAGAAAAAGAAAAATTATTTAAGAAATATATGTTTAGCGATTTAGGAAATGTTGAAAAAGACGGTATTCCAGTGGTCGCTAAACTTAATCATAAAGAAAAAGATATGGTCGTGGCCTTTAATCCCCCATGTCACTCTATCATCATCGGTTCTACTGGTTCTGGTAAAACGACAACATTTGTTACTCCTATGATTCAAATCCTCGCTTCGACGAAAGCTGGTTCTTCAATGGTGATCACTGACCCTAAGGGTGAACTTTTCCAAATGCATTCCAAATTCCTTAAAGAAAGAGGATATGACGTCAAAGTTATCGACTTAAGAGATACATATTCATCTTATCGATGGAACCCTCTTGATGCTATCTGGGATAATTTCTCCGACTATATGCATGCGCATGAAAAAGCCTTTAAGAGAGATGATGATATCCTTGAAAGCGGTCTCAAACTCGATCAACCAGTGGAAGATTCTTTAGATATCGAAGAATGGTATGAATTTGAAGGAAAAGCCTTCCTTGATTATCAACGCCTCATCAATGCGGTGAAAGTATATAAAAAGAAGATATATGATGAAGTGTATGAAGATTTAAATGACTTGGTCACTGTTCTTATTCCTGTGGAAAATGAAAAAGACCCATTATGGGAAAAAGGTGCTCGTTCTATCACTTTAGCGGTCCTCCTTGCGATGCTTGAAGATGCCCAGCTTCCAAATAGCACGATGAATAAGGGCAAATTCAATTTCTTCAACCTTGCCAAGATTCTTCAAAATTCCAATAACGATTATCAAGACTTAAGAGATTATTTCAAAGGACGTAGTTCTCTTTCTAGAGCTTATTCCTTATCTAAACAAGTTTGTGATGCCGCGCAGTCTACTAGAGCCTCATATATGTCCATCGTTTATGATAAATTGACATTATTTAACGACGCTGGTGTTTGTGCTTTAACTAGTTCCAGTGATTTCACTGCTGGCGCTTTAGCGGATCACCCAACTGCCTTATTCTTAAAAATTCCTGATGAAAAAGATACGAGACACAATCTTGCCGCAATCTTCATCTTAAATATTTATAAAACGCTTATTAAAGTGGCATCTACCACTCCCGAATTATCACTTCCAAGAAATGTTTACTTCATCATGGATGAATTTGGTAATATGCCAAAGATTTCTAAATTCGATAAGTTCATCACTGTTGGTCGTAGTAGAAAGATTTGGTTCCAAATGATCATTCAATCCTACGCGCAGCTCAATAACGTATATGGCGATAACGTCGCGGATATCATCAAAGGCAACTGTGGTATCAAGATGTTCATCGGTTCTAACGATATGCAGACTTGTAAAGAATATAGTGAACTCTGTGGTAATATCACGATTGCCTCTACTTCTAGTAGTGGTACTGCCCATAGTGAGACGAGCTATTCTACTAGCTATCAAACTAGACCACTTATCTATCCATCTGAACTACAAAGACTTAATAAACCAGGTGATATCGGTCACTCTATTATCGTTACCTTTGGTAACTACCCTCTTAAAACATATTTCACTCCATCATTTAAAGTGCCTTTATATAAATTTGGAGAAATGGATCAAAGCGAACTTGAAGATCGCTTATTCAATGAACAAGAAGCTTTCTATGACATTAGATTAAGAAATAAAGAATTACTTGAAAAGACAGAAGAAAAGGCTGCGGAAAAAGAGACTACTAAGAAAAAGTCCACGACGAAAAAGGCTAGCATCTTAGAATCTTTTACCCAAGCCGAATTATTAGAAGAATTCCTCAAATATCAACAGTCTAATCCAGGCATGACATTTAAAGAATTCTGTGAAAGAGTGGCGAAAGGCGACATCGAAATTACTAGGGAGGCCAAAAAGTGATGAAAAAGAAAATATTTAAAAAATTTGCTTTATGGCTGAATGCCTTTGTGGCTGGCGCTTTAGTTGTTCCTGGTATCGTCACCATTTGTACCGATATCAATGGAGGTTTATCTTCCTATATCGAAGCACGCGCGGAAGATGAAGAACCTTTCTATTACGCGGAATTCAATAACAAAGTTGAAGCAAATCCAGCCTCTACTGGCAGTGGCGATATCGTCTATGCCTATATCAAAGCAAAAGCGAAAAAGAAATGTAAAATCTATGTCGATTACCAATCATATAGTGTTAATGCGATTGAATCGATTGACTATGTCGGCATGAGCGCGACAGAAGAAATCAATTTTGATGTCGCCGGTGAACAAGTTGTTCCAATTGGCTTTAAGAGTTTATTAACAAATGAAACGAAAGAAGTCCTCGCTACTAAAAATGATGAAGCAGGCAGGTCTTGGGGAAGTGCTAACGATGAAGAAGATGGTGGCTATTATAGCCGTCACTTTAAAGTGAAAATTCTGAAGATTGTAGTGAGAAACCCGGATAGCAGTGTCGAAGCGGAAATCGTTCCTGAAACTGATGAAAATTATTCTAAATCACAATATACAACGCTTGTATATCTTCCATATTTATACCGTGATGATGTGTATTTTAATAACGCGACTAGTAGAAAATATGGTGGCGAAAAGAATGATGCTAAATATAAAGCATATTATGATATTGCCTCTACTGGATCTGGAGAGGATATCGGTGAAGGCGGCTCAGATATCGATGGTAAAAAGAACTGGAAAAGCTGGGCTTGCTCAGGCAAATTTGATGGGCGTACTGCATCTTTGTATGATGATTATGTAATGAAGTTTATTGATACTGGATTTGCAAAGGCATATGGCACAGTATTAGTAAAATCAATTGATAACTCAACCGCACATTCGAACACTGATATCCACGTATTCTGGGGAAATGAACCATTTTTTAAGGATCATTTCAATAGTTTTGGCGAAACTAAAAAGAATGACTGGAATAAAAATTATCCAGATTTAGATAAATATTTATCGATGTATATTAAAGTCAATCCTGATGTTAAAGGTGGCTATCGAATGGATGGTAAGGCGGTCAATTATTTGGCGCAAGGTATTAACCCAAGTGATAAAGAAGATAGGCTTGTTCACGTTGATGATGGACCAACTTATCAAGGTAGTGATAGAAGACAGATCAACTATAGATTAGGTTATAGTGCTGATTATTGGGTTGGAAAAAGTGGAGCTTTATATAACACGACATTCTATAGAATGTATCCTTATAATGGTCAAATCCAAATTGGCATCGCTCTTTATAATGCGAACAGAGAATATGACGTTGATTTAACTATGCCATATTCAAAAATCATTCTTGTCGACGATGTTGCTCCATATATCACTAATGAGTGGGCAGAATATGATAAAGAAGGCAATTTAAGACTATATATTCGTTTCTCTGAAGCGGTTTGCCCGGTTTATGAAAAACCATTTATGGTTCTTCTTAATGATGCCGGTTATCAAGCGCGTTATAAGTATGGTCATATGAGCGATACTTTAGTCTATGAAGTTTCCGCTGATCAATTAGCCAGTAACCATCAAAAGATTACATCTATTTCTTATGAACTCCCTGATAATGATATCGCTGATTTAGCGTGGAATCTTGATCGATATGGAGAAGGAAAAAGAAACTATTTAGAAAATACTGATCAACAAAGAACTTCTCAAATCATTGGGGATGTCATCGACTTATCCATTCCACATTTAGGTGTCAATTATGACCATTCAGATACTTATGAAAATTCTTATGATGTCATCCTTTCTGCTAATAGCACTCCACAAAGCAAAGATTTTACAGATGGTACTGTTTATTATTCATGGGATACTCTTGATTCTTGGCCTAATGAAAAAGCCAAAGATCCTAGTAGCTATGATCACGTTCACGTTTTAACGGAAGAAGAAAAAGGTTCTTTCCAAGTGACTTTAGCTAATGTTCCAACTGGTAGTTATTATCTTCATGCTTTAGCGGTCCCTGGCAAAGGCGGGAGGAATCCAGAAATCGACTTTAGGCGGTTTGGACCGTATAATTACGATAATACAAGTTTCCCAGCGACGTTATCCTTATCTACTAAATCGGGTGAAAAAAGCGATCTTAAAACCAAATATTTGTCGCTTAATATCACTCCTAAGGTCGATACCGGTTCCCCTCTATATCAAATCGATTTAGTAATGGATTTAATCGACGCACAAGGAAATGCGTATACTGAAACAAGAACAATCTTTGAACAAGGAGCAATTGTTCCTTCATTAGAAGGCACGGTTGTTAAAAAAGACGGTAATGTCTTCACTTATATTTCAAATATTGATAGTGATTTATCTATTCCAATTGACCCACTTATCAGCGCGCATCTCAGCGATAAGATGTTTAGAGTGGATGGTAATGCAAGATTTATCGTCACTGATAAAGCGGGCAATAAGACAACCACTAATGATTTAAGTTTATCTTATGACGTGAGAAATACTTTTGTTGAAAAGGTATCTTTCCCTGCTGGATATGAAAAACAACCAGCTTTTGAAGGTATTTCTTATGATGTATATAAATTTGAGAATCTTGAATCGGTCACTTTTGAAATCGATCCAGACGATGCGACTACTCGTGATTATGTCATCAATCAGAAAGCGCAGTATTCCATCACTATCAACGGCGAAGAACATAAAGCCGCTCCTGGTCAATGTTCAATATCTCTTAAATTAGAACCAGGTATTTATAGTATCGTTCCACGCGTCTATGGTGGTGATGCCAGCGTTGATTTAGTTTCTGCAAATATCAACTTCTGTCTCACTAAAGGGTTAGATGATATGACCACTAATAGAGAGAAGACGCAAGATGATTTAGTTTTAACTAATGAAACATATCAATTAGATGATGTGAAATATTATTATTACAATAATGCGACTAACACAGTTAGTACGATTAACTATGGAGCGGAAATCAATCCATCCACTGGCAAATATGATGGTGGTTCTGCTTATCCAACTTTCTCTAGTAGTAGCGCTGCCAAAGTCTATGTCAAATATATGGAAAGACAAGACCTTTGTTTAATTGAAGTTACTGATTTAATCGCTAACTCATTAAATAGTGGTTCTGGCTCAACGACTTATGTTAAAGCCCCTGGGGAAACAACATTTGCCCAACCAGGTCAACTTTGGATTAGATATAAGAAGAATACTTGGAACAATACTTCTGATCCATATAGCTGGGCGTTCTATTATTATAAAGCGAGCGGTAAAGTGGAAAACGGTATTAACGTCACCGAATTATCAACTTTACTTGAAAGCGCGCTTAATACGATTACTAACCGTATTGTGAGCAATGGTAAAACGACTTATTTAGTGGAAGATGGCACTTTATCTCCTGCCACTAATGCTCCTTATTTAAGACCAACCCAAATGCACCCATATGTTGAGACAGCAGTCAAGACGATGAGCGGCAGCCCATATGTCAGCGATTTAAGATATGCTGGCGATAGCGACATTTATAAAAATGATGTCACTGTCTTTGACGCTAGTTATCCACTTGCCACTAATATGGTGTTAACTATTGGAACTTATACTTCCTTATTCTATCAATATTGGGGTACTCCAACTCCAGATTCTGAACCAACTTCTTGGACGAGATTAAATGCTCGTGATGGCGATTTATTAGGAGCGCTATTCGGTGATAGAGGTATTTATAAGATTAAAGAATATGATGAAAAAGGTGTTTCGACTTTCGATGTATATATCGATCACGAACAACCAATTATCAGCGTCTACTTTAATGATGATACCGCTAACCCAATCGATCTCCCTGATAGCAGTGGTTCCACAAGTTTCTCTCCAAAGAAATTTACAATTACCAAATTGACGGATACTGATGATTTAGCCTATATTGCCGTCTTCTCTTATCCATATCGTAACTTGCTCAACGTTTATTATGCTTCTGATTTTGTCAATAACCGTAAAGTCACTTTAACTAATGGTAACTTCTATGTCCAAGTTGGTGATAGATCTGGTAACATCACTACTTATACAGTGATCACTTCTGAAACAGAATTCGTTCTGGAAGCAGCAGAAAATTCATCTAAGACTGGCGTTTTAGTGAAGATTATCAATAGAGATGAAAAAGAAATCTATTCTTATGAAATCTATATCAATGGTGAACTCAAATACACGAGTTTCCAACAAGAAGCATTCTATCGTGAAACTGGTATTTACCGCATCGTCGTCACTGATATCTACGGTAATACACAGAATAAAACAGTCATTCACGAAGCACCTACTCCAGAAATCATTTGGTATTATTATGTCGATGAAGACACTCCAATGATTTATGACCCAGATCATATCTCTCGTATGAAGCTCATCGTCGATGAGACTAACCCAAGAATTACTTTTGTCAATTCTTCAGCGAGAGTGAGAGCCTTATTTAACGATACCAATGAAAGCGCGGATGTCGTCTTTGAAGTGACTGGCATTAGCAAAGATGAATATTCATATAACGAATACCGTAAATTATTAACTTTCAATACGATGAAGTCATGGACTTTAAGAGTCTGGTATTCATCTAATCCAGAAAGCGATAGAGTTTATAAATTCTACGCGGATCATTTCGCCCCACGTTATGACAGCACATTTATGGGCAATTCCTATATCTCGGAAGTCATTTATGATGATGAAGGCAATATCCTCTCTACGGCGAGCTTTGATGCAATCGATTGGAGCAAATATCCAAAAGCGGGTGATGTCATCACTCTTGATACATTAAATTATGTAACAAACGATATCTCTTCTTTATCATTTAGCGATGGCGATACGATTTCCGGTAGCCAAATCACCTTGACCATCACTGATGAAACCGGTGTTAAGAGCGTCTCAGCGACGAGAGACGGGGTTCCGATTACTAACCTTAAATATGATCCAGAAAGTGGCACTTTGCCGTTAACTGGATATGGGGAATATGTCATCACTGCTGTTGATGAGCTCAACAATGTTTCAACATTCCAGTTCAAAAATATTGAAACGGGTCTTGCTAGTGGATATGTCGATGATGGCACTGAACCAATCAAAGATAACGTCATCAATTATGCCCATGACTGTCTCATCACTAAGACATTTGCTGATGGCACAACTCTTCTTTTAATCAAATACGGAGATGAATCATTTACATATGAACTCAACTTCGATGGTAGCGTCCTCACATATGGTCGTTATCAAAGATTTGATGAACTCATCTATGATGATATTGATCCATCTAAATTAATCAAAAGTAATATCACTGCTGAATATGTGGAAGTGATCGGTTATTCATTAAATATCGATGATGCTTTGAGAAATAGATGGTATCCAGTGATGTCTACTTTACAGTACACTGTTGAAGCGATGTTTGATAGCGATGGTAATATCTCTTATAAGGTTAGCTGTATCGACAAGGATTTATTAGTTGAAACACTCTTCTCAGTCGGTAGCAGAAAACTTCCTGCCCACTTTAAAGTCGGTTTATCTAAGAAAGTTTCAGAAGTCACTTTATATAGCGGTGAACACGAAGTGGAAGAAGGCACTAATTTCTATATCCACATCTCCGATACATTAACGATTAAAACAACAGAAACCGATGTCGATATCATCGAAGTCAAATATAGCTTTGGGGAACATGCGATTTCTCCAGAATATACGACGATTTATGACGGCAAGAGCTGGAAGAGCTTTGCAGGTGAAGATAAAGGTTATTATCAAATCGTCGTCACTAATAAATATAATAATGTTCGCACATATAACATCATGAAGATCGATACGTTTGGTTTCGTCATCATGATTCACGTGATGGACGGTAGTGATGTCTATTATGAAGATCAACGTCATGAAGCCTATTCTAACCATTCTATCCAGTTAATCGTCATGTCTGACGCGGTGACTTTCTTAGTCAATGGCGAAGAAAGAGGCGGCATCCCTGGTGAAGGTGGTTTATCAACGATTTTAACAATCGAAAGAGAAGGAAAATATGAAGTGGTTATCGTCGGAGATAACGGCATCAGAGAATATTTCGATTTCGAAATTAAAAACGATGAAACATTCGTCTATCAAGAAGATTGGATTACTGGTTTCAATAAAGAAGCCTTATTAGCCAAGGAATCATACACGAATACGAGATGTAGTGTCATTCCAGGTGAAGGAGTGATTTATATCGATGTTTCTATTAACGGCGAACTTCATAAATTATATGATGCGATTAACGCGCAGCCAGACAAAGAATTAGAAAGCTTAGAAGAAGCGATTGGTCGATATGGTAACGGTACTTATACAGTCGGCTTTAGAAATAGATATGGCGATTTAGTGAAAAAGGCTGTTCATTATAGCAACACTCCAGCGTTAATCTTAGAGCGTAAAACGACAAATGATCCAAATACATTTAATAGTTACGACTTACAGACAGCGATTGATAGAGGTTTCTATTCTAACTATGTCTTACGTTTCTCAACAACTAGTAAGTTATACATCTTCAAACTCGATGGTGAAACTTATAGCTTAGATGAACCACGCACGCTAGAATTCTCCAATATCAGCGGCACTGGTTCCTTCTCCTATAGAGTGCAATTCATCGATGAATACGGCAATGATGTGAGCTTTGATGCCATTCTCTACCGCGATGATATCTCGATGGATTTATCCAAGATGAAGATTGTGACAGTGAGCAACGAACCATATACCAGAGATGATATCATCGTCACCTTCGCGAATAATTTAAACGGTGTAGTGAGCATCAATAATGGCGACTTCCAACCTTATATTTCCGGTGACGCTTTCTATGCGGACGGCAAATATACATTCATGGTCACTGATATCGCTGGTAACCGCGCAACTTATACGATCAACCATAAGAGTGTCAACCATTACACATTAACTGACCCTAGCAATAATGATAATGAAATCATCACTGATGGAGTTGTCAATAATTCCACTGTCAACTTCACTTCTTATGATGATTCACGCATTAAACGCGTCTTTAGAAATAGCAAGCTCGTCTCTGGCTATGAAAGTCAATCATTCAATAGCACTGGTCACTGGGAGCTCTTAATCGAAGATGCGATTGGTAACCAATCTTATGAAAGCTTCTATATTTTAAATAATGAATTATCTGAATTTGAATATACCGCTCCATATGGATATGAAGTGACAGAAGTCTGGAAAGTCATCAGTGAAGATTCGCGTAGCTTACTCCCAGATTTAACTGGTCGAACTATCTTCTTAGATGAAAACGGCAATTATGTGGTCGTCGTCACTTCGAGTAAGACGACATCTAGCTTCAACTTCACAGTGGCGATCAATGATACTCCACCAGTTGCTAAACTTGTCGGCGCGGAGAATGGTGGGGTCACCGCGAGAGATGTCACATTATCCGGCTTAAAGAGTGGTGATGTCATCAAAGTCTATAAAAACGGCGCGCTTATTCAAACTTCGACTGTTGGTATTTCTAGCAATAGTCCAAAGATTACAACTAGTGGTACTTACCGCATTGAAGTCACTAATATTCAAGGAGTGACAGCGGTATATACATTCACTCGTAAACCGATTGCATCCGCATCTGCTAGCGTCTTCATCGTTATCACTTGCGTGATCGCTATGGCGGGTTTGACATTTGGTCTTATCCACCACACAAAGTTAAAGACTGATGAATAATCAGGATTTATAAATAATGACATTTTGAAAGGAGAAAGATTATGAAAAATTTAATCTATGCAATGTCACAAAAGGATCTAGAAAATATCGTTAAGCCTCTTACTGATGTTCTCGGCATTCTAGTTCCTGTGCTCTTAGGAGTAGTGGGCTCTGTTGGAGCTATTTGGGTCATCTTCCTCGGCGTCAAATTCGCGAAAGCCGAAGAACCACAAGACCACGAAAAGGCGAAAAACAATTTGAAGAACGCGATTATCGGTTTCGTTCTCATCTTCGTTTTATTAGTCGCTTTACAAATCGCTCTCACTATCTTCACTAACTGGTACAAGACATACGACGTCAACACTTTATAATTGTTGAGTAATTTATGACCAAGAAGAAATTTCTACTAGGATTACTATTAGTACCATCGTTACTTCTTTCCGCGTGCTCTTTTAATTTAGGAACAGCATTTGAAAAGAATGATAATTACAAAACGTATTATGATTCTTTCGCGGACGTGAGAGCGAAATATGATAGTGGTTTAGGCGAAGGTGCAGAAGATACCTATAACATTAAAAATAGTTTGTTTAATGATTATACGGTCAACAATATGGCCTGGGAAAAAGATGAGAATAAAGTTGCTGAAAGACAGTATGTTTATATCATCGTTACTTTTAAAGAAGTGTTAAAGGTCGAATCTTTATCTTTGTATTTCAAAGCTACTGAAGCTAGTAGATCGAGAATCAGCGCATTTTATTATGTGAGTGATGATCTTTCACCTAAGAAGATTATGTATCTTTCTTCCCCAGCGGAAGATCCAGAAGCCGAACCACCTATTACTTATGACGATCCATTAATCAGTGATGCAAATATATCATTTGATGTCGGATTTGAGAAAGACACATGGAAATCTGTTACTTTTGAAAAATTTAAACAAGTTGGATATACAGATGGTCTTTTGCATACGGGTAGTAATAGCGTCTTATATATAAGAGTAGAGAATAATTCTGGCCATGACAGGGGTACTACAGAACCTGTTACATTTACTTTCATCAACTTATTAGTAAGAGCAATTGAATAGTGTGTGGCACATTTGTGGCATACGTGCTCTTATAATGGTGGTGTACAAACAAGGAGGACACACTTATGTTTGATTGGGTTTGGGAAATGCTCTATGGAATCTCTAAGTCAATGTTTTCCCTCATTGATAACCTTTTGGCTTGTGCTAACATGCTATGTGGCATTCAACCGATTACTTATCAAGGTGAGGAGATGGACTTCATCGGATTCTTGATTAACAATAAAGCAATTACGTTTGCATTCGTCGCCGCCGTTTTAATCGGCGTATTCCTCGTCTTTGTCTTTGGAATATTCGCGATACTTAGAACAATGGCATCAGAAAAGGTGGAAAAAACACCAGCGCAAGTGGGAATTCAAATTGGAAAGACTCTTCTTATCTTCTTATTTATTCCCGTCGCATTTTCCGTGTTGATGTTCTTCACCAATACGATTATGAAGGTTTTATATTCCGCGACATTAGGTGGTTCACCTGATGGACTTGGAAGATTCCTTGCCGGTGCTTTCGCGCAGGATGCATTAGATCCAGGTGTCCCTTCTGACTTCTATTTAATCCCAACCTTTAATTACCGCAGTACATCAAGCATGAGACAATATGTAAATCTTAAAGATTACGATTTCTTCTTCAGCTGGATTACTGGTATCGTCCTTCTCATCTCTGTCGGTGGGGCATTACTTATCTTCGTCGATAGAGCAATTTCCATCGTTGTATTATTCATCTTATCCCCAATCTCTTTATCCACAACTGTCTTAGATGATGGTGCGAGATTCAAACTCTGGAGAGATCAATTCATCGTCAAGCTGCTGACGGGATATGGCTGTATTATCGCGATTAATATATATGCCTTAATCGTCGGCGCGATTACTAGCAATAGTTTAGTGTTCTTTGAAAATACTATTCTCAATAACATGATGAAGCTTGTGATTATCGTCGGTGGTGGTGTCTCCATGAACCGTATGATGTCCTTAGTTGGTAACTTAGTCTCTCAAGGTGCAGGTAGCAATGAAATGCGTGATAACGCGATTGCTTCAATGGGCTTTGGTAGAGCGATTAGCGGTGCAGTTGGCGCAGTCGGTATGCCATTTAGAGCGACTAGAAGCGCATTCAACTTCGCTAGAGATACAGCTAACTTAGGTGTCGGCACTACTGTTGGTAGAAGATTAGGATTTAAAACAGCGCGTGATTATAAAATGGAACAAGGCCAAGTCAACTTAAACAAATTAGGTGGTGCGGGTTCTGGTAATAATAACGCTGGCAAAGGTTCTGCTGCTTTAAATAACAACAAAGCCGGTGCTGTCCAAAACGCAATCCTCGGTGGTGGCAAACAAGGCGGTAACGCTAATAACAACATCGGTGGTGGCGGTAACAACATCATCGTTGGCGGTAAGAACAATCAAGGCGCGAATAATCCAGGAAAAAACATGGTTGATAATTCCGTCAATAAAGCATTAAATGGCGATAACAATAAAAAGTAGGAGGAATAGGAAATGAGAATTATTCCAAAAACGACAAAAATTAAAGTACAGTTCTTTAGAAACATCTCGATCCTCGATGTTATCATCGCCTTCGTCTTCTTAGGCTTAATCGTCTTGCTTCTCATCTCGAACTTAGGAATCGCGAGATTCATCATATCGTTCGTCGTACTTGTCATTGGGGTGATGTTTTTCATCCCGTTTGAAGGTGATAAGTTCTATATGTTCTTAGTGCAGTCTGTCACTTATATCTTCACTGTGAAGAAATATTCTAAAGACAACACGAAAGCGCAGACGAATATCGATAACTTCATGCCTTTTAAAGATATTAAAGATAATTTCATCATTTATAACGGGTACTTCGCTGGAGTGCTCCAAATTGATCCGCGTGAATTCTCTTTGTTATCTGAATATCGTCAAAACCAAATGATCGATGAAAACTTCGGCAAAATCATCAGAGAAATATCGAATAAAACGAGAGCTTCTCTAGTGAAGATTGACCGTAAATTATCATTTGAAAAATATGTTATTGAAGAAGAGAAGAAAAAAGAAGACTTGTATCGCTTATTTGAAAATAACGAATTAAGCAAAAAAGAACTCGATTCAAGAACCAAGATTATCAATGACCGCATTCGTACTTATAAGACTTTGACGGATGATACGCCGATCACGAAACCGACATATTACCTCGTCATATATGATGAAAATAAAAATGCGATTAATTCCATTCTTACTGATGCGATTTATACATTCCAAGGTATTGGGATGTCTTCCCATATTTTAGATGATAAAGAATTAGCGGTTTTCATCAAATACAATTACACCTCTAACTTCAATGAAAAAGATATCGAAGTCCTTTCTCCTCAAGAACTGATGAGTTGGATTTATCCACAAAATGTGGAATTCAAACCACGTTCGACAATCGTCGATGGTGAAGAATGCTACACGCTTAGCGTTAAAAACTTCCCAATCACAGTTCTCAATGCATGGGGCTATAAAATCTTTAACATTCCAAATACTAAAGTGGTGATGAACCTTGAACCTTTTGAAAAGGGCAAGGCTATTCGTATGATTGATAGATCAGTCCAAGAACTCGCTTCTCAATCATCTAACAGTTATCGCGCTAGTAGCATCATCGATAAACAAACGCATATCGATACTTTAGTGGAAGTCTTAAGAATGCTTCAAAACGATAATGAAACTTTATTCGGTGTCAATTTACACATCACTGTTTATGCACCGACAAATGCCACTAGAGACGAAAGACGAGCGGAAAAGAAGAAAGTCAAAAAGATCTTCGCGGAAGAAGGATTTGAACTCGTCGATAACTATTTCCGTCAAAACGTTGCTTTCATCTCTACTAACCTTTCTAGACTTGATGCGATGCCAAAATTCCAAAGAGCTATCCATTCTAATTCTGTTGCCGCCGTCTTCCCATTTGTCTTATCGAGCATCATGGATGATACTGGCTGTATCTTAGGTACTGAAAATGCTTATCCAGTCATCCTTGACTTCTTCAAAAGAGACTATGAAAGAGTGAACTCTAACATGGTCGTCATCGGTAAGAGTGGAAGTGGTAAATCATTCGCGACAAAAACGATACTTTCCCAATTATGTGCGGAAAATGCAAAGATTTTCATTCTCGACCCTGAAAATGAATATCAAAATTTAGCCTATAACTTAGGTGGTAGATTAATTGATGTCGGTACCGCTAAAGAAGGAAGAATCAATCCATTCCACGTCATCACAACTTTAGAAGGTGATGAAGTAGGGGATGAAGTTAGAGGAGAAGGCTCTATCAATAACTTTGCGGTCCATCTCCAGTTCTTGGAAGAATTCTTTAAAGTCTCTCTTCCAGGTATCTCTACTGACGCGCTTGAATATTTGAATAACGTCATCGTGAGATTATATAGAAGTAAGAACATCGATTCTAAGAGCGACTTCTCATCGTTAGAAGCAAAAGATTATCCAACATTTGATGATTTATATGCTCTTATCTTAAAAGAACTCGATAATGCGAAAGTGGAATACGATATCACTCAGTTACGTGTTCTTGCTAACTACATCTCTAAATTCGCAGGTGAAGGTCGTAATGCCAACCTCTGGAATGGTGAATCCACTTTGACAGTTAAAGAGAATTTCACAGTCTTCAACTTCCAAAGCTTATTAGCTAATAAGAATAATACAATCGCTAACGCGCAGATGTTGATGGTCTTAAAATGGCTCGATAATGAAATCATCAAGAACAGAGATTTCAATATCAAACATAATACTTCCCGTAAGATCGTAGTGGCGATTGATGAAGCTCACGTCTTTATCGATCCAAAATATCCAGTCGCCCTCGACTTCATGTATCAACTTGCCAAACGTATCAGAAAATATAAAGGTATGCAAATCGTCATCACCCAAAATATTAAAGACTTCGTCGGCAGTGAAGAAATCATTCGTAAGTCCACCGCGATTATCAACGCCTGTCAATATTCCTTCATCTTTGCCCTCGCTCCAAATGATATGGATGACTTATGTACTCTTTATGATAAAGCGGGACAAATCAATGAAGTCGAACAAGATCAAATCGTCAATAACCCAAGAGGTAATGCCTTCATCATTACTTCCCCAACTAATAGAACAAATATCTCCGTTATCGCTTCGGCAGAGATGAGAAAATTGTTCGATGATTCACGTTCAAATTAATTGACGTTTAAAAACTTAGATGACCTCCTTAAAAAATGGAGGTTTTCTTTTTGCTATTATATATTTTTATAATTATTTAAATATGTTGCACTTCTGTTGCACTCACTGTTCTACAATGTAGTTGTGTTAAGGAGGAATCTATATGCCTAAACTAATTCCAAATGAAAGAAAAGAAAGAATCGTTAAGCGTTATAAACAGTTGCTTAATGAATTTAATTCATTCATCAAGAGTGAGGATAATAAGCTTGTTGAAAATGAATTATTTGAAGGCAGTTTAGACGTCCCAAGTACAGTGGATTCGTATAACATCGCTACTGAGATGGAAGATATGAAAGTAAAACAAAATAAGATTCTCGATGACTTATCTAAGAATAATCCACTACACATCTCTGATGACCGTAAATGGTTAGTCTGCGCGCTTAAAAGCGAAGATACTCCTTACGCCAAAGCATATAACGAAAAACTCTATAATGATTATTTAGAAAATTCCGATAAAGTGAAAGCGATGCTTTTTAGAAAGGTCATGACATTTGATCCTTCTAAATTAGCCGCCTGTAACGATAAAGAAACTGAACTCATCAAATTCTATAAAGAGAATCATGAGGTGATCGATTTAGCAGATGTTCTTGCTAACTCTAATGGGGCGCCTTTCTATGAAGGTTTAGATCCTGCTTTTGTAAGAGCTTTAGACCAAATGAGCGAACCACTTAACGTCATCGCTTATCCAAAGCACCTTGCTGAACAAGCTCTCACCGATGACTTCTATGCGATGCCATATATGTATGATAAAGACGCAAAAGAAATCGTCATCAACGCTGATGAGGCAAATAAAGACTTTAAAGGCTACGTGAGAGACAAATTAGAGTCTTTAGCGGGAAATGATATCACCCTTAAACCAAAAGCCTATTTCAGGGCAATTAAAGATATCAACCCAGCTTTATATATTGATAGCAAATTCTTATCGAGCTATGTTTCAATTCAAACTGATTTAAATAATGCGCCTGACTACTGCGATTATAGCGATGTCATCGCTGATCCAAAGAATAATTCAATCTTTAAAAGACAAGAAATTGAATCATTCAATATCCGCGCGGTTAATAAAGAATATAGCAAAGTATATCAAAACAATTGGTTAAAGGTTTTCAATAAGAAAAATAAGATGCCAGAAGAAGCAAACATTAAAGAGACGCTCAATAAACATAAAGGTGGTTTCTTTGAAAAGATGTTCAATACGACTTCTAAAGAGTATAGAGAATATGAAAAAGCTTTAGAAGATTATCATAATCCTAATAGCATCTATTATCTCAACGATAAGAACTTACGTCTTAAGTCTAATGCCTATTTAGAGCATAAAGGTGTTAACGCCCTCACTGATTTAAGCAAGTTAGATGAAACATCTCGTAATAGAGTGCAACTCGTGAACAATACTTTAGAAAATCTTCAGCAATCAGATTATTTAGAAAAAGATGCGGAAAAAGATTTAATGCGTGGTTATCCAGTCTTAGGTAAATCATTCTTATCCGAAAAAGATGTCAGTGACAGCCATGAATATGAAAACGATAACAACATCAATAGTCCTGAAAAAGTCAATGAAAACGTTATCGATAGCGATATTAAAATGTAGGAGGTGGAGAGATGAATCAGAAACAATTAAAGACTTTGCAAAAAAATAATGAAGAGTCCCGTGAATTTACTCGTAACTGCATTTCTGCGGCTCTCATCGTCTTATTAAACAAAGAGAAACTAGAGAATATCACAATTACTCATCTATGTCATGTCGCCGGTGTATCGCGCATGGCTTTCTACCGTAACTATAATAGCATCGATGAAGTGCTAGTGGACAAAATCAAAGAATATGCGATGCGTCTTACTAGCCAAGTTGGTACAGACATCTATGATAACTGGGTCATCATCTTTAAAGAGACCGAGAAAGATAGACAGATGTTTGAAATCCTTATCAAGCTCGGAGTTGAACATAAAGTCCATGATGTCTTCATGTCCTTATTACCAGCGGAAGAAGAAAATAGAACGATTCAAGCAATGTGGTTATCTCTTTTCTATACCCTCGCTATTAAATGGATCAAAGAAGGCAAGCCAAAGAAGATTGAAGATGCCGCGCGTATCGCTTATAAATACAGTAAAAATATCCCGCTTATCGAATCGATATCATAAAACGGATAATTAATCTCGCTGTTACAAACGTAACGTCACTTCGGTGGCGTTTTTCTTTGCTTTATAATATCTAAAGATATTACATAATAAAATACTTATTCGATTAAAATAGTGAAAGCATTAAAAAGATGTACCAGGTGTTACAAATGTAATGCCTGATAATACATCATTTTTATTAATTTAACATTAATAGGTATATATGAAAGTGGTAAAATAATTATTAAATAAAACAAATGATTTATCAAATTAATTAATAATTATTTTGAGTTGTTGCACTTCTGTTGCAGGGTGCATTTTATAATTAAAGCATATTAAGGAGGAAAACTTATGCCACCAGTAGTAAAACAAGTCGGTCTTACAAAAAGTGAAAAACAAGTGATCATTAAACGTCATCATGAACTCGTCGATAAGATGAACGAGAAACTTCCAGATGAATTAAAACTTCAATATGACGATAATGGCTTAAAAGAAAAGTTTGCTGATCCAAGTGAGGTCGTCGCGTATCGCGCTAGTTTAGGAATTAATGCTAAAAAAATGATGCAGGATGCTACACTTCAACAATTAAAAGCTAAACATCCTAGTAATTTTGAAAATTATGGATTTAAGATTGAGCGTTATTTTAGAACTGATAATACAAAAGAAGCCAGAGAATTTAACGAAAAACTTTATACAAACTATATCGCCGATCCTGACGCTTTTATGAATATGGCGTTCTCTTCTTTAGTATGTTTCAATCCAATGGAAATTTATGAGTGTGAAGACGATAAAGGAAAACTCGCGGAATATTATTACAACCATTTTGAAGAATGTGAAAACGCGATGGCTTTATCAAATTACCTCTCCAATAACCCAAATATTGCTGAGAGCATTAAAGCAAAGAAAACCAGCATTCTTGCCATTACTAATGCGTTAAAGTATCCAGTTGAAATGTGCAAGAACATCACTAATGCTGATTATCTTGCTTGCCCAGAATTAAGCAAAGAACAAGCAGAGAAATTTAATCTCAATGATCAACTTGAATTTACTGACATTGTTAATCAAAAGATTAAGGATGCTGTTGACGGGGGAGATATCGCTCCAACTGAATATTATGATTCTCTTGGCATTGGTGAAATTATTGAAGAAGGCAATTATTACGCTCTTGCTCTAGAAATTGAATTCACGAAGTCGGTTCAAGTGGGTGATACAACTAGCACGACAGCTGTTTCACCATCTGAGTTCATTAATAATAAAGGTCATGAAGCGGCAGGGGTTGAATACGAAGTCGTACATCACCCAAGAGGAAATCTCAACGATCATGAATTTGCGCTTGATGCAGTCAGTACTGTCTCTCAAGAGAAGTTCTTTGAAGAATTTGGTAGCCGTTTAAATGAAAAGCTTGGTATCAGTGGTTCCTATAGCGCCAAGAAAATTGAAGATAAATATAAAGGTAATATCTTTGAAAGACTCGGTGGAACTACTTCTGAACAATACAAAGCCTTAAGAGATGCGATTAAAGATTTCTCCGATCCAAATTCTCCACATTTTATGAACTATAGTTATATGAAAGAGAAAGCGGAAGCCTATATCGCTCATAAGGAAGATCAAGGCTACCTCACTGCTGGATATTTATATGAACCAGTATCTACTTCAATGGAGGCCAATGGTGGTGTTCCTATGACTGACGAAGAAATATATCGTCATATGGTTGCAGCAGAAAGACACCAAGAATTGCAACTATTCGCGGAAGGAAAAAAGGCCAAGGAATTAACTGGCACAGAATTCAAGAGATTCTGTCTCGCTAAATCTATCATCGATATGGGTAAAGAAATACAAGAAGTTTATAACGAGACTATTGGCCAAAGCATATATCAACTCGGGGGTGTCAATCGCCCAGTCGAATATACTGATTTCTTCTCTTTATATGACCAAGAACCTGAAGAACCAGATAATGTGATTGAAGAAGAATTAGCTAATAACGCTAATAAAAAAGAGAAAAACAAAGTCAAAGATGATGCTGAATTATCTATCGAAGACGATGAAGAATCTATGAAACTTTAATTAAGGAGATTAAAACTATGCCACCTTACAGATTAACAAGCGCTCAAAAAGCGGACTTAAGAAGAAAATACATTGCAAATGTCAATTATCTCAACAGCATTTTGCCTGAGGACAAACAAATCAAGCTTGATCTCAGTGCTTTCGATAAGAGAATCAATGATCCATCAGAACAAAGATTCTATTTGAAGAGTAGAGAAATCGCTGCAAGTGTTAAGAAGAGAGAACAAATCGCGGAAGATCTCGGCGATAAACTCGCTAATCATAAGATTAAAGGTCAAAAGTTCCTTTTAAACCGCGGCCTTTATACCAGACTTCTTCCAGGAGATGATCCACATTCCAAAAAATATAACGAGTACGTCGTTAAATACTATTATAAAAACCCAGAAGAATTTGCTAAAAATAGATTCCAAAAGCTCGCGAATTTTGATGCCGGTGAACTATATAAGATTGCGGATTCAAAAGATATAAAGAACCTCTTATTAGATTATTACGAAAAAAATGAAGAGATTATTGATGATGCCTTCAGAATGTCAGGCACATTAGATAAGGTCGATGAGCTTACTCCAGAATTAAAAGCGAATTTTAAATCCATCACTGGTAACTTTGAATTACTCGCCCCAGCGATGAATGCTGCTAGACTTGTTGAAGATGAAGGATATTTCACATTACCTCCTATCAATCAAGATATTCTTGAAGCACTTGAAGATAACAATGTCATGAATACAAATAAGGCTCTTTATGACAGCATCCGTGATAAGAACAACAACGAATCTACCTTCAATATTGCTGTCAAAGAATTTAAATCTACAATGACGGCATTTAAAGATTTTAACATCGATATCTCTGGTCCAGGTGGATTAAATAAATATGTCGGTGAAATGACAGATGCATTAGGCAAGAAGTCTGAGATTTCCCCAGCTCTATATTATTCTGGTAACCCACTTAGTGAAGGGACTAACTTCAAATTCAAAATGTTAGATGAAAATACTGTTAACGCTTGTAAAAAAGTGTTCACTGATGATTTCTCACCAAACTTAGGAACTAAACTCAAATTACCTCCGACTGCCGTTAGAGAAGATTTAATAGCGAAAGACTTTAGAAGAGACTTCGTCTTTGATTACTGCTTAAAGAACAATATTCCAATCGCACAATTTGAGAAAAAGAATATTGGAGAAATTGCCGAAAACATCAAAGGTAATGTTAAAGAACAAATCTTTAGAACAACTTCTAAAGAATACAAAGACTTCATCAAAGCAATGAAAGAATTCGATGATCCAAATCATCATAATCATGGCGATTATCATAGCATCAACTTGGCAGCGCAGTGCTACTTAGTTCATAAAGATGTCTTCACTTATGAAGACGCTGCTAAGTTACCTTATCCAGGAAATCTCAGAGCGAAATTATGTTTAGACACGATTGAAATCGCTAGTAAATACGATATTCCTGAGAGCATGAGTGAACGCCTTAGAAAGAAAGTGATCTTTGACCCAGCAGAAGTGGATCAAAATCCATTAGCCAACGAATTCATTAAAGAGGATAAAGTTGCCTCTATTGATCCGAAAAAGAGCAAACTATTTAGCAACGAAAAAATCGAAATCACAGAAAAAGATAAAAAAGAATTAGATGACGTGATGGACGATTTAGATTTATCTAACTAATATCATTATTATTAATGTTACTCCTAGGATAACATCTTAGGAGTTTTTTTGTGGCACTTCTGTGGCAAGTGTTGTTTTATACTATAAGTGTTAGGAGGAAGTAACTATGCCAGATTATGACAAACCATTAACACAAGAAGAAAAGCAAAGAATTATCGACCGTCACCATTATTTAGTCGATAAGATGAATGAAACTCTCGGTGGAGTTCTTGAATATGAAGATGAAGCGATTTTACAAAAATTGGACGATCCAGATGAAATCGCGATTTATCGTATGAACGAAGAATATAAAAGAAGAGTGGCAGAGAGAGAACAAATCCTCGCTTCTTTAAAAAGTAAATATGGTGAGAACAGAGTAAGAAATAATCCGTTTGGAAGAATCATCACTTATTCATTAAGACTTGGTAAGGATCCAAAGGATATCGCTTATAACGAAAAGATTTATCAAGAATATATCAATAGCCCAGATAAACTCGCTTACCGTGAATATGATAAAGTCTTCAAATTAGATGCGACTGAAATTTATAGACTTGGTAATGATAGGGCCGCGCAAGCATATTTCTATATGGAACATCAAGCACTATGTGAACAAGGATATACGATTAACGGCGTTCTTGATTCTGGCGTTATTGATTCTAGTGCGACATTAAAAACCGCTTTAGCGGGTTTAAAGAAACCATTTGAAACCCTTAATGGATATGGCAACATTGTTAAACATAACGGTATCGATTACTATGCTTGTCCAACGTTAACACAAATGCAGGCGGCGATGGCGATGAGTAATGCCGAATTATTTAGAGGCAATCCAAACCCGGAACTAACAGAAGTGATTAACGGAAAGATGGGAATGAACCTTCTCGACACTCCTAATACATTTATTGAAAAACTTAAAAACTACGGCCTTAACATCAATGACCGTGACTTATTCTTAAATTACAAAGTAGTTAGAACTGATCCAAATACTGGTGAAAGAAAAGAGGTCAGCTTTGATAAACTCTTTGTGGAAGATGATCCAAATGTGAGAATGGAGAGAAGAAGTAAAGAAGAAGTTTTCCAAATCCGCTCTATCAATAAGGTCTTCCAAAATAAATATGTGAGATCTTTCCAAGATAGAATTTCTAGTAAACTCAACCAACTCGTTTTTGACATCAATCAAATTGAAGATGATCATAAAGGCGGATGGATGGAAAGAAATATTCTCCATTCAACTTCTCCTGAGTGGAGCGCCTTCATTGAAACATTCAAACAGTTCAATGATCCAAGCCATGTCAACTATGGTAGAAAAGATATCTTAAAAGAAAAAGCCGAAGCATACCGTCAACATAAACGTGACCAAGGTTACGAGAACTTAACTGATATGAAAGGCACCTCATTAAAGAGAAGTACATTATGCCAAGCAGTGATTGATACTTGCAACGTCATGGAGAATCTCGATGACTCCATCAAAGAAGATATCGATATTGAAATCATGACTGGTTTAAGAGGTAAAGTCGGACTCATCATCAATGCGGATGAAGTTGATATCTTTAACGATAACTCAAACGGAAAACAGAAAGAAGAAAATAACGACCTCGACCTTGATTTCGAGAATGATATCGACGATTTGAACCTTTCTAAATAATAAAAAACATTGTTTAGGTAAAATAAGAGCGCGCAGCAAAATGTGCGCTTTTATATTCATTGCCGTTACAAACGTAACGTCTATATATGAAACATGATTCAATTATACTCATCTCTAAAGAGATGATGATAAAGGTATATTGCCTATTATCGTTATATCAAAACACCATATTATGATTAAGGCCGTTACAAACGTAACGTCAATAAATAGATATCATTTTTCCTTTTCTTATAAACATTTATATTCATATCTTTTAAAAAATACTTTAGTAAATGAGATAATAATATCGGAGGAAAAATTATGGCAAATAGATTTATGCTTAATGAAACTTCGTACCACGGGAAAGGTGCGATTTTAAACATTGTCCCAGAAATCAAATCTAGAGGCTTTAAGAACATCTTAGTTTGTAGTGATGCCTCGTTAGTGAAATTCGGTGTTTCCGCGAAAGTCACTGATTTATTAGAACAAGCAGGTATCGCTTATAAGCTTTTCAGCGATATCAAACCAAACCCAACTATTGAAAACGTTTTAGCGGGTGTTGCCGCTGCTAAAGAAGCTAAGGCTGACGCGATCGTCGCGATCGGTGGTGGTTCTTCTATGGATACTGCTAAAGCTATTGGTATTATCATTACTAACCCAGAATTTGCAGATGTGAGAAGCTTAGAAGGTGTTGCGCCAACTAAAAAACCATGCTTACCAATTATCGCAGTTCCAACGACTGCTGGTACTGCTGCAGAAGTGACTATCAACTACGTTATCACTGATGTTGAAAAGAAGAGAAAATTCGTCTGTGTCGACCCACATGATATGCCAGTTGTCGCTGTCGTTGATCCAGATATGATGGCATCAATGCCAAAATCATTAAAAGCATTCACTGGTATGGATGCATTAACTCATGCGATTGAAGGCTATACTACTAGAGCAGCGTGGGAAATGTCTGATATGTTCCACATCAAAGCGATTGAATTGATTGCAAAGAACTTAAGAGATTCTGTCGCAGGTAATGAAAAAGGTGGCGAAAATATGGCATTAGCCCAATATATCGCTGGTATGGGATTCTCAAACGTCGGTTTAGGTATTGACCATGCGATGGCCCACACATTATCTGCATATTATGATGTTCCACACGGTAAAGCCTGTGCGATGCTCTTACCTATCTCTATGGAATTCAATAGAGACTACACTGGTGAAAAATATCGCGAAATTGCACGTGTTTTCGGTGTCAAAGATGTCGATAAGATGTCTCAAGAAGAATATCGTGACGCTGCAATTGCCGCTGTCAAACAATTATCTGTTGATGTCGGTATTCCAACTAAGTGTGAAGAAATCAAAGCCGAAGATTTAGACTCTTTAGCGAAAGACGCTCTCGCGGATGCTTGCTATCCAGGCAACCCAAGAGAAGCTACTCACGAACAAGTTGTCGCACTCTTCAAGAAATTGATGTAATTAATTACTTTTAATAAGTAAATGACCCTGTGGAATTTCTACAGGGTTTTATTTTACAATTAAGGCAATGTAAAAATATGTGTTGTGGCACTATTGTGGCACAGCGTGTTCTATTATATTAATGGCTTTAATGAAGGAGTACGATTATGAGCTATAAAGAAGAACTAAAAAAACAAATAAAAGCCCTTAAAGAATTTGAGGAGTTAAGAAAAGCTGATCCAAGCAAAGCGTTGAAGTTTGATAATTTATTAAATATCAGACAAATTGGCGCGCAAACATGGAAATTCTTTTTGTCATTAAATAATTCCCCGAAACTATTTGGTGGAAAAGATGCATATGATGCTTTTATTGCAAGAAATCACGATCTTCTTAAAGGTAATCGTATTGAAACAATCACTCCTGGTAGATATGGTGAGATTAAAATTCCTGATATCGACTTTGATGAACTCCTCGAAGTAATCGATAAAGAAGTTCCAGATAAAGAAGGTTTAGAAAAATTATTTGAGAAATGCGATCCTCAGATTCGCAGCAATAAACATCCATTAGAAAATATTGTTAACGATATTAAAAAAGATGTTGATGAATATTATCAGGGTGAAGAAGCTGAACAGTTAAAAGCCACTCTTGATTACGCCAATAATGAGATGATTCAAAAGACAGGCCAAAACCTCGTTGATGACGTTATCGATGCCATCTCGAACATAAGAATGGTGGAAGCTCATGAAAAGTTTACTGACTTCGTAATCGAAAACAATTTGGATCCAAATAAGGTTGTCAATGGCTCAAAGAGCAAGGGAACTATCTCCCCATCATTTGCCGCCCATCCAGAGAATATTGAGTATTTTAAACCAATCTTTGAAATGGAACCATCCTATTCGGAAGATTATAAGAATAAATTATTTGAATTAGATGAAGAGCTTCGTAAAGAAGGCCTATTACAAGGCGATAATGTTTTAGGTGAAAGTGGTAGTAAAGAATATGGTTTAGCGGATTATTTTAGCGCGAACTATAAACTAAAAAACGCACTTGTCAAATATTCTACTTTAACTAGTGAAGAAGAAAAGAAAGCAAAACTTCAAGAAATTAACCAGCTCACCAACAATGTGAAAGAAGTCAGTGCGAAATACGATAGAATATTTGATTATATTGAAAAGAACTTTGATTTAGATGAAGTCTCTTTACCTGGTAACCTCTATTCAGGTAGACCAGGAGATGCAGGAGACGGCGATTTAGCAAACTGGAAACCAGACCTCCCTCCAAAATACGACTTTGAGAAATCTAAAGCTGTTGTTTTCCTCAGTGGTTTTATGCAACTCAAAGGTTCAGCAAAAGCAGCGGGTGTCTCATTAGAAGACTATGTAGAGCATCCAACTAAGTCGTTCTTAATAGGAGCAAAGAAAATTACTCAAGCGGATACCGATAGAATATATTTACCTCGCAGCGAAGAGAACACTTTAGGTAAAAGAATGGCACATGCTTTATATTTTAGTTCCAGTTCTTATGCTGAACTCTCTAGATACAATATGTCAGGTGGTAGAGGTATGGAGTTCTTAGCAAATACTTCTCCAGACAATAATACAGCAGTGAAAAACACCATTATTTCAATGGTTGTTAAGGATTATAATAGGCTCTATTATTTAACTCCTGAGGAGATGTTCAGCACCAACAATAAACCAGATATTCACCGTTTGAAGTACCTCTTTGTAGAAGGTGATAACGTTGATAAATTATACGAAGTAAGCCCTAATTACGGTAAAGAAGATGCGACTCTTGGAGGAGTGGTTAAAGATTATTCCGCTAGTGTTAGAAAGCACGCGAATACTCCAGTTGATGAAGAATATAAGAGAATTACTAAAGCCATCAAGGATTTCTGCACAGAAAGAAAATATATGGCTTACCATGAAGGAGAATTCTTAAAAGGCGCTGGTGATGATTTCATCTGTTATAACGCTGGGGGAGTTATCGCAGCGGGAAGACAATACTTCGTCGATTATCTAAAAGAGAATAACTTATCCACTGCTAGTGTAAATGATCCTAAATTAAGAGAAGAAATTAATAACTTCTTAGTGGACCCAATTCAAACCATCGATAAGAAAGTATATAAATTCCAAAATGATGATGTGGAAAGTTTAAATGAAGTCAAAAGAGGATACAATCGTGCTTGGTTAATCGCGCACGAGAAAGACAACGGAGAATTCTTTACAAAATTCAACGAATTCAATCACAAACCAAATGGTTATAACGTTGGAAAAACCTTCCCAAAAATCATCAAAGATAATAGAGGTGGTTGGTATGAATGGATTAGAGGAACAACTTCTAAGGAATATACCGCCTTACAAAAAGTTGCAAAGGGTGTCTGCGATATGAATAGCCCAATATTCGGTGATAAGGATGCCTTATATGCTTGTGCGAAAGCTTATAAAGCATATAAGATGCCAGAAGGAACTGATTTCAATCGCTTGAGCAAGACGGCAAAGAAGAGAGTGGAATTCTGTGACTCAGTTATTAACGCTTATGAAGCGGAAAAAAGAGAAAAAGAAGCAGAAAAGAATCCTGAATTAGCGGTGAACAATAATAACATCATCAATCAAGATGAATTCCAAAAGAACTTACAAGCTGATCTAGCGCCTAAAAAACTTAATATTATTAACGAGGAAACCGCTGAAGCAAAAGCTAAGGAGAAAGATCCACCTGAAGACGAAGGTGTTGAACCTTAATCAAAAAGGCACAATAAATAAAAACACGCACTTTTACGTACGTGTTCTGACAATCAACCCTGTCTTCAATTGTCCGTACCCTAATATGATTTAAGGCCCAATTGTCGATACATGAATTTGCTTTAATGGTGGGCTCTATTCGTTATTATCTGGAATATAGATGCTAACAATAGTGCCCCCATTTTCATTTGGTGAAATGGTTAATGTCCCTTTAATTGCCGATAGACGTTCACGAATATTATTTAAAGCAATATGTGGTTCCCCATTATCTTTATTTGCGATACCATGGCCAGTATCGCTAACGATAATAACGCTGCCATTATCAACTTTTTCTGTTCTAACAGAAACTCGTAATGGTTCAGTAGAATCAATATTTAGTCCGTATTTAACGGAATTTTCAACAAGTGGTTGTAAAGTTAGTGGTGGTACACGGAATTGAGTATGAGGTGTATCAAATTCCACTAAAAGGTTATCTTCATATTGTGCTTGTACAACAGCTAGATAAGCGCGTGTATGTTCTAGTTCTTCTACAAAAGGAATTGGCTCTTTACCGGTAATCGCATTGAAGTTTTTGCGGAGATAAGTAGTGAAGTCTAGAGTGACTTGTTGAGCTTTTTTCGGATCTTGTTCACATAAATAATAGATGCTAGTCATCGTGTTATAGATGAAGTGAGGACGCATTTGTAAAACGGCAATGCTTGCTTTTTGATCAGCGATTTCTTTTTGTTGACGTAGATATTGTTCTATTTGATCAGTCATGATAATGCCAAACATTGATAGTGCACTTATTGATACCGCGATCACGATATAAATGAAGACAGATATAAATGTTTGTAAGGTCATGATAATTAATACCGGAAGAAGATAAATAAGAAACGCGATAAAGTATTTCTTACCTAATTCTTTTCTTCTATAAATAATCTGTCCTAAATTAATAGCGATCAACGCAAGCATAGGGGCAATTAAAACCCAATAAAAGTCTCCGCGGATGAACTCGTTTTCATCGGTGAAGTAATATATTGCATCCGTTAATTGAGCGATGATTAATAAGACAAATAAAGCTAAGCATAAAGCGATATTAATATAAAATATTGGGTTTTTGCGGATATTTTTGTTGCAGCAGTGGAGAACATAGACTGTTAATATAGGCATTAAAAGCGAAGGTAGAAGTGTTTCAATAAAAGCGATGATTCTTTCTACCCATGCAAGTGTGGGATTAGTGTAGATTAATACATCAATAACATAAGCAATAATACTAATAATCATTAATGAAAAAGAAGAGATGAAGAACACCTTGCTTCTTTTGTTTAAAGTTGGAAATATAGAAGAAGCGACTAAACCTAATAAGACGAGTAAGAATAAAGCTCCACCTACAAAAAAGTAGGCATATATTAAGATATCGCTACTCTCATTATTCATTAGTTAATGGCTCCTGTTGGGAATGGGTGACGTAACTTTTTAAGTTGCTCTTTTACTCCTTCTAAAGTAATTGGTTTAACCATGAAACCAGAGGCTTCTGTATTCCAAGCTTTAATTGAATATTCTGGGTAAGCGGTGAGGAATATCACATTGGTGCGAGGATTGATCTCAAGTAATGAATTACATATATCTAATCCGTTAGTAATGCCTAGCTCTATATCTAAGAACGCTAGAGCAACACGATTGTCTTTAGCGTATTTCATGGCTTCAGAAGGCTTAGTGAATCCTATAACATTAGCATTTGGAAGGGCTTGTTCAATAATTGGAGTGCCACCAGCTAAGATGATTTTATTATCGTCAACAATAATAACATTTGGATGATTATCTATATCATTTGCAGCGTCTAAAAGCTCGGTGACATCCACGTCAAATATCTCAGCAATTTTCGCTATAATTGTCGCATTTGGAAGACGTCTATCTGCCTCCCAGTTTGCAACGCTGGAACGATTCACGGGAATAAGATCAGCAAACTCTTGTTGCGATAGTCCTTTTTGTTTTCTTGCCGCTAGAAGCGCTTGTCCAAATGTTTGTTTCATCTGTTTCACCTTACATATAATCATAATTTATTATATCAAGACGAAATAATATACATATATTTACGGAAATGAGAAAAATGTTTCAATGTGAAACACTATGAGAAACATTCTTCCCAATCTATTACTTATATATTTAAATAATGAATGTTTATGCGGTATGCACGTGTAATTATTAACGTGTATAGAAAACCTAATTTGATAAAGGAGAGGATTATGAAAAAAACTTCATTAACAGTACTTGCATTTGCGGCAATATTAGGTATATTTGCTGCTGCAACAGTCGGTATCAATCACAGCAACAAAATTAACGAAATTCATGAAGTCAAAGCGAATGGAGAACATCAACATGATGGAGTTACATTCGCTACCCCATTAACTGAATCGTTCTTTGATTGTGGCGATGTTGAGTCTGGCAACTATTATTTAGAAAGTGATATCACAATTGATAGTACTACTAAAAATAAGTACGTAAATATTGGTAGTGGCGAAACTGTCAGTATTTGTCTAAATGGACACGCTATTAAAGGTAATGGTGGTACACCTTCTAGTTCCGTTGGTTTATTCAATGTTAAAGATGGTGGCATATTAAAGATTTATGATTGCAACCAAAATAAATTACATAGTTACAACATAGTTGATAATTTGGCTATTGTAGATGATGAATATAGTTCTGACTCTCAAGCTGGTTTTTTTGGCGGTTTCTTCCATTGTTTCAATTACCCTCTGGTTACTACGAGCGGTACCGGAGCTATCTACTGGTATGGTGGCACTGTCATTGGTAACTCAGGTGTGTATGATCCTTTTGATTCTTCCATTGGTCAATTTGTTATGCTCAATGGTGGTCGTTTAAACATTCGTGGTGGCAGTTTTATAGGTAACAAAAATAGTGGCACTATGATTTTTGCTGATGGTAACTCCACTGTTAATATTGATAAGGCTTCTGATAATTCTAATAATTTATATTTCGGATTTAACACCGGTAATGATGCTGGAGTAATATTCGCTGGGTCTGACACTTTTGTAGAAGTTCGTAATTCACGTTTTTTATGTAACTCTAATCTTAATGCTGATAGTGGATATGGCGGTGTTATTTACGCTAATGGTGATCTCGATTGTAAAAATTGTCAATTCGAACAAAATACCGCCGTTAATGGTTACGGCGGTGCTGTTGCGATCATTAGACCATACGAATGTGGTGCAGGTAGAGGCGCCTCTTTTGAATCTTGCGAATTTCTTGGTAACGAAGCTCATGGTGTCCTTGATGATGATCACTCAGGAGGAGAGGGAGGTGCAGTTTATGTAAGAACATCTCATCCTAGTGACGAAACAAATCTCTTCGCTTTCACGAATTGTTCCTTTGATCGTAATAGCGCCACTAATTGCGGCGGTGCTATTTATCTCATGGATAGATCAAACTCTAATTCCTGGCTTGATATCCAAGGAAGTACTTTCGGTCGTAATTATGTTGATACTACTGCTAAAAAATTAGGTTTAGGCGGCGCCATTTGTGTTCAAGCAAACACTGATAACATAGATAGCGAGACTCCTCTCCCTACTAGTGGTTTCTTAAATCTTTCAGATGCTTCATTTGGTTCTAATTTCGGTTCCGAAGGTGGTGCTATTTATTTTGAAGCAACTGCTGGATTGCGAGGTAGTATTTTTTCAAATGATACCCGATTCGCCTATAATGATGCGGCTCGTCGCGGTGGCGCTATTTCTATTAAAAGCAGTCGCTACGCTGAAGATGTTTCACTTACTTTAGCTAATGGTACCTCAATTAGCTCAAATACTACTAAGGGTTTAGGCGGTGGTGTTTACGCCGATAACGTTTTGATTAAGTTTTGGGGCGCAAAAGATGTTGTTGTTAAAGACAATAAAGGTACAAATGATACTGTTTCAAACATCTACCTTCCTAGAAAAGCGTCAACTCTTACCACAGCTACAAAAAATGAAGAAAGTTATATTGTTTTCGACGGTACACCTCTAGGAGAAAACTCCTCTATTGGTATTTCTATGGAAGTGGCTGGTGACTTCACAAAAAATGTAACTGAAGAAATTTCCTCTGCAAACGTTGATTATTTCTTCTCTGATGATTCTGATTATTTCGTTAGTTTAAATAGTGAAACTGATCAATTAACCCTTAGCGTTCCTCACACTCATAGTTGGAGTTATACCGCTATTGGTAATAAGATTACTGCTGCTTGTAGCAATCCAGATTGCCCAGTTACTGAAGGTTTAACTCTCGAATTAGAAGCTCCTGCTAGCTTAACTTATGATGGAAATGCTAAAGTAGCCTCATTAAAAACTGGTTATAGTTCCGCAGCATTCCCAAATCCAACTATTAAATATTATCAAGGCACAGCTGAAGCTGCTTCTTGTGTCAATGCTGGTACATATACAGCTAAAGTGACTTATGGAGATGCAACAGCTGAATTAGAATTCACGATTGCTAAGGCGACTCCAACTCCAACTGCAGTGACTGATAGAAATGCGGTTTATGGGCAATCATTATCTGATATTGAATTACCAGATGGTTGGACATGGAACACCCCAACTGATAAGGTCGGTAACGTTGGTACAAGAGTGCATAAAGCGACATTCACTCCAGAAGATGCTGACGATTATAATACAGTCGAACAAGACGTGAACGTTATTGTTGCTAAGGCCGATCCAGAATATACTGTTCCAACTGGTATAAAAGCACTTCACGATAAAACTTTATCTACAGTCACTTTACCAACTGGTTGGTCATGGGATGAACCAACAACTAATGTTGGCTCTGAATTAGGCAACAAAGTCTTTAAAGCGACATTTACACCTGCAGACACTGATAATTACAACATTGTCGAACATGTTGATGTGACAGTTGAAGTTGTTGATCATGAACACGCATGGACTTATACCGCGAACGATGGTTCAATCACTGCTGTATGCGGCAACCCAGAATGTCCAGTTACAACTGGTTTAACTCTTACTTTAGAAGCTCCTTCTGGACAATTATATTACGATGGAGAAGCTAAATTAGCGGTCCTAAAAGCAGGTTATAGTGAAGAAGCTTTCCCTAATATCGTTGTTAAGTATTTCCAAGGAACAACTGAAGTTAATGAATGCGTTAACGTCGGTAAATATACTGCCAAAGTGACATTTGGTAATGCGACTGCTGAAGTCAGTTTTGAAATCTTAGGAAAAACCATTGTTGATCCAACTCAATCGGCGGCCTCTGTTGAAATCGATGATGCAGTCGTTCCAGAAAACATTACTTTAAGAGTTGAAGTGAGAACTGACGTTGTTGAAAAAGATATTGCTGAAGATTATGCAAAAATCCAAGCAAAACTCGAACAAAATGAACAAATCTCTAAGGTTTACGATGTTAAGTTAATCCAAACTACTGGTGGTATTGAAAAAGAGATTCAACCATCAGATATTCAACCTGGCTTAAAAATTACTGTGAAGATGGCAATCCCAGAAGGCATTGATATTGCTAAATCTAGAATCTTACATATTCATAATGTCAACGATATGGAATTCGTCACTGATTATAAAGTTGAAGGTAATGATATCGTCTTTGAAATCGATAGACTATCTCAATTTGCTTTTATCAATAAGGTTGAAACTGGTTTACCTGGTTGGGCAATTGCCTTAATCGTTATCGGTGGATTATTACTCTTATGCTGTTTATTCATTATCATCTTATTCTTCATTAGACCAAAGTACACAATCGATTACACTAAGAAGAAAGTGATTAGAGTAATCATTACTAGAAAGCATGACAATATCCTCTTATTACGTGATGTGCGTTTAAGAAAGATTAGACGCAATGAAGAAGATGTCTATAAGAACAAAGACGATGCTTCTAATGCCTTAGAAGAGCATTTAAAACAATAATTATTAGCTTTATCTAGGATTATAAATAAAGGAGAAAATTTATGAATAACTTACTCAAAAAAGCTATTGCTGAATGTTTAGGTACATTCGTCTTAGTCTTTGCGGCGTGTGGCGTTGCAGCCTTAACAGGTGGCTCATTAGTCGCGACTGCCTTAGCCTTTGGTTTAGTGATCGTTGCGATGGCCTATTCGATTGGCAGAATTTCTGGCTGCCACATCAACCCAGCGGTTTCAATCGCATTATTTGTTTCTAAAAAAATGACATTAAAAGAATTCGCTGTCTATGTGTGCGCTCAATTAGTTGGCGGTTTCTTAGGCGGACTTGCAATCTTTGGTTTTGCCAAGATGGCAGGCTTACAATTAGCGGGTGATGCTTCTAACTATGCGATTAACTTCTTCCAAGATGGTTTAAACGCTGGTAATATCTTCGCTTCATTATTAGTGGAAATCGTTCTTACATTCATCTTTGTCTATGTCATCCTTAACGTCACTGATGAAAAGAATGAAGGCGCTGGTAAGAAAGCCGGTATCATCATCGGTTTAACACTTACTTTAGTCCACTTAGTGGGCATCAATTTAACTGGTACTTCTGTTAACCCAGCCAGAAGCATTGCGACAGCCTTTGCCGCTTTAATCTTCAATGGCACAACTGATGCATTAGCGCAAGTCTGGATGTTTATCGTTGGACCACTCGCTGGTGGCTTATTAGCCGCTTTAGCGTTCAAATTATTACATAAAGAAGAACAACAATAATTTAACTACTAAATCATTATGAGAGATGACGAGTTCAATGTAGTTAAGATTGAAAACGAAAGAGAAGGTTTCTCTGATTTTGAATTTGGTCATACTCCAAATGATGAATCAGCATCTTTTGCTGATAACAAAAATAACATTCGCGATGAGGTGAATGATAACCCCTATACTAATGTTGATAAACGTCCAAAAAAAGAAGAGAGACGTAGAAAAAAAGAAGAATCGTCAGAGAAAGAGACTAATAATGCTCCAAGTGTAAAGAATACAGTTTCTTCCGCTTCGGCGACCACAGCCACAATTGTGGGTGCTTCTTTCATGTCTGTCGCAGCGTTATCAACAATTATAGGTATCAATCTATATTTCAACGGAAAATGCAATATGAATGTAGTGGAACCATCCACTCATTCTATTTTCTATGAATTAGATTTGACTGATATCAATCAGGATCAATGCATTATCAAAATTGAATATGATAGTTATTATGACTCCCATGAACTAAAAGAAGGCCTAAATTCTGGTGAATTCATCGATTTATCCCCATCTACTGAATATCACGTTTCCGTTATTGACGTTACTTATAATAACTATATTTTATTTGAAGATAATATCTCTACTAAGGATGAGGTCATTCCTCCTCCTGCAGTTACTTATACCGTAACATTCATCTCTAATGGTGGAACAGAAATCGAACCTCAAGTCGTTAATTCCGGAGATAAAGCTTCTAAACCAACTGATCCTACTAAAGCAGATTATACTTTTGCTGGTTGGTATTCCGATGCTGAACTCGTCAACGAATATAACTTCGATAATCCGGTGACAAGCAATATTTCTATTTATGCGAAGTGGAATGAGATCACTCCTCCTGCAGTTACTTATACCGTAACATTCATTTCTAATGGTGGAACAGAGATTCCTTCTCAAATTGTTAACCCTGGAGATACAGTCATTCAACCAGACGACCCAACTAAAGAAAACTATTATTTCGCGGGTTGGTTCTCTGATTCCGAATTTACTGAAGAATATGATTTTGAAACACCTGTTATGAGCGATATTTCTCTATACGCGAAATGGGAAATAATGACATATTTCGTGGCCTTCTTCTCTAATGGAGGATCAGAAGTTTCTTCTCAAACAGTTCCTATTGGAGAAACAGTAGTTAAACCTGATAATCCAACTAAAGAAAATTATTCTTTCATGGGTTGGTTCACTGATTCTAATTTAACTACTGAATATGACTTCTCCGCTCCAGTACATAGCGATTTATATCTATATGCGAAATGGGAAGAACTTCCTAAAGTGACTATTAGCTTTGAAACTAATGGTGGAACAGGAGAAATGGGGACTGACTATCAATACCTTGGAAAAGAATATATCTTACCAGAATGTACATTGACCGCACCTAATGGTTATGTGTTTGATTGTTGGCAAATTTCTAGTGGTGATAGTCAATACCAACCTGGCGAAGGCTATCTCATTCAAACGACAGCTTCAGTAACCTTTATCGCAGTTTGGGCAGAAGCTGCGACTGTTGAGCTCTATCCTGGAATAGGAGCAACAGGAAGTGTAACTTCTCTTAAAGTTGCTATCGGTAAAGAATATGAAATTCCTTCCGGAGAAGAATACTTTATTCCTCCAACTAATCAAGAATTTGATTACTGGTTTGATGATATGTATAGTGAGCAACGTCACGCAGGAGACGTCATTACAATTGAAGATACTTATTATTCATTTACCGCCCATTGGAAATATTTAGATGGACTAACCTTTACAGTCGCGTTTGACTCTAATGGTGGCTCTGAAGTTGAATCTCAAGTTGTTAATGCTGGAACAAACGCCACTAAACCAGATGATCCAACGAAGGATGATTATATTTTTAAAGGTTGGTATTCTAATTCTGAATTAACAAATTCATATAATTTCTTAACCCCAGTAACAAGCGATATAACTTTAAAAGCTAAATGGGACAAGATTATGTACACAATCTCATTTGTCGCTAATAATAGAGGCGGAACTATGAGTTCGATTGAACTTGAAGCCGGTAGTGAATACACACTTCCTGTTTGTATCTTTGTGCCATTCGATGATGAACGCTTCAGTGGTTGGAAAGTAAATGGTGAAGGCGAAATGCTTCAACCAGGTGAAACCATTACTGTTAATAGCGACACTACTTTAGTGGCTGGATGGGATCCAATCCAAACTGAAGACAAAGAAGTTATTGCCGGCAAAGATATCTTTGAAAACTTCCCGGATCAACCAAGCACAGAGACTTCAACCATTATGATAGGTGGTGTCGAATACCGATATAATAACATTAGCTATTCTTCGAATAATGAAACACTTGATATGTACCTTTATGATGGATTTCTCTCTACAACAACACCATTTGATGGTCCAATAAAATCGATTACAGTAAACAGCAAATCTGTCAATTATGATCTCACCATAGTCTATAGTGATAGTCCAATCAATGAAAGAGTAACCGAAGGTGGTGAAACACAAACAGTTGAATTTGCTCAAGATTATACATTTAAATGCACCAACCCTGATGCTAGATATTTCTGTTTATCTAGAGATAATAAAAGCAATTTAGCATCTTTTGAATATATAAAATTTGTCTATGAAGCTCCGATCGAATATGAATACACCGTTTATTTTGACGCCAATGGTGGAACTGGTAGTTGCGATCCATACGTAGTAAGAAACGCAAACAAAGTAATAATACCAACTATTCAAACAAAAGGAAACATCGCTCCTCAAGATGGATATAAATTCTCCGGATGGAAGATAAAAGGTGTAGATGACTTATTGACTCCTGGCACTGAGTTCGGCATTTCTTCCGACGTCACTCTTGTAGCCCAGTGGGACCCGACCGATTTGTTAACCGTTCGTTTAGACGCAAATGGAGGCTCATTTGATCCTATCTATCCTAATCAAGTACAAAAGAGTGAAATAGTTATGCTGCCCGGAGAGGATGAGTTAAGTGGTTTACTACCTCTAGAAGAAGGTTATGTATTTGATGGATGGAGCGAAACCCCCGATGGAAGTAGTCCTGTTAGTTACGAATACGAAGTCACTAAGAATGTAACTCTATATATCAGATGGCAACAAACAGGTAGTTACTCATTAGGCAATTATTTATATCTACTCACTGGAGACAATACGGCTCATCAAGTAAATGTACAACCTCTTGGTACTTACATGTACATCAAGAGCATGAAATATATTAATGACGGAACGACCACAGAATCGCGTTTCAACGTCTCGGATGGTGGTTTCCTTACAAACTATTCTGAAAATCAGGGCGAAATTATTAGCGTCACCGTTATATTAAGTAAAGCAATCAAAATAAGTGTTTCATTTAGTGAAAACAAAATGTATCAATGGAATTACGATGAAACTAATGCTCATGAATACACTTGCTTAAACGGGGATGAAAGTTACGAATTCTTCCCATCCTCATCAGCAGGAGCGTGCACTTATTACAACATTAGTGCTGAAGAAGGCAGCGATTATACAGTTGTTAAAGATATAATCGTGAAATATAAAATTTCATAAAAACAAGGAGGAAGATTTATGGAAAGGAAAAAAGTAATTAAAATCATTGGCTGGGTAGTGTTAGGACTACTAGCCGCTGGCGTCATCGTTTCGTTTGTCTTCGACAGTAAGATATTCGGCGCTGAAACAGTGTTTGTTCCAATCGCTGGACAAGGAGATTTCGTCAACTACATGATGACGAAAGGAATCCCTGCCATTATTAGAACTGTGCAGATAGTGGTTATAGCCACCTTGGCATTCTATCTATTATCCTTGCTTGCAAAAATTACATTTGCGTCGAAAAAGACAATTACTATTGCCTTATTACTTCTCAACTTGGCCAAATGGGTAGTCGCGATCGCTTCAATTTTCATCATCATGGGTGCTTGGGGTGCAGATACCACATTAATGCTTGCTTCTGCTGGCGTTATAACCCTTATCATAGGCCTTGGTTCACAAGCTTTGGTACAAGATATCCTCGCTGGTATTTTTATCGTTTTTGAAGGCGATTTCCAAGTTGGCGATATCGTCATCGTTGATGGTTGGAGAGGCGAAGTACAATGCATTGGTATTCGAACCACTAAATTAGTCGATGCAGGTGGCAATATTAAAATCGTCAATAATAGCGATATCCGTTCTATCATTAACCAAACAAAAGACTTATCAGTTGCTAAATGCTATGTTGGTGTTTCTTATGGTGATAGAATTGAAGCCATTGAAAAAGTTATCGCTGATAACTTAGACAAAATCAAAGAAAAGATTCCGACAATCGTTGAAGGACCATATTATAAAGGTGTTTCTGAATTAGCCGATAGTGCGGTTGTTCTCTTATTTGTCGCTAAATGTAAAGAAGCTGATATTTATCAAGTGCAACGTGATTTAAATAGAGAAATCAAGATTGTCTTCGATGATAACAATGTCAATATCCCATTCCCACAAGTCACTGTTTCTTATGACCAAGGTAACGAAGACACTAAATTATCTATTAAAGATAGAAAAGTCGCGGAAGCCTTTGTGGAAGAACAAAAAGATTTATCTAAAGATATCGACGATAAAAAATAGTCTCCTTTTATAGATTTAGAAAATATAACGGGTAGTCATAATTGATTATCCGTTTTTATTATTCTGTGTCTCAGACCGTCAAATCTAAATACATTGTATAATTCCAAAAACTCAAGAAAAACACACGTTTTGTGTACATGTCCTGGTAACCAATCCTGTCTCCAATTGTCCGTTACACAAGGGTTTGAAACAACAATTGTAAGGACACGCATATCGGCAAAATAATATTTGCTTTTTCTTATCTAAATTTGCTTTATAAATTGCCGATAGATGATATAATAATGCCATGAAGTATTTAACAAGTATAGAGATTAGTAAGATATGGGGAGTGTCTGAAAGAAGCGTGCGAAACTATTGCGCTTCCGGAAGAGTTGTTGGCGCATATTTAAAAGGGAAAACATGGATGATTCCTGAAAATGCAACAAAACCAAAAAGGCAGAATAGACATTCAAAAAAAATGCCATCATTATTAGACGTTCTCTCTAGAGAAAAAGAACATTCAGTGAAAGGTGGAATATATCACAAACTTCAAATTGAGTTGACTTATAATTCAAATCATATGGAGGGTAGCAAGCTAACCCATGATGAAACTAGATATATTTATGAAACCAAGACAATTGGTTTAGAAAATAAAAGCGTTAAAATCGATGATATTATCGAAACCGTTAACCATTTTAGATGCGTGGATTTATCTATCGAATCGGCAAAAAGGAGATTGTCTGAATCGTTTATTAAACAATTACATTTAGTTTTGAAAACCGGAACGAGCGAAGCAAGAGAAGCGTGGTTTAAAGTCGGTGATTATAAGTTACTCCCTAATCAGGTTGGTCTTAGCGAAACAACAGAGCCGGAACAAGTGAAAATAGAAATGAAGAAATTGCTCGATAACTATAATCAAAAAGAAAAGCATTCATTTGAAGAAATAGTGGAGTTCCATGTCAAATTTGAACGAATCCACCCTTTCCAAGATGGTAATGGCAGAGTTGGGCGACTAATTTCATTTAAAGAATGCCTTAAAAACGATATTGTTCCATTTATCATTTTAGATAGTAAAAAAGAATTCTATTACCGCGGACTTAAAAATTGGAATCAAGAACGTGGTTGGCTTATTGATACTTGCTTGGATGGTCAAGACACGGTCAAAGCTTATTTAGATTATTTCAGCATTCAATATAAATAAAATCCCTTTGGACATAATTATTGGGGAAGTTTCACAATCGTGTCCCCGATTGTCAAAGAAGTCTCCTTTATATACTTTAAAGTTACTAACTTTCGAGTATATTAAAATATAAGCCTCTTTTTTCAAGAAAAAAGGGGCTGTTAAGAAACCTAAAAGGTGAATAGGCCCCTTTTAGTTTACAAAAAAGAGGCAAAATCGTAAGAAA
>SVBB01000010.1 GCA_015059105.1 Erysipelotrichaceae bacterium | reverse complement strand
AACCAAACACCAACAAAATCAACAAAATAAAAGAGTTCCACAAGATTTCAGCTTACAAAATCCGGGAACTCAAAAATTATGCTTCCACTAGCTTGGCTTTCTTTCCAATTGGCTTCGCGCTTTTAAGAATCTCGGTTTTCACTTCGTTAATCATTTCTTTTTCATCAACTTGTTCAAACTCGATTTCATCTAATACGTCTTGAAGGTGATATTCATGTAATAAATACTCTCTTGTTTGTAAGCCAATAATAACACTTAAAGAGGCATTGACCACACCTTGAATTGTGGAACTCACCACAACGGAGATGACACTTGATAAAGCAGACACTTTACTGACGGCGTTTGAAATACTGTTCGCAATACCACCCACAAAGTTGGATGATGTCGCAGAAATACCATATGCAGTTAGAGAATTAGTAAGAACAGTTAAATATATTTTCATGAGCTTAGAATCACTTGGTCTAAAGCCATAGAGATAGACTAAATCTTTAATTAACCCTAATTCATATACTGCGACGAAAGCAGTATCGACGAATTGGGACTGGGAGAACATCGTTACTAAACCAATCTTTAACGCGTGGTCTCTAATAAGCTTACGAGATTGTTTCTTCACATCCCCATCATAAATTTGACCAAGCAACGATTTGATTTGTTTATCGTTATTTGAAACACGAGCTATCGCGAGTTCACCGACGAGTTTTTCGTTATACCAAGTCGCACCTTCCACTTTCGCATTATAATCAATCATCTTATCAGCGATTTCTTCTCTTAATTGTTTGTTGTGTTTTTGTGCATTCCTCACTGTTCTATCATTCACATTGGTGATGAAGTATTTCATCTTATGGATTCTCGTCACTGGAACGATAAATAAGAAGATGAAGATGATGACGGAAACGCCGATCATGACATATCCGGCAATATCGTTAATTTCATACACTCGTAAACAAATGAGAAATAGGCAAGTGAAAATGATTACCCCAATTCCACCAATGAGGAAAACTAGTCCAGCTTTAATAAGTTTTCCATTCTCTGGTTTTGTATATCTTGCCTTATATTCTTCAAAGGACATCTTTTCATTTTCTTTGTTTTCTGCCATATATTAATCTCCGTATAATTCATCAAAATCCTCAACAAAAGTCCCCTTTTCTTCGATTTCATCGTATTTTGTATCACTTATTTTTAATGCTTCAAATTTGTTGTTAATCTTATTAACGCGGTTGTCGAGCTTATCTTTAGAACTACTCGCTCTACCAAGTTGAGTAGAGAATGCCTCCCATTCTTTAGAGAACATTCCAAACTCTTTTCCTAGTTTCACAAGTTGATTAGTTATCTCTCTGACGTTTTTTGCTCTTTCGCCTTCGATACGAATCATATTGATAGTCACTAATATCGCTGGAAGAGTGGATGGGGAAGTTAAGATGACTTCACATTGTCTTGCATATTCCACCACCGATTCACAGTTTTGATGGATATAAGCAAAGATACCATCATTAGGAATGAACATGATTGCTTGTGGAGCGGTTTTACCATCGATGATGTATTTGTTTTTAATCGTCGTGATATGTTTCTTCACATCAGAGACGAATAATTTTTGTAAGTCTTCTTTTTCTTTCTCATCAGTGGTTTCAAATAGTCTTGCATATGTCGCGAATGGGAACTTAGAGTCGATACAAATCATCTTGTTTGGTTCAGGCATGAACACTACCGCGTCTGCCCTCACCTTGTTCTCTTCGTCTTTTGCATTCTTAATCGTGTATTGTTCTTTATAACAACCAATCGTGTCCCCAAAGACATTATGGAGAACCATAGAGAGTTGGTATTCACCGTATTGTCCTCTATTTTGGTTATTCTCTAAAACATTCTTTAAAGAAACGACGTCCTTAGATAATGATTCGATATTCTTTTGAGCTTCATCGATAACTTTTAATCTTTCTCTTACTTGAGACATCGATTCAGTTGTTGTCTTAAATCCTTGTTCTAATTGTTGATCGACTTTCTTATTGATTTCGCTCATCTTGAGAGTCATTTGTTCGTTTAAAGAGTCAAAACGTTTATTGATGCTTTCTGAAATGTTTTGTTGGAACCTTTCTAGTTTCTCATTGTTGAGTTCATTAGTTTTATTATCGTGCTCAGCGATTTCTTTCATCTGCTTTGCCACTGATAATTCGATATCGTTTTTAATCTCATTATTTAATTCGCCTAGTTTATGTTGTATCTCCCAAATCTCTTTTAAGTTGAGCTCTGGCTCTTTAACTTTTTTATGTTGCTTCACTTCATAGATAAAGAAGGCAACTAAGCCTAAAAGAATAACAGAAGATAAAACAATAATTACAATTTCCATAAGAATAGTTTACAAAAAATATTCTTATTAATCACTATTTTTATGTGGTTATCCACAAAATGTGTGCATTGTTATTATTTTGATGAAGATAGTTCAGAAATTGTTTACAATATTCATACAATGAATAAGAAAGTAATCACTGTCATCGATTTAAAAGCCTTTTACTCATACGTTGAGTGTCTGGACCGTGGTCTTGATCCCTGGACTACCCCTTTAGTCGTGGGGGATCGTTCTCGAAGTGTGAACACGATTATTCTTTCCGTCACCCCATATTTAAAAAGTAAAGGTGTCCCTTCAAGAGTAAGGATGAAAGATTTACCAAAAGGTTTTAATTATATCTTTGCAACTCCAAGAATGGAGAGATACATCGAAAAATCGTGTGAAGTCATCAATACGTTTTTAGAATTCGTCAGCGAAGAAGATATGCACGTCTATTCCATCGACGAAGCTTTTATCGATTTAACTAGCTATGTTCCTTATTATAAAAAGGATGCAAAGCAACTAGTCATCGATATCATCAATAGAGTAAAAGAAAAAACAGGATTACAAGCGACTGCCGGATTAGGAGATAACTTCTTCTTAGCGAAAGTCGCATTAGATGTCTTCGCCAAAAAAGCAAAAGACGGTATCGGCGAGTTATACTATGAAGATGTCGAAAAGAAATTATGGCCTATTACTCCTTTAAATAAGATATGGGGTATCGGACCAAGGTTAGAAGCGAGATTAAATCGTTTAGGCATGCACACGATGTATGATGTCGCACACGCTAATAGAGATTTGATGCGTAACAAATTCGGTATTATGGGTGACCAACTCGTCGATCAGGCTAATGGTATCGATGAAAGCGATATTCATGAAAAATATGAGCCAAAAGAAAAATCATTATCCTTTGGTCAGACCTTACCCAGAGATTATAAAGTTGAAGAGACGAGATTAATATTAAAAGAATTATGCGATGACCTCGCGAGTAAGATGCGTGGAGAAAATATGAAAACTGACCTTGTCGGAGTAGCGATTGGTTATTCATCTGATAAAGGTGGGTTTTCTAAACAGATGTCTTTATTACGTCCTACCGATGATACCGATGAATTATACCAAGCAATCATCGATTTATATAACCGCAATGTCATCAATTTACCAATTAGACAAGTCCATATTAGTTTTGGCCACCTAAACCATGTCCATAACATTGAACAACTTGATTTATTCAAAGACCCAAAGAAACAAGAAGAGAGAAGAAATCTTCAACTGATGATGGATGAGATTCATAATAAATATGGTAAAAATATATTGTTACGAGCCAGCGCGTTAACCGATTACAGCACGGCAAGAGAAAGGCATGAATTTATAGGAGGGCATAAGAAATGAGCGATCGCGGAATGAAAAAATGGAATGCTTATAAAACTCTTGATGCCCATATGCCCGCTGTTACAAAAACCATGCAAAACCAGTATAAAAAGGCAAAACCTCTCATTTCTAGCGAAGAGGCAGATGAGATTAATTACCATCTGGTTAACTACCACGGGCAAGAAGTTATCATCACCTATTATCGACACGAAGAGATAAACGAAATCACTACAACAATTAAAAAAGTGTCACCTGAAAATAGAGAATTGATATTACCAGATAGAAGCAAAATAAAATTCACTGAACTATTAGGAATCAAAGATAACGATTAAACAACAAAAAAACCGATTCATCAATCGGTTTTTTTAAATTTGTCTTATTGATTAAACGTTGAATACGTTAATTAAGATTGCGATTAAGAAGAAGACAATCGCGAAGACGAGAGTGAGAATGGAAACAACCTTTTCCATACCTCTTTCTTTGGTCTTCACGAAGACGTTAAGTCCACCACCAGTGATCGCACCAGAAGCACCTTCTGATTTACCACCTTGTAGTAAGCATAAAACAATGATGATGATGCTGACGATAGCTAAGATAATGTCATACCAGTTCATATTGTTTTCTCCTTCGTGCCTAATTATATTACTCGATTATAAACTTATTTATCAATAAAAAGTTACTTTTAATTGATGGAGGCCTTCATTTCTAAAACGATATCGCGTAGCTCTGCTGCTCTTTCAAAATCGAATTCTTTCGCGGCTTTACGCATTTGTGATTCAAGCTCTTTAATCTTTTGATTAATTTCATTACGAGTCCCGTGTTTTGATAATTTCACAATCTCATCAATCTCATTATCGCTATTATGGATTGGAGGGGTGATCGCTTTGATGATAGTTGTTGGAACAATACCGTTTTCTTCATTATAAGCAGACTGTATCTCTCTTCTTCTATTCGTTTCAGCAATTGCTTCTTTCATTGAATCAGTCATATTGTCTGCATACATAATCACTAAACCATTCGCATTACGGGCCGCTCTACCAGTGACTTGGACTAAAGACCTTGTGCTTCTTAAGAAACCTTCTTTATCCGCATCTAAAATGCAAACCAAAGATACTTCTGGAATATCTAAGCCTTCTCTTAAAAGGTTGATACCGATTAAAACATCATATTTGCCTTTACGGAGTTGATAGATTATTTCGCTTCTTTCTAATGTCTTAGTTTCGTGATGTAAATAGATGGCTTTTATGCCTTTTTCTTTTAGATAATTGGTGAGGTCCTCCGCCATATTGATAGTTAAGGCCACTATCATCACTCTTTCATTCTTTTCAATTCTTTGTTTGATTTCAAAAAGAATGTCGTCGATTTGTCCCAATGTTTTTCTCACTTCAATACGTGGGTCTAATAGTCCTGTTGGTCTAATGATTTGTTCTGCAACTTGATGCCCACACATATCGAGTTCATAATCTCCTGGGGTCGCTGATGTACAAATCGTTTGAGGCATAAGTTTTTCAAATTCTTCAAAATTAAGAGGACGATTATCTAAAGCAGAAGGAAGTCTAAAACCGTATTCCACAAGGGTGAGTTTTCTACTTCTATCCCCATTATACATTCCTCTTATTTGAGGAATAGAGACATGAGATTCATCGATAAAGAGCAAGAAATCTTCTGGGAAATAGTCTAACAAACAGAATGGACGTTCTCCTGGTTTTCTCTTATCGATATGGCGAGAATAATTTTCAATGCCTGGACACATTCCAAATTCCATCATACTGTCCAAATCTTGATTAGTGCGCATTGAAAGTCTTTCTTCTTCTAATAATTTGCCTTCGCTTTTAAAGTAGGCAAGTCTTTCTTGTAATTCTTCCCTAATCGATTCACAAGCACTTCTAATTCTTTCTCTTGTAGAAGCGTGGTCATAGGCTGGGAAGATTGGGTAAGTGTTAAAAGTATGAACCACCTCACCAGTGATGAGGTTATATTCATATATCTTTTCTACTTCATCACCAAAAGTATCAATTCTAATGACATGTCCGTCTTGTGCATTAGCGGGAACGATTTCAATTAAGTCACCTCTAGTTCTAAAACAACCTGGGGCCATATCAAGGTTATCTCTTTTATATTGCGCATCTACGAGTCGCTTAAAGAATTGATTGCGGTTAATCGTTTCTCCAACGCGGATATCAAAGACGAGTTCTTTATATTCATTTGGATCAGTTAATCCATAGATAGAGGCAACAGAAGCAACTATAATCGTGTCTCTTCTTTCAATGATGGAATTGATCGCGCTTGTTCTAAGCATTTCGATTTCATCATTCATCACCGCGTTCTTACTGACATAAGTATCGCTTTTTGGAATATATGCTTCCGGCTGATAGAAATCGAAGTTGGAGACGAAATATTCCACGCGGTTATGTGGAAATAATTCTTTGAACTCGGAATATAGTTGGCTAGCGAGAGTTTTGTTATGAACTAATACAAGCGCAGGACGTTGCTGTTTGACGATGATGTTCGCCATCGTAAAGGTCTTGCCAGTACCAGTCGCACCTAAAAGAACCTGGAGTCTTTTGCCGTTATCTAAACCATCACATAAAGTTTTGATAGCCGTGGGCTGATCACCAGTAGGTTTGAAATTAGAAACTAGTTGAAATTCGTGTATTTCTGCCATTTTTTACTGCAAAACTCCTATTTTTTCTTTCTTAAGTTATTGACATGAGAATAGAAACCTTCACCATAAACTGCGTTGGTTTGAGTGTATGTAATAAACGCTTTTGGATCAGTTTTTGCAACAAACTTTTTAAAAGCATCAAACTGTCTTCTATCGATAACCACACGAAGAATAATTCTTTCATCTTGATGGTAACCGCCAAGAGCTTTAATGATAGTCGCGCCTCTACCTAATTCATCTTGAGCAAAGCGTGATATTTGTTCCCATTCATTTGAGATGACATCGGCCTGAATACTCGCGGTTTGATTAACATAAATGAACTCGATCATTAAGGACGCCATAAAGGCTGAAACCACACCACAAAGAGAGTTCATAAAGTTCTCATGAATTAAGATGATGGATAGCAAAATGATAGAAGCATCGATAGTGAATGAGACGATTGATTCTTTGGCCTTGGTTTTCGCACAGATAATGAACACCAAAACATCAACACCACCCGTAGAGCCACCACCGAGGAAAGTAATCGCCACACCTACACCAACGAAGACGCCACCAAATAAACCTGATAATAAAATATATCCAATAGAACCATCTCCGGCTGCGACATTCGCGATTTCTTGGAAATAATTGATTCTTAAAAACAACGTGAGAAAGCCTGGATAAGCAATTGTTGATACAAGCGTTTTTAACGCGAAGTCTTTACCAACAAAGAAAAGTCCAACGAAGAATAATAATATACTTGTGCCTGCGACAATGATGTCGACAAACTGGTCTCCTCCACCGATAAAGTGTTGGATGATAATTGCAATACCACTTACTCCGCCAGAAACAATCTCTAATTTAACGAGGAAAACAGATGTTCCAAAAGCTAATATCGCAGACCCTAAAACAACGAGGAAGAGGCGAAACACTTTTATTAAAAATTCCTTTGAAGTCAGCTTTTCTTTAATCTTATCCATTGTTTTTAGCCTCTAACTGTAAATAAGCATAGATAAATCCATCAATATTACCATTCATCACACTTTCAACATCTACGACCTCATAGTTTGTACGGTTGTCTTTTACTAATGTGTATGGGCAAAATACATATGAACGGATTTGACTACCCCATTCAATATTTTTCTTTTCACCGACGATAGAGTTGAGCTTGTTTTGTCTGGCTTCTACTTCTAATAAATATAAACGAGACTTAAGCATGCTCATCGCGGTTTCTTTATTTAATAACTGGCTTCTTTCAATTTGACAGGACACGACAATGCCGGTTGGTAAGTGAGTGATACGAACTGCAGTTTCAACTTTGTTGACGTTTTGACCGCCTGCTCCACCGCTTCGATATGTATCAACTTTTAAATCCGACTCAGGGATTTGAATATCGATATTCTCATCTTTAAATTCAGGAATAACATTTACAGAAGCAAATGAGGTATGTCTTCTTTTGTTTGCATCAAAAGGAGATATTCTCACTAAGCGGTGAACACCTTTTTCACCTTTTAATAAACCATATGCGTGCTTGCCACTGATTTTAATAGTGACGGATTTAATGCCAGCCTCTTCACCTGGTTCAAAAGAAATGGTTTGCATTTTAAAACGGTGTCTTTCCGCATATAAGACATACATTCTATGGAGCATATCTGCCCAGTCTTGCGCTTCTGTGCCGCCTGCCCCTGGATGGATTTCAATAATCGCATTGAGGTTATCAAATTCACCTGAAAACAAACGACTGACTTCAAATTCTTTCGTCTGTTCATTTAGTTCATTAAGCGATTCTTCAATCTGTTCTAAAATCGATTCATCACCGAGAGATAATAGTTCATTTAAGTCATTATAATTTGCAGTTAAATTTTGAAAAATATCGTAGTTTTGCTTGGAATTATTGAGTTTTTCAATGATTTCTAATGCACTTTTACGATCATTCCAAAAAGATTCGTTTTCGCTCTGGGCTGTTAATTCTTTGATATCTTTTTCTAATTGAGCGAGGTCAAAGAGAAGACCCGAGTTGACGGATTCTCTCGCCAACAGCACCAAGTTCTTGTTTAAGAGTAACGAGGTCTTTCATTATTTTTCTTCTTTCTTTTCTGGAGCTGGTTGCTCAGCTGGTTTATTGTCTTCAACAGGAGCGGATAATTCAGCTTCTGGTCTTCTTTCAACTTTGATATTAACGAGGTTTAAAACGGAATCGACAGAAGCGATTTCTAAACATTCTCTAAACATGCGGTAACCTTCGTTAACGTAATCTTGAAGCGGATTGACGTTGGCATAGCTTCTAAGGTGGATGCCTTCTCTTAATCTCGCCATCGCATCAATATGTTTTGTCCAGTTGCTATCGATGCAGTGGAGAATAACATTACGTAAAACTTCATCGGCAGCGCCTTCTGGCCAAGTCTTTTGTCTTTCAAGGTAATAGTCATAAATGACATCGCCTAAATCTGGTCCACAGTCTTCAACTGGGGACTCATCATATAAGTTTTTATTTAAAGATCCGTTTGGTAAGAATCTTGGTTCAACTTCTTTGATTAACATATCTCCATTGACAAGTTGATCGGTACTACCAAGTGGAACAGCTTTATTGGCTAAGAAATTACCAGTAGTAGAGAACACTTCATCAACGATATCATCAATCGCCAAACCATCGATAATACGGTCACGTTTATCATAGATAATTTGTCTTTGTTTGGCTAAAACATCATCGTAATCAAGAAGGGATTTACGGGTATCGAAGTTGGTGCCTTCAATTCTCTTTTGAGCGCTTGTAATAACGTTAGAAATCATCTTTGCTTCAAGAGCTTCATCACCGTAGTTCTTTTCAATGAAGTTTCTAATATTATCTGCAGCGAATCTCACTAATAAAGTGTCATCGAAAGAAACGTAGAAACGAGAGAATCCTGGGTCACCTTGACGACCACTACGACCACGTAATTGGTTATCGATACGTCTTGATTCATGTCTTTCAGTACCAAAGACGCATAAACCACCGAGGGCTCTTACTTCATCGTCAATTTTAATATCAGTACCACGGCCAGCCATGTTAGTAGCGAGTGTGATCGCGCCTTTACGTCCTGCGAGAGCGATAATTTCCGCTTCACGTGCGTGGTTCTTCGCGTTTAACATCTCGTGTTGTAAGCCTTCCGCAGTTAATAAAGCGGAGATTTCTTCAGAGGATTCAACGGAAACAGTACCGATTAAGATTGGCTGTCCAGTCGCATGTCTTTCTTTCACTTCTTTGATTAATGCGGCGAGTTTTGGTCCCTTATGTGCATACACATAATCTAAAGCATCAATTCTTTGAATTGGTCTATTAGTTGGGACACAAACAACACGCATGTTGTAGATTTTTCTAAATTCTTCTTCTTCAGTTTTTGCAGTACCAGTCATACCAGCCATCTTTGTGTATAAACGGAAGAAGTTTTGATAAGTAATTGTCGCTAAAGTAACAGTCTCTTGTTTGATTTGGACGTTTTCTTTAGCTTGAACGGCTTGATGTAAACCATCAGACCATTCTCTGCCTGGGAGGACACGACCTGTGAATTGGTCGATGATTTGCACTTGTCCTTCTTTATCGACGAGATAATCAACATCTCTCGCCATAATGTAGTTTGCTTTTAAAGCATTGTGGATACGGTGAACTAAATCAGCGTATTCAGGATCATATAAGTTTTTAATGCCGAACATTCTATCGGCTTTTTTGTTACCATCATCAGTTAAGTTAACTGTCTTTTCTTTCACATCGATTGCATAATCGACATCTTTTTTAAGAGTTTTAACAAATCTATCGGCGACTGTGTATTGTGAAGCAGAAGCTTTCGCACCGCCAGAAATGATAAGTGGAGTACGTGATTCATCGATTAAGATGGAGTCAGCTTCGTCAACGATACAGAAATTGAGGCCGCGGAGCACTCTCGCTTTACGAGAAGTTGCCATATTATCTCTTAAGTAGTCGAAACCTAATTCGGAGTTTGTTGTGTATGTGATATCACACAAATATGCTTCTTTCTTTTCGGAAGTGGTCTTTTCTCTCATGTTGACGCCGACAGTTAAACCTAAGAAACGATAAACTTGACCCATCCATTCCGCGTCACGAGTGGATAAGTATTCGTTAACAGTGACAACGTGAACACCTTTACCCGCTAAAGCGTTAAGATAAACGGCCATAGTACAAGTTAAAGTTTTACCTTCACCGGTTTTCATTTCCGCAACGTCACCATCATTAAGAACTAAAGACCCGATAATTTGAACTTTATATGGGAATTCGTTCAATGTTCTTCTCGCTGCTTCACGAGCCACAGCAAAAGCTTCCACTTTGATATCTTCAAGTGTTTCTCCTTTTGCGAGCCTATCTTTGAAGTATGGAGTTTTCGCTCTTAATTCATCATCAGACAAAGTCTTCATCTGCTCTTCAAGAGCCATAACTTTGTTTGCTATTTTTTCGTATTTTTTAATTGCTCTATTGTCAAAGAATCCCATAAAAATAATCCTTTCCTAATCTAACTTGCGCAAATGTGCTGCCTTATAAATATATCATAAGCGTTTTATTATAGTCCAATGCTTTAAGCATTATTTCTAATATGTTGTTTATCGTCTTTTGTTTTCGCAACCACCAAGACTTTAATATCTTTAGGCTGCCCAGGCTTAATTAAGTTGATACATGCTTGAATTGTTGACCCAGTCGTATGGATGTCATCCACCAATAAAACCTTCTTATTTTTAACCATTTCTATATTAGACATTTTTAAGTGTTTCGATATACTTGTTCTTTCGCTTTTTTTCAAAGATGATTGTTTGATGTTATCAGTTTTTGTAATGAGCCGCTCAATAGGAAGATGGAGTGATGAGAATATTTCAATAACGTGATTGAATTCTCTTTTTAAATCCTCGGTGTGATATGAAGGAGCTGGTATCACCATATATCCTTTATATAATAGGTATAGTTCTCTTTTAAACGTGTTAAGGAACACTTCTGATAAAGCAATATCATAACAACCTTTGAATTGGTATATCAGCGATTTCATCTCTGCATCATATTCATAAATTGCCATGCATTTAACATCTCCGTGTTTAAAAGGAATAAACTTTGGTTTCAATTTCTTCTGACAGTTATCACACAAGCAATAATCATCATGAATAAAAGAATAAAAAGTGGCAGATTTGCAATTATTTAAGCATATTTTGCAGACTTTTGTTGGCTCTTTTAATTTCGTCAACAGCGATTTTAATTTGATCATTTTCTTCATTTATTAAAAATATTACCTCCCCATCTGGATGATCTTTCTTTCTTCCTACACGCCCAGATATTTGAATTAAAGCATGCGAAGTATATAAAACATGGTCTGCTTTAAAAATGATGACTTGTAGGTCTGGAAAAGTCACTCCTCTCTCTAATATTGCAGTGGTTACGATATATCGATATATACCTTCTTTAAACTTGCCTAGTTTTTCTTGCCTATCTTCAACTTTTGAATGTAGGCATAATCCACCTTTATAAAATATTCTTAAAAACATAAATAATGATTCGCACATCTCAATCGTAGGCGCGAAAATAAATACTGGTTTTGTCTTTTTTAAAAACTTTCTTAAAACATCAAGTAATTCTACGTATATAAATATCCCTTTTCTAACAATTATTTTAGGTTCAGGGAGTGGGTGCATATGGTATCGCGAGAATAGTTCAACCACTTCTCCTCCACTTTCTTTATGAAATTTCAATGCATTCTCTGTTGGGGTCGCGGACATCATGATATAGTTTCCTCTAATTGCTCTTTGAAAGAACGATTCTAATACTGGATTGCCATTAAAAGGGAATGCATCAATCTCATCTGCTATTAATAAATCGAAATAGTGGTCGTACCTATATAGTTGATGTGTTGTAAGCACGACTAAATCTCCAACTGTTTCTTCAGTATGACCACCACAAATATAAATAACCTTATTCTTTTTAAATATTTCATTGAAACGAGAATATAGTTCAATCACTACATCACGACGTGGAATAGCAAAACCCACTCTTTCACCGCATTCAATCGCATATTTAATTACTTTTAATACTATTTCTGTCTTACCAGATCCACATACCGCGTGCACCAACGTGTTCTTACCATTTTTATAATTATCAATCAGCGTTTCTGATAGTCTACTTTGATCTTCTGTTAAGTCATAATCGAGTTTATAGTATGCACTTTTTGGGTAAGCAATATCTCCCGTTTCTTCTTTGCCAATAAAAGTAATACATTTACGGCAGTAGAAAGTTCCCCCTCTTATTCCAAAATAACGAGGGTTATTATTTCCACATATTGGACAATTATATATTTCTATATTGCATCATCTTCTTTCATTTGGTTTAATATTGGTACAACCTGTCACGCAGAGCTGAAAAGGCTCAGACAGGTTTTTATTTTAGTTTTATAGGTTTCCGCCTTTTTATAATTTTTATCGTTATTCTGTCATCGTGGTGTATTTTCATGCCAACTAATTCCCTAGATCCAAAATGTTTTCGTTTGCCTTGAACTGGCCTGTTGTTAACAAATGAGGCTTTGACTTTAGTTTCTGTAGGATGTTTTAATTTTGTTTGATGCCTATGTTGGGACGTTCCTGTAATCACAGCTATGTAAATGTTCTTTTTATCATTTTTTAAAACAATTAAACCAGGGTGTCTATTTACTGTGTAAAATTTTCCTTTTTCTAAGCGTTTGTTATAAATCTTTTTTTTACTCATGTTTCTTCCTTTCTGTTATTCTGTTGTTCTTCTAGAAATTCACACAATTTACATCTCGTTAATAACGTTTTTAAAACAAGAAATATAAAGTGGGTAAAATAAAACCCCCATATTTATATATAGGGGCAAAAGTCGATTTTTTCGGGAAAAAATTTTATTTTTCGATTAATTTTACTCTTCTTTCGTGTCTTCCACCTTCAAATTCGGTGTTTAAAAAGATATCAACTCTGTGAAGAACTTCCTCTTTATTCATAAATTTGGCACCGAAAGAGATGACGTTCGCATTATTGTGTTGTCTCATTAACGAAGCAACTTCATCGTTATAGCCAATTCCGCATCTCACGCCTTTAACTTTGTTCGCGGTCATCATAATTCCTTCACCTGATGTACAAACAAGGACACCAAATTGGGCTTTTCCACTAGCAACATTTTCAGCAACTGCTCTACCGAAGATTGGGTAGTCACAACTATCTAATGAATTCGTTCCACAATCAATGACTTCGTGGCCTAAAGAAATGAGATGTTCTTTAACTTCTTCTTTTCTTAAAAAACCACCGTGATCACAACCAATAGCGATTACCATAATTATTCCTCCAACGCTTTAAATATTTCTTCTTCTGGGATTAAACCAATTCTCACAATTTTAACATCAGGACCTGATAAATCTACGATTGTGCTAGGAGTAGAGCCACCAGCTTTCCCCCTTATGACAACATCGATATCGTCACCGAACACCTTCTTCACTTCTTTGCTATTTATGCAAGGCGGTTGATCCGCTCTATTTGCACTTGGAACAAGAAGTGGTTTATCAAGATTATATAAGAAATCTAATGCTTTTTTATTTTGAGGAACACGGATTCCAATGACCCCTGTACCATTTGTAACCCATTTAGGGACGACTTTATTTTTAACTTTTAATAACAAAGTAATTGGGCCAGGCATAAACTTGTTAATTAATTTGACCGCACGTTTATCAACTTCTGCATAAAAAGAGATGACGTATGGGTCATATAACATCAAAGTATATGGTTTACCTGGTTTTCTTTGCTTAACAGCGTTCAGCTTCTCATAAGCAATCTTGTCATCAAAATAAACACCTAATCCCATCACAGTTTCAGTTGGGAAGGCGACGATGCCGTGAGAGGCTAATGCTAATTTTGCTTTTTGATACCTTTTCATACTAACTATTATTTATAATAACAAATCTTGTCTTGTTACATATATCTTTATAAAAAGAAAATGAACTTTTTGGAAGATACTTTTTAATCAATTCTGTTAGTTTCTCTTTCTGATCTTCTTCGATCTCAAAACCGATTATATATTTATCTTTAATATAATTATTAATAACGCTTAATATTCTTTCATAAAAGATATAACCAGGCTTCGCTAATAAAGCTAACTTAGGTTCATATTCAAATACCTGTGGGTCAATATTGTCTTCGTTTTCTATATATGGAGGATTACAGACAACCACATTATATTTACCTTCAACATTATCGAACAAATCGCTTTCTATGACATCTATCTTCTTATACTTAAAGTTAGCTACATTCTTTCTTACGACCTCTAATGCTTCTTTAGATATATCTGTTAGAGTTAAAGAAACATTTTCATTAGACAAACATAAACCAATCGCTCCAGTCCCGCAGCACATATCTAATAAATTAATGTCTTGGTCACCAAACGTTTGAAAAATCTTTTCTTTTACTATTTCCACAAGCATTTCAGTCTCTTGTCGCGGAATCAAAACATTGTCATCAACATAGATTTTATGGCCACAAAAATATTGGTAATGGGCGATTTGTTGAACGGGTTTTCCTTTTCTTAATAAGTTTAGTTTTTTATCGTTATAATCAAAGTCAATTTCATCATCAATATGCATAAAAAAGTCGGTATATTCGTTAAAATTACCGACAAAACACAAATATTCTTTAATTACTGAGTCGCTTAAAAAGGCATTATTTTCTTTCTTTAAAGCGAAATATATTTGGCGGAAAGATTGTCTCATTCTTCACCAGAAATCTTCATCGCTTGGTCATAATGGATTAAGGCATCGATGATGTCATCAAGATCCCCTTCCATTACTCTATCTAATTGTTGAATTGTAAATCCGATACGGTGGTCAGTGACACGATTTTGAGGATAGTTATAAGTGCGAATCTTTTCACTTCTTTCACCATGTCCAATTTTAAGTCTTCTTTCGTTGCCAATCTTTTCTTGTTGTTCTTCAAGCATCGTGGAATACATCTTTGTTCTTAACATTTGCATCGCGATTTCACGGTTTTGAATTTGTGATTTTTCAGTTTGGCAGCTCACGACGATACCAGTTGGAATATGTGTAATACGAACCGCGGATTCAGTCTTGTTAACGTTTTGTCCACCAGCGCCTTGGGAACGATATGTGTCAACTTGTAAATCTGATGGGTTGATTTGAATATCGATTTCTTCGGCTTCTGGCATCACTAGGACAGTAGCTGTGGAAGTATGAATACGACCACTGGCTTCAGTGCGAGGTACACGTTGCACACGATGCGCGCCAGATTCGAACTTTAATCTTGAATAAACGGAATCGCCTTTAATCATAAAGGAGACTAAAGCGAAACCACCAGCTTCAGATGGGTTTTCATCAAGCATTTGAATCTTCCACCCTTTTTGTTCGGCGTATCTCGTATACATTCTAAATAAATCGCCCGCGAAGATGTTTGCTTCATCTCCACCAGCCGCACCTCTAATCTCCACGACGATGTTTTTATCATCATTTGGATCACGTGGCACTAATAAGCCTTTGATTTCGTCTAATAAATTTGTTTCTTGTTCTTGAAGAGCTTTTACTTCTTCTTTTGCCATTTCAGCAATTTCTGGATCGGAGTCATTGCTCATCACAATCGCATCTTCTAAGTCAGAGACTGTCTTTTGATACTTGTGGAACGCTTCCACTTGTTCAGATAAGTAACTTCTTTCCTTTGAGATATCACGAAAACGCTTAATGTCTCTTGTGACAGTATCGCTCATGAGTTCTTCATCGATTTCTTTTAATCTTTTTTCCGCCGTTAATAGGCGTTGTTTCATATTTTCTTCCATAGTTTTTCTAGCCGTTATGTATTGTATCATTATTCAGGGTGTGGAATAAAGAGACATTTCTCTATGTTAATATTCATATTAAGTCTTTTTGAAACTTGCTTGTTGGTGTATAATCATATTTAAAGTTTATGGCATACAAAGCATTATATAGAACATATCGTCCAACGACATTTGAAGAAGTGGCGGGTCAAGAACACATTGTCCGCACCTTTAAAAACGCATTAGCAACAGGCAAGATTTCTCACGCCTATTTATTCGCGGGTCCACGTGGTACAGGAAAAACCACAATGGCAAAGCTTCTTGCAAAAGCCCTTAACTGCGATGAAGGACTTGGCTGTCAGTGCAATCACTGCCGCAACTGCGAAGCAATCAACAACAATTCACATCCAGATGTTTTAGAAATCGACGCGGCATCTAACCGTGGTATTAATGAAATTAAAGATTTAATCGAAAAAGTTAAATATTCCACTATTCTTGGAAGATACAAAGTATACATCATCGATGAAGTTCATATGATGACCAATGAAGCTTTTAATGCTTTATTAAAAACATTAGAAGAACCACCAGAACACGTCATCTTCATTTTAGCGACCACTGAACCTCATAAACTTCTTCCAACTATTCTATCTAGATGTCAAAGATATGACTTTGGTAAAGTTCCAAGTCCTGAGATGTCTAAAAGAATTCAAACCATCTTAGAAAAAGAAAACATCGAATATAACCAAGACGCTGTCGACCTCATCATTTCTTTAAGTGATGGAGGAATGCGTGACGCTTTATCAATGCTCGACCAAGTTCTCGCCTATTCTGGTAACACTCTAAATGAGAACGATGTCTTATCGATTTTCTCTCTTGAATCAAAAGCTGAGAAATTATCTTTAATTCACTCGCTTCTTAAAAACGATGTCAGCGATGTCCTTAACCGCGTTCAAAAATATTTAGGCAAAGGGACCGATATCAAACGTCTCACCAATGACTTATTATCCATTTTCAAAGATGCATTAATTTATGCATTAACAAACAAAAAAGATTTATTAGAAAATATCTCTGAAAAAGAGGCTACCGAAATCAACCAAGAGGCCAACACCAACGTCCTCAATAGTTATATTCAAACATTGATGGATTCATTAAAGGATTATAAGAATGTTGCTGACGCGAACACATTATTTGAAGTTACGCTTCTAAAAATGGCGACACTAAATAATCCTTCTCAAAATAAGCTAATAGTTCCAGAATTAAAAATTCCTCAAAAAGAAGAAAAAATTGAAAAAAGTCAGATTTTTGTGGAAGAAACTGTGCAAAAACCGGTTAAAATTGAACCAGTTGCTCCTCAACCAGTCAAAGAAGAAATACCGCCTTTACAAGAAGAAATTATCCCAGTTGAAACCACTATTTCTTTAAAGGGAACTCTCTCTGAAGGCTCATATAAAATCGACCAAGATACAATTATCAAAATCATCGTTACTGGTAAAAAGGAAATCAAAAACAACTTCCTCGATAGATGGTCACAGCTCAAGCGTTATGCGACTCATCCAGAATACGGAAAGATTGCCACTTTATTAATTGATGCCCACCCATTAATCGTTTCTAACGATGTGTTACTATTAGAATTCCCAATGACCAACTTAGTGGAAAAGGCAAATACGGCATCCAACCAACATATGATTCAATCGTTGATCAACCACGTCTTCCATAAACACTTATTCGTCTATAGCGTTTCAAGAAAAGAGTCGGTTGATTATCAACGTTTATTTATCGATTTAAAAGGAGTGAAGAGACTCCCAAGACCAGATGATGTCAATTTAGAATTTGAGGTGAACAAATTATGAACATGCAACAAATGATGATCCAAGCCCAAAAGATGCAAAGAGAGCTCAACAAGGCAATGGATGAATTACACAACAAGGAATTCACAGCGAAAAAAGCTGGTTTAATCACTGTCGGAGTGATGGGAGATAAAACCATCTCTGAAATCACAATTGAACCCGATGCTTTTAATGCTGAAGACAAAGAGATGATTGAAGAAATGCTCATCTCCACTATCAATGAATTAATCGAACAAATCAACGCCGAAGAAGAAGCGATTAACGAAAGAATAACCGGTAAATCTGGAGGTCTCGGTTTTTAATGAAGTCATTAAAACCAATTGACCGTTTAATAGAATCGTTGGCCAAACTTCCTAGCGTCGGAAGAAAAAGCGCTGAACGCATGGCCTATTCATTGCTTGAAAACAGCGATGAAGACATACAAGAATTTTCCGATGCGTTATTAAACCTAAAACAATCGATTAAAAAATGTCCAAAGTGTGGATTATTAATCGATAGCGATAACTGCCCAATATGCGATGATCCAAATAGAGACAAAACTAAGATTTTAGTGGTCTCGCATTATAAAGATGCTTTAGCGATTGAAAACAGCGATAGCTATAACGGTTTATATCACATTCTCAATGGGGAAATATCTTTAAACAAAGGTATTACAGTTGATAGCCTCAATATCTCTTCTTTAGAAGAAAGAGTAAACGAAGGTGTTGAAGAAGTGATCATCGCGACTAATCCCACAATCGATGGGGAAACCACCGCGTTATATATCAGCAAGATATTGAATGGTAGCAAAGCTAACGTTACCCGTCTCGCATATGGCTTACCAATGGGTGGCAATCTCGACTATGCCGACCAAATCACACTTCAGAAAGCATTAGAAGGCCGCCATAAATTATAGGAGCAGAAATATGTTTGTTACAATCGAAGGTCCAGAAGGTTCAGGTAAATCAACCGCGACAGAAACAGTCATCAATAAGCTAAGGGAGCTTGGCTATGATGTTTTAAAAACGCGTGAACCTGGTGGCACTCCGATATCCGAACAAATCCGCAACGTCATCCTCGATAAAGACAATAAAGCGATGGACGGAAGAACCGAAGCATTATTATACGCTGCAGCGAGAAGACAACACCTCATTGAAAAAGTATGGCCTGCTGTTAAAGAAGGTAAAATCGTCATCTGTGATCGCTACATCGATTCTTCTTTAGCCTATCAAGGTGGAGCAAGAGGACTCGGCATTGATAACATCGTCGATATCAATATGTTCGCCACCGAAAACACTTGGCCAGACCTCACATTGTTATTCGATATTCCGCCAGAGCTCGGATTAAAAAGAATCTCATTAAATAAAAATCGCGAAGTCAATCGTCTTGATTTAGAAACGCTTGAATTTCACAAAAAAGTCCGTCAAACCTTCCTTAATTTAGCAGAAAAATATTCTGATAGATTTGTGATTATTGACGCGAGTAAAGATAGAGAACAAGTTGCTCAAGATGCATTAGACGCGATCCTCAAACGTTTATGCAAGTAGAAAAATATCTCAAAAATTATCAACCAACGATTTATAAAACATTCGTGCAAGCCATGGAAAAAGGCAAGCTTTCGCATGCTTATCTTCTCGTTGGAAGTAAAGGGGTTCCGTTATTAGAAATCGCCACCTTTTTAGCGAAGTCACTTCTTTGTGATGAACCTTCTCCACTCGCGTGCAACAACTGCATATCCTGCCTCCGCGTCGATGATAACAATTATCCTGATTGCATCATTTTAGACGGAGCAGAAAAACTCATTTCAAAAGACGCAGTCGACACCATCTCTCATCAATTTGAAAGAACACCTTTAGAAACAAAAGGAATCATGGTCTATGTTCTTAACTGCATTGAATATATGAGGGAAGAAGCCATCAACAGCATTTTGAAATTCTTAGAAGAACCACAAGAAGGGGTTTATGCCTTTTTAACCACAAATAACGAAAACGCGATATTACCGACAATTGTATCCCGCTGTCAAACACTTCATCTAAAAGCCATTGACCGCAACCTCGTCATCGAACAAGCCGTTGATTTAGGGGTTGAAAAAGGGGACGCCGAACTACTTTCCTATTTCTATAATGACGGGGAACTCATCTACGAGATTATAAATAACGAAGAAGAAAGCGAATATTATTTCGCTTGTAAAAAAGCATTAGAAGAACTATTAAACGCGCTTAAAAACGGTGACAACGACTACGCCGTGTACTATGTACAAAGCAAAATTTCTCCCCTTGTTAATAAAAAAGAATCATTTAGATTTTTCTTAGATTGTTTAATCACAGTTTTTGAAGATTTATTAAATATTCAAAATAATAGACCAATTACCTTAACAAATTATGATACAATACTTCAAGATATCCTCGATAATAACCATATCGATGTATCATCATGTCTACTTGAACTATTAAAGCAGAGGAACATGATTGGTTTAAACCTCAACATTCCTCTCCAATTAGACCATATCATCTTATCCATCGTAAGGAGCAACATAAATGAGTCCAGATAATAATAAATTTACATATTTCGTCGGCATTACCTTTGATAATGCATCTCGTTCATATTTCTTTGGTTATGACGATAAATCATTAGTTAACGGCGATAAAGTTGTCGTCGAAACTGTTAGGGGTATCGAACTTGGAACAGTCACTATCGCCCCAATTGAAATCGCAAAACTAAAAAGTGAATTAGAATTAAAACCAATCCTTAGAAAAGCGACTGAAAACGATATCAAAATCGACAACTCAAATAAGAAGGACGCGGTTGAAGCACTCAAGATTTGTGAAGTCGAATCCAAAGCCCTCAATCTTGATATGCGTCTCACTTCTTGTGAATACACGCTAGACAAAGCAAAAGTTATCTTCTCTTATTTAGCGGATGACCGCGTTGATTTCCGTGAACTTTTAAAAGTCCTCGCCCATAAATTACACACCCGTATTGAACTCCGTCAAATCGGCACTAGAGATAAAGCTAAATCCATCGGTGGACTCGGCGTGTGTGGTAGAGAATTATGCTGTTCTTCTTTCTTAAATGAATTTGACGGCATCTCCATCAATAGAGCGAAAAACCAAATGCTCGCGATCAATGTTCCAAAGTTAAGTGGTCACTGTGGAAAACTCATGTGCTGCTTAAAATATGAAGACGATATCTATACTGACTGCAAAGTTAATTTCCCAGAACTCGGCAAATCTTTCGTCATTGATAAAGTTGAATATAAGGTAACTGGTATCAACGTTATTTCTGAAACTATCAAATTAGAAAACGCAGAAAATATCATCAACCTCACTTTAGAAGACTTCACCAAGCAAACTCATTTTAAAAATAATCAAAATAGAGAAAATCGTGATAGGAATAGGGAACCACGTGAAAACCAAGAGAGCATAAATAAAGAAATGCCTGAAAACCAAAATAAAGAACCACGTGAAAATAAGCCAAGAGAACCACGTGAAAACCAACAGAATAGAGAAAATCAAAATAGAGAAAATCAAAATAGAGAAAATCGTGATAGGAATAGGCACAACTTCCATCACAGAAACAATAGACAGAACAAAAAAGAAGATGAAAAGAAATAAGAATTTTGTCGATGAAAAACCTCTTCTATATTTGCTTGCTACTCCAATCGGTAATTTAAAAGAATTATCACCAAGAGCAATAGAGGTTTTAAATGCGGCAGATTTAATCGCTTGTGAAGATACAAGAAACACTTTTTCATTACTTTCTCATTTCGGTATTAAAAAGAATCTCGTCAGTTTAAGAGAACATAATGAAAAGGCAATGAGTCAAAAGATAGTTAACGACATCAAAGAAGGCAAGAAAGTTGTCTATGTCAGCGATGCTGGATATCCATGCATCAGTGATCCTGGTAGCATCCTTGCGAAAGAATGTCTCGCTAACGATATCAATGTTTCGACTATCTCAGGTAGTTCTGCTTTTATTAACGCATTAGTCTCATCAGGCCTAGATTCTGACCACTTCTACTTCTATGGTTTCCTCTCTAGCAAAGATAGTGAAGCCAAAAAAGAGTTAGAAAAACTTAAAAGTTTCACTTCTACAATTATCTTCTATGAAAGCCCTCACCGCATCGAAAGAACATTATCATTATTAAATCAATATCTCGGTAATAGAGAAGCAGTCATCGCTAGAGAATTAACAAAGAAAAACGAAGAATACATTAGAGGCACTCTCGATGAATTGGTTAACATTGATCCATCATCCATCATTGGAGAAATTGTCATCGTTGTTGAAGGCAATAATAAACAAGAAGATGTTAATGAAGAAAAGATCATTGAACACATCAAATTATTATTAGAAAAAGGCATCAGCAAAAAAGATATAAGTGAGATAATTAGCAAGATTGATAACGTCAATAAAAACGACGTTTATAATCTCGCGATTAAAATAAAATAGCACGCTTTTGCAAGGAAAAATAGCAAAATGGACGTATATTTCGCAAATTCAAAACCTAAAAAGCAATTCAAAATCGACCTTTCTTTTTTGAAGAATTATAACTCGTTATTTTATTATGGACTTCTTTTATTTTTAATTGGATTCGCTTTCTATTTCTTCATGTTGATCAACAATAATTTCATCCTCTCTTATGGAGGTGATTTTACCGCGCAATATATTCCAATGGGATATCACATTTGGGATTATTATCATGACATCTTTACCACTGGGCAAATTCCACTTTTTGATGAAACGATTTTTCTTGGTTCTTCCACGATTGGAAGCGATGCTTATTATGGTTTATTTTCACCTTTTAACATCATCTTACTAATCTTCCCAAGAAGCTGGGTGCCATATGTCATGGGCTTTAGTTCGATGATTAAGCTTATGTGTGCTGGTCTCCTCTTCCGTCTATATCTCAAATATATGGGCTGTAAAGAGTTCGCTGCTAGACTGGGCGGCATGTCATATGCTTTTGTCGGCTGGATGGCATTTTATTTATGGTATAACAACTATCAAGACACTCTTGTTTTCTTCCCTGTTGTTTTATTAGGTATTGAAAAAGTAATTAGAGAAAAGAAACCTTGGCTAGTTTCCTTAGGCATATTCCTATTAACAATCAGCAACTACGTATTAATGATTTCTTATATCATCGCTGCTTTCATTTATGCAGCGTTTAGATATTTTCAAACGATTAGAACAAGAAACTATAAAGACAATCTCTGGGTTATATTATTTGGCTTTTTAGGATTCTCCTTTGGCTTGATGTTAGCGGGCACAATATTATTACCAGCGTTCTTCTCAACCATTAATTCTCCAAAAGTTTCTTCTAATAATTATTGGAGCAATATTAAAATAGCTTTAAAAGATGGGGACATCGGACTAGTCTTCCAATATGTTTTCAACTGGGAAAAAGCACCAGACCAACATAACGTTTCTATTGGTATACGTGCATATTATCCAATTATCAACTTCTTCTTCCCTGCTACAACCGATAGAAGCATGCCTTCTTTAAAATATAGCGGTTGGGATTTTGATGACCTCTGCTGTTCTTTATGGGTTTATTTACCTAACATCTTATTCTTAGTTCCAGCGATTATTGATTCCGCGCGTAATAAGAAGATATCTCATCTCATCGGAGTTGTGCTGATGGGCGTTAGCTTATTTACCCCATTCATGTATTACTTATTCATGGGCATGGTGAACGCATATGCGCGTTGGACTTTATTCGCGACCTCTTCAATAATTACCTACGTCTCTTTATATATCAGTGATTTAGAACATAAAAATAGACATTATATTCATTTTGGTTACGCCTTTGCTCTTGCTGGTATTATTGCCACTTATATCCTCACATTAAAACTTCCAGAACTATATCAAGAAAGCGGTTCAAGAGGGACAGTAGTAAAAAGATTTATTGAAGGTGACTATGACCTAACACATCTCGCCTTCATTCTTGAAATGGTTTATGTCACTATCGCATATATCCTTTTATTCATCTTCTATAATAAGAAGAATTTCGTTAAAACATTCCTTACTTGCATGGTTACCTTTGAAGCGGTGTTAATGGGTACATTAGTCGCTAACCTCCATGGTTGGGACACAAAAAAGAACAATGGCTATTCGCTTAATAACGAACTCCACGAAGTCATCACCAGAATAAAAAGAGAAGAAGGAATACATAACCGTTTCTTCACTTCTTTTAACGACTCATATTCCGATGAAAATACGATGATGAACAATTATAGCAGTACATCTTTCTTCCATTCCCTATATAACTTCAACGTCGATTATTTCTCAAGATGGGCAAGGATTAGATCAGGCGTTAATTCGGTAGGCGGAAGAAGCAGAGGAAAGATCCAAGACATAGACACATTCCTCGATATGAAATATTACGTTTTAAATAAAGGTGACACTTTTGCTAGAAGTAACACGATCAAGGAAGCGTATGGCACTTATCGCGCTAACGTCCCCCTTGGATTTATTGAAGAACCAGGTTTAGGAAGCGACAATTTCCTCGTTTATAAAAACCCTTTATATCCAGACTTTGGTTATTCTTATGACACTGTCTTTGCCTATAACGAAGAAGGTGAAACTGATTTCACAAAGATATATACCCCTCAAAATAGAGACGAATATTATATCGTTTATAACGGCATGGCTTTCCTTAAATCCGCAATTATGAGCTACCAGGATAGTCAAGAAATCATCAAATTAGCGAATAACGACATCTCTTTATATGAGGAAGATATTTATAGCAATCCAACCATCCATACATTATCAATTGAAGGATATTCTTCTTCTACAGCAGATTACCAAGTAAAATTCTATAAAACAGAAGAAGTCGCGAAGAAATATCCAGTAAAAGATATTATGAATATTCCTAATACTTTAGAAGAAGTTAAATTTAATGAAATAGACCCAATGCATTATTTTGCATTCATTAGAAAGAAAGATGGCACGACATTCGATTATTACGATAACGGTCAGTCTTTATATATCTATGCACCTTTCAGCGGTTCTATTAAATACGATATCTATCTCATCGATGAAAACGATAAGATTTTCACTTATGATGACCATAGTGACCACTCTACTGATAACCCATCACCAATTAGAGGTTTCTACACAGATAGAAAGATTAAAGGTATCGCCTACTGCGGTAAATATGGTTCATCTAACACTGCTTTCCGCATCAAAACGGAATCCGGAAAAGATTATTATAATAGACTAAACAAATTATTAGATTATCCAATCACAGATGTCACATATAAGCCCGACAGATGGACGTTTAAGACCAATTATCTAAAGAAGCGTTTCATCATCTCTAAAGAGGCTTTTGATAATGGCTGGCACGTTTATTCTTATAAAGATGGTGTTAAGAAAGAATTGAAGACTTATTTAAGCACAGGTGGCTTTGTTGGATTTATCTCTGAAGCAGGCGAAACAAGCTATGTAATGGAATATGTCACCCCATATCGCACATCTGGAATTCTTGTTTCCTGGACATCTTTATTAGCATATGTTACTTCCTTGCTCGTCTATCAAAGATATGTGTTTGAACACGAGAAAGATAAATACACAGTTAGCAAAGAAAAAAGAGCTTAATTTTGCTCTTCTTCTTTATCGTATTTAAGACCGATAACCCTTTCTGCAGGGAGGGAGAATATAATACCTGATGCCGGGGTTCCAATACCCGCGACTTTATATATGGCATTCATCACTTTATCGACGATTGCTTTTTTCACTAAGATGATAACAATTTCTTTTTCTGGAGTGATGGCAATGCCGTATTTCTTTTGTGCTTGTGAAGAACCAACTCCACGACCGTGAATGATTGTTCCGCCGTTGGCGCCGGCTTCTCTAGCCGCTGTCATTACTGTTTCTGTAAAACCTGTGTTGACGATGACGAATAATGATTCAAAATTAGCCATTAGTTAATTCCTCCTATAATGTTTGGCTTAAAAACTTATAAAGTCTTATGCCTTGGATGGCGTCCATCTTTGTAGCGAACGCGACGCCTTTATTTCTTTTTGCTGCCAAGAAGAATGCAGCAAGCTCTTTTTCAATATCTTCTAAACGCGATTCTCTAATAATCGAGATGACCACTTCTTTACGTGAGTCTTGAATGTGAAGCGCTTTTCTCACTTCTTCACTAGCAGTGCCGATGCCGTTTTGAATGAAGGAAGTTGAGCAACCCATATCTTCAAACACTTTCACGACGCTTTCTGCAACACCCGCATTGACGATTGTGAAGTAGACATATAATTTGTCGAGATCTTTCTTCTCTTCAAATTTTGCTTCCTTAGCTTTTTTAGGTTTAACTGTTTCGACAACCTTTTTAACTGTGGAAGAAACATGGTTATTATTGTTTTCTTCTTTTTTAGAAAGCTTTTTATCTACCTTTGGTTCAGGCTTAGCTTCTACTTTCTTTTCTTCAACCTTAACAGGTTTTTTACCAACTTCTTTTTCCGCTTTTTTATTAGCTTTCTTTTCTTCTTTAATCGCCTTTTTATTTTCAACAGGCTTTTCTTCTTTTAAAGGCGCTTTTGCAGGTTTTTTAGTTTTTTTCTCGTCTTTTTTAGCCATAAATACCTCCTTTAAAAGTGAATGATTTGTGCATCATTAGGATCTGTAGTAACTCCACGAGTAACACGGAGTTGAATAAGCTTCTTAACTTGCAAGTAAACACCTAGTAGTTGCACGGTCAGAATTGGGAACATTGCGATAAGGGCAACGACACCAAATGATTGGGTGTAATAGGCTACGGACTCCGTTGGCAAGTCGTGTCTTGAATGCGTCATACCGATTATCATTGGTAAGACGAAAGAAACAGACATTGGACCAGAAGCAGTGCCACCAGCATCGAACGCCATCGCTGTATATAAGTTAGGTGTTACAAACATTAATGCAAGGGATAAGAAATATCCTGGAACGATGATATACATGATGTTGAAATTAAAGATAGAACGCATCGCGGATAAGCCAATGGCAAGACCAACGCCGATAGACAACGCACCTAAGATTGTGCTCTTTTTAATATAACCATCTGACGCTTCGTTAATTTGGGTTGTTAAGACGTGGACAGCAGGCTCACAAACGATGGTTACCAAGCCAATCACAAAGCAAATACCAATGATGAGCCAGTCGCTATTAATCTCACCTAAGGCGACACCTACACGCGTACCAAACGGAGACATAATCGCACCAACACCCGTGAGGAATATCACTAATCCGATATAGCTCATTGCAAACCCAGTCATCAATTTAGTAATTTCAGCTTTTGGTAATTTGATATATATGAGTTCATAAATAAAGAAGATAGCAAGAATTGGGGCTAATGCCATACCTACTTCAATTAATGATCCTAAATGGGTAAGACCAGAAGGCAATAAAGCATGGAGAATATCACCAAATATACCACCAGCATCTGCATAAGGTGCTGGAAGTTGAATAGCGTATGGGTCAAAACCACTTCTATTAGCTAACAAAAGAATAGTCATTGTGATAATTGGTCCAATTGAGGCCATACCAACAAGACCGAAGCTATCTTCATGAGGATGTTTACCACGAGCGATAGCGATACCAGTGCCTAACGATAAGATGAACGGCACAGTAGCAGAACCAGTCGTGATGCCACCAGCATCAAAGATAAATGGTAAGAACTGTCTTGATGTATCATCAATCGCGATTAAACAAACGAGCAAAAACACGATTAGATAGAAGAATAAGTACCACACTTTTAAGGATGCGTGTTGAGTAATACGAACAACACCGATGACGACGAAAACACCTACTCCAACAGCAATGGAACCAATTAATAAAAATGTATTTATTTCAATTTGGCTCGCAACGATAATAATCGATGGCTCTGCACAGGTGATTAACGCACCCAACAAGAAAGAAAACACGACAATTATGAAGAATTTTGGTTGTCGCGATAAAGAGTTTCCCATGTATTGGCCAACTTTAGTGAGTCCTTGGAATGTTCCAGTTTGAAACACTGCTAAACCAACAATTAATAAAAACGCACCAAAGAATAGACCGAAATAATCATAGCCAGATAAATTAACCGTGGATATACCATTATTAATTGGTAAAACAGCTAATAAAATGACGATGATAATCATCGGCATTATAGATAGGAAACTAGTTAATAACGATTTGAGTAATTTTATCAACATACGCGTATATTCTAACAACACGCGATAAAAATATAAACCTTATTTGAAAAATAAGTCGAACTCTTTTGGTATTGGGGCCATAAATTTCATCACTTTTCCAGTATATGGATCTTTAATATCGAGTTCATATGCATGAAGACCTAGACGTTTTAATGGGTTTGTTGGCTTGCCGTATTTGTCATCGCCAACAACATTATGGCCGATATCTCCAAGATGCACTCTGATTTGGTTTTTTCTACCGGAGTCAATGTTGACATCAAGCATTGAATAATCGCCTTTTTCTTTGATGACTTTATAATGGGTTACTGAATATTGTCCGTCACCTGCTTTTTTAGAAGAATACATCAAATTCTGAGCATTCTTTTTTAAGTAAGAGGTGATTGTACCTTGTTTTTTATTTAATATGCCATCAACAATCGCATAATAACCACGTTTGCTCACTAAATCGTTCCAATTATCTTGGTATTTTTCTTGGGTAACTTTGTCTTTAGCAATCATCAACACTCCCGAAGTATCTTCATCAAGGCGGTGAACGATGAAAACGCGATTATGTTTATCTTTTTGTTGAACGTAATCACTTAAGATGCGGTAAGCAGTTGATCTTTTCTCGTTATCACTAGCAATAGAAAGAAGCCCGCTAGGTTTATTAATAACGATAATATGGTCGTCTTCATAAATGATTGGTAATTTGCTTCTAACAACTTTCCTTTGAGGTTGTTTATAGATGATAACTGTATCTCCAGGAAATAGTTTTAAGTTATATTGACTAACTGGGGAACCTTCAATAGTGACATGATGATTAGTAAGCAAAGACTTAACAGAGTTTTTAGATTGTCCAGGGTGTGTTTCAAAAAGAAAATCTAAAAGTTCACATTCATGAGAAACAGTAAATTCACGATATGAATTTTTATCAACTTTTTTATTTGGAAATCTCTTCTTATTGTTGTTCATGTTTCACCTTATTAATAATCATTTCTAAAAACAGTTTTGCAACGTTGATGTTCGTAGTCTTTTCAAACTCTTCAAAAAATGCGTTTGAGTTGATTTCGCAGAGTATTGGTTCCTCGTTTTTATCATAAAGAAAATCAATGCCTGCATACTCAATATCCAATTTTTGCGAGATTTTTTCAGCAAAACGCCAACATTTTTCGTTTTTTTCGACCTTTGTTGAAAAGTTTGTTGTACCGAAATTACTACGAAAATCAGCAGGGTTATCTCTTTCAATTATTCCAATAACTTTCTTATCGATAACTATCGCTCTCAATGACCTTCCTTTGCTAGAAGAAATGTATTCTTCAAATAGTAATGGACTGCGATAATTCACTTTATAAAATTCCTTTAATTTGTCTTTTGTATCAATGAGGTAAACACCCTCGCCCAAAGAGCCATAAACACGTTTTGCAACTAGAGGTAAACCAAGTTCATCAATAACGTGATCAAGGAAGTGATAATTCTCCTCAGTTAATTCATCTGTATAAACAAGTGGACCAGGTAATGTTTTTATGATTGGCCAGCCTTCGTTCGCGCATCTAATAAGAGTGAGCATCTTGTCATCACATAATTTGATAAAGTCGGCTTTATTAAATAAACGGTAACCTTGTCTTTCAAGTATACGCGCGAGATATATATCCTTATCTAAATATATGACGAAATCATATTTTGGAATCGATAAAACAATCTCACCGTTTTCAATTTTCGCGGTTGTTCCGTTATTTATAAGCACATTTAAATCGATTCCCAGTTTCTTTCCTTCTTCTAAGAATCGATTGATTTTATATTGGTTATGTCCTATTGACTGGTTGACAACAATCAACCCGTTCATAATCACGCTCCATCAACATGCGTATCGCATATTGGTTCTTTATTATCTTTTTTCTTTTCAGTTTTGATTTCTGGAACTGGGTCACCAATTCTGCGACCGACATATTCTTCAAAAACTTTTAATTCTTTTAATGTTTTAAATTTCGCCATGTAGTATTTATCGCCCATACAATCCGCGAGGATTGGAGGATAGACACCCATCGTGCATATATTATTCGCGAATGTACGCTTGATATCATCATCAGAATAGAAATATTCATGATCAAATCTACGAGATGCCACACCAGCGAAAAACTTTTCTTGCTTCATATCTTGACGATTTTCATCAAACGCCATAGAATCTGCCCAAATTTGATAGCAGTTAACTGAGTTGGCAAAGTTAATTAAATCAGGGGTATAACCTCCTGGTGGTCTCATATTTGTTTCTAAAGCAACGATTTCATTCTTCTTGCCTAATCCTTTGATATCTTTGCTCAAACGGAAGAATTCAATATGGAAGAATCTATTTCTAACGTTAAAAGCCTTGATAACACGTGGACCAATCTCCGCTAAATCCGCAGGGATTTCTGGTAAGCAGTAATAGAAAACATCTAAATGTTGTTGCAATATATCCGCGATAGAAGGTGGGAAATATTCACTTGTCGCAAATAAGACATTGCCTTGTGAATCACTGACGCCATCAAAAGAGACAATGTTGCCAGTGACGAATTGTTCACATATATATGTGGTATTTGGATCTTTATCACGGAAGAACTTATTTAATTCATCGATGTTTTTGATTTTATAATCCCCAGAAGCACCGACACCCATATCTGGTTTTGCAAAGATTGGGAATCCTACTTCTTCAGCAAATTTAATAAGATTCATATATGTATCAACGAGGATGTATTTAGCAACCTTAACTCCTGCTTTCTCAAAGCAAGCTTTCATCATTGATTTGTGTTGATACACTTGAATTTCTTGGCCGTTAACACCAGTTGTAATATGGAAGCGGTCTCTAAGCCAAGCATCTCTTTGTAACCAATATTCGTTATTACTTTCTAAATAATCAATGTGACCATATTTATTTTCAAAATAGGCAACGGCTTTGGCTTCTTCTTCGAAGTCTTCCATGTTATAACATGCATAATATTCGGTTAGCGATTGTTTGAGTTCGTTTGATAATTGATCATACGGACAATCTCCAATACCCAAAACACGAAAACCGTTTTTCGCTAAACCTTGAACAAAACGGTAGTAGGTATTTGGAAAATGAGGGGAAATAAAAACAAAATTTTTCATACAACAATTATACACATAATTACTTGGTCGTATTACACTTTTTTTCATTTTCAAAAATGAATTGTTGAATATTGGATAATAATAACGATAAAATTATCGTTGTCAAAACTAGTTATGAAGACATTAAAGGACTTAATAAGCAAACTAAAACTCGTCTTCTCCTATATTGGAGAGTTTAAGAAATATGCAATCATCACCCCTTTATTAATGGTTGGCGAAGCGGGTGCTGAATGCGCTATCCCTTTTGTGATGTCGATATTAGTGTCCACTATTGAGCAAGGACAAGGCAATGTCGATATGTCGCTTATTTGGATGTATGCCGGCATCTTGATGGCATTAACTGTCTTCTCAATTATCTGCGGTGTTTTAGGTGGTGTTCTCGCTGCCAAAGCTTCCACAGGACTAGCGAGAAACTTAAGACATGCATTATATGCGAAAGTGCAAGACTTTAGCTTTGCTAATATCGACCATTTCCAAGCATCAAGTTTAGTCACTAGAATGACTACTGATATCAACAATGCTGTCATGGCGTTCTCAATGGTTATCCGTATCGTCGTAAGAGCACCATTAATGATTCTATTCTCCGCTGTTATGGCGTTTATTTCTGGCGGTGTTCTCGCCTTCATTTTCGTCGCGATTATGCCATTAGTTATGTTCGGTTTAATTTTCTTAATGATTAAAGCGATGCCAATCTTCAAAAGAGTTTTCAAACGTTACGATAAGTTAAACGAATCTGTTAAAGAAAACGTTGAAGGAATTCGTGTTGTTAAATCTTTCGTCAGAGAAGATTATGAAAAAGACAAATTCGCCACCGCTTCTAACAGTCTTACTAAAGAATTCATCAAAGCTGAAAAGATTTTAGCGTTTAGCAACCCAATTATGAACACAAGTATGCACTTATCTAACATTTTAGTGTTATTCATCGGTTCATATTTCATCTTAGAAGCTATCCCAGTTGGCGGTGTTGGCACATTAAACGTCGCAGTTTTAAGCGCATGTATCACATATGGTATTCAAATCCTCGCTGGCTTAATGATGGTATCTATGATCATCGTTATGTTAGCCATCTCTATGGAATCCATGAGACGTATTGGTGAAGTTCTCGCCGAAGAAAGCACGATTGTTAATCCTGAAAATCCAGTTTATGAAATGAAAAATGGCGATGTTGACTTTAATAACGTTAACTTCAGATATAGTTTAGAAGCGGAAAATAATGCAGTTTCTAACATTAATTTCAAAATCAAATCCGGACAATTCATTGGTATTATCGGTTCCACTGGTAGTGGAAAAACCTCTTTAGTCAACCTCATCTGCCGTTTATACGATGTCAGCGAAGGTGAAGTCAAAGTCGGTGATGTGAATGTAAAAAATTACGCCTTAGAAACACTTCGTAATAACGTCGCTGTTGTTCTTCAAAAGAACGTCTTATTCTCCGGCACTATCAAAGATAACTTAAGATGGGGTAATGAAAACGCCACTGACGAAGAAATGATTCACGTTTGTAAAATTGCTCAAGCCCATGAATTTATCGAAAAATTCCCTGATGGATACGACACATATATCGAGCAGGGTGGAACAAACGTCTCTGGTGGACAAAAACAGAGATTATGTATCGCAAGAGCGCTTCTTAAGAAACCAAAAGTTTTAATTTTAGATGACTCTACTTCTGCTGTTGATACCAAAACAGATGCGATTATTAGAAAGAATTTAAAAGAAATCGTTCCAGATACGACAAAGATCGTCATTGCACAACGTATTTCTTCTATAGAAGATGCTGATCAAATCATCGTCATGGATAACGGCCAAATCAATGCGATTGGCACCCATGAATCTTTGCTTAAATCTAATGAGATATACCAAGAGGTATATTATTCTCAAACCAAGAAAGGAGGAAAATAAGGATGCCACCACATGGTAACAACTTTAAAGGCAAACCGAAAAAAGGTACCTTAAAATTCCTCATTAAGAATTTCTTGCATTTATATAAATGGAGAATGCTTTTAGTTATTCTCTGTTTGGGTATTAATGCTGCGAGCAACTTCTCTGCTTCTATTTTTATTAGAAATATCACTGATACATTAACAAGCACTACATTAACCAAAGCGGAAATGTGGCAACAAGTTGGTATTTTACTCGGCATTATGGGCAGCATTTATATCGTCGCAATCTTCGCAAGTTATACTTGGAACCGCGTCATGGCGATTACTACCCAACAATATCTTAACGATATGCGTATCAAGTTATTCAATCACCTTGAAACACTACCTATTAGATATTTCGATACTCATAAACATGGTGACATCATGTCATTATTCACTAATGATATCGATACGATTAGACAATTCATTTCACAAGCTGTTCCAAACATCTTGATGGCAGTCTTCTCTATCACTGGTATTTTAGTGGTTATGTTCGTTTATTCCTTATGGCTCGCTTTAGTGGTCCTCTTCGGTTCATTCTTCATGATGATGAGCGCGGGAAGACAAGGTGGCGCAGCGAATAAGTTCTTTGGCAAACAGCAACAAGCTATCGGTAAAGTTGAAGGCAATATTGAAGAATCTATCAACGGTTTGAAAGTTATTAAAGTCTTTACCCACGAAGAAAAATCTATCGAAGAATTCGACAAACTCAACGACGAATTATTCGAATACTCAAACAAAGGTAATAGAGCCGGCAATATCATCGGTCCTATTATGGGCAATATCGGTAACTTCATTTACGTCTTCTGCGTAATAGTCGGTTGTATCATCATGGTGCAAGGTTGGAACAATATCTCCATCGCTGACGGCGTTGCTCCTATCACGTATGGCGTTATCCTCGCCTTCTTATCCATTGCAAGAGGCTTCTCTGTTAACGTCAATAACTTAGCTCAACAAATCATGTTTGTCGCGATGTCCACTGCTGGTGCATCCCGTATTATGGATTTACTCAACGAACACGAAGAAATCGATACTGGTTACTGTGATTTGGTCCATATCAAATACCACAAAGACGGCACATTTGAAGAAACTGAAGAAAGAACGAGAGACTATGCTTGGAAACATCCACATCAAGCGGATGGAACTATCACATACACAGAACTTAAAGGCGATATTGTTTTAGAAGATGTGACATTTGGTTATGTTCCTGAAAAGACAGTTTTGCATAACGTCTCTATTTATGCACGTCCAGGTCAAAAAATCGCTTTAGTCGGCGCGACAGGTGCAGGTAAAACCACTATCACCAATTTATTAAATCGTTTCTACCATATCGAAGGCGGAAAGATTAGATATGATGGCATCAACATCACTAAGATTAAGAAACACGAATTAAGAAAGTGCTTAGGCATCGTTTTACAAGATGTTAACTTATTTACTGGTACGGTCATGGACAACATTCGTTATGGCCGTTTAGACGCGACTGACGAAGAATGTATGGAAGCCGCAAAGATCGCTAATGCCTATGACTTCATCACTCGTTTGCCAGAAGGATTCAACACGATGCTCGACGGCGATGGTTCTAACTTATCTCAGGGCCAAAGACAGCTCATTTCTATCGCGAGAGCGGCAGTTGCTGACACACCGGTTTTAATCCTTGATGAAGCAACATCTTCTATCGACACTCGTACTGAAAAATTAGTCCAAGAAGGTATGGATAAATTAATGGAAGGTAGAACAGTCTTTGTCATCGCCCACAGATTATCCACTATTCAAAACGCTGATGCGATTATGGTCATGGATCAAGGTCGAATCATCGAACGCGGCAATCACGAACAATTAATGAAACAAAAAGGTGTTTATTATCAATTATATACAGGCGCATTTGAACTAGAATAATTGAGATTTGCAATAAAAAACACATAAAAACCGCATTATTTTGCGGTTTTTGTTTTCTTGATATCCTGTTATAATTCTTATTCTTTATAAACTAATAAAGCAGGGAGAAGAACTTCTAAACAGTGGTTTTGAACAGCGCGTAAGAATTCACTGCTCGTCTCTGGATAAACCATCGCGAGAATGACGTTGCTGCAATTGATAAGCATCACTTTAATTAGTCCGTTAAGCGCGCTTCTTAATTTTGCTTTATCGTAGGTTTCACCGTTTTTATCTAAGATTTCTGCAAATAAATTATAAGCAGCATCTTCTTCAATTAATCCAATTGCTTCAAATCCAAGTTCTTCAATTCTTTTGGCTAAGTCGATGAAGTTTTTCATATCGACACCGAACAATAATTGGAACATCGTCGCAAGGTTTTCTTGATAACCATTATCGACATAATGTTCTCTAGTGGCCATATCAGGAGCGTAACCATAATCCCCGGGTTTACCAGTGGCTGGTCTAGTTAAAGAAGAGATGATGAAGTCGATAAATCCTTTCTTCTTTGGCATACCTTCCATCGTGTTTGATGGAGCAATGATGATACGAGGATCAAACGCTCTGGCGGTTTTATCGATATCGTCGTTAGTGATATAGACATCGTGTCCCGCTCTTACAAGACCATAGCATTCCGGATAGAAAGCTGTCACGATATCTTCTTCATTAATAATGTTATGAATTGATTCATGTGGTTTCTTCAAATTCACATCGATGACCGCTGGCGCTTCAAATGGATAGCAGAACAACGTGTCATCAGTGATAATTGGGTTGGCTTCATCGAGAAGTGTTTCAGCGATGATATTGGCAAAAGCTGCTGTTCTGGAGTGGCCAGTCATCCAAATCTTATATTTACCACTGGTGTAGTTATTTAAATAAGTTCTAAAAGCTGTGAGCATCTTATCCGCACCAGATTGGAAGCCAGAACCATTGCCAGTTTTGCCAATGGTGACGTTATTTTCCCAAGGTTTAAAATAAATCGCGCATGCGTTGATTGATAAAACGTCGTAATCACCGATTTTCTTATGGGCAAAATTATACTTAACAGAATCTTTTGTCTCAGGAGTGTCATAATCAGGAGAATGCACGACATTATCAAATCCAATGCTTGTAAAGAATGCTTCTGTATTCTCTTTAGTATCACTTGATGCATAATTAGCGAAACTGGCCAACGCTAAATCTTTGCTAAAGACTTTACCAGAGGAGTTAAAAAATTCATCACTATAAGAGACTTTTCTTTTGATTTCAAACGGTTTCTCGTTTTCGTCGAGCACTGTAATGGTGTCAAAACGAATTAAGCATGTGTTTTCCGTTGGTTCTGGTGGAAAAGAAGTTGATGCAGGAGGTAAGGAAGAAGAACTTGAAGAAGACCCCGGAACCTCACAAGCAGATAATGATAATACCAATAAAGGTAATAAGAATATAGACTTTTTCATACGAAATCCTTTCTTTGCTTATTGATGTAAATATTATATAGCGCTTTATTTTAGGAACATAAAAAAAGAAGATTGTATCACTATACTTTCTTCTCTTTTTTGTAAGTTTTTTCTATTCTCCGCGTTTTAAGAATTTATTTAAATCGCGATATACATCCTTTAGCTGCGGATACATTTTTACATAAACTTTCTTATATAATGTATCGTAATTCTTATGTGCTAATTCGTTAGGATAGAATGTTTTAGCCTTATGAACCATCGCTTTAGTAGCATCATCAACGCTTGAGAATTCCTTTGCAGCGACGAATACACTTAACGCCGCGCCTAATGTTGAAGTTTCATATGTTTGCACTCTAGAGACTGGAAGACCAAATACATCCGCGGTGATTTGACAGATATCATCGCTTCTACTTCCACCCCCAGAAATCATCACGTGTTCAACTTTTTGATGTTGGCTATGTTCAATGCTTTCTAATCCTTCTCTTAAAGAATAAGCAATACCTTCAATGATCGCGCGATAAATATGTATACGTGTATGAACATCTGAGAATCCAATAATCGCCCCTTTCGCGAATGGACGGGATAATCCTGGTCCCCAATATGGTTGAACGATAAGCCCTTCACTTCCAGGCGGAACTTTTTGTAGTTCAGCATCGAGGAGTTCTTCAATCATTCCTCTATCTCTTTCATTATCGAAATCCTTCGCGAATTCTTTCGCGTACCAAGTTAGCATCCAATATCCACGATAAATCTGGACTTCCATGTTATGCCATCCTGGCACAGCGGCTTGATACGCTGGTAAAAATGGTTCTGGTTCATGATATTTTTGGTTGCTGACTTCCACAGTAGAAGCGGTGCCGTAACTAACTGCCGCAAGAGTTGGATTAAGCGCGCCTAAACCGACTGTTTCGCAGGCTTTATCACTACCAGTCGCATATACTTTAATGCCTCTTGGTAAACCGACTTCATCTGCAATTTCATCTTTGATGGTCGCGATTACTTCCCCAACAGGAACTAAATCGCAAAGCATACGATTAGGAATGCCAAAGAATCTGCCTTTTAAAGCTTTGAATTGGTACCATTTGCCTTTTCTATAATTGATTGGGTAATGTCCGACCATACAGGCCACAGAGTCCGCTAAACGGCCTGTAACCTTATATATTAAGTAAGAAGATATGTTGACGTATTTATAAGTTCTATTCCATGTTTCTGGTTCATTTTCTTTTAACCAGTGGGCAGGGGTTCTCGCACGATTTAAAACAATTGTTGGCCACATTCCAATCGCTTTGAATATCGCTTTATGATGAAGAGGTATTTTTTCTTTACCTTTCGCCATTCTTTGGTCCAACCAAAGGATACATTTTCTTAGTGGTTTTAGATTCTCATCTAATTGCACAGATGTATCTCTAAATGTGGTGATTGTTGCTCCTATGATATGTTGGACTTTGTCTTGATTTTCTTTGCAGAGTTGGAACAAACACTGTTTCGCGTTAATCCAATAAAAATCCGCATCTTGTTCCGCATATCCACTGACAGGGGAAACATAAGGTGGGCGATATTTTATCTTTGATAAGGCGACAATTTCGCCTAATTTGTTTGTTAAAGCCACTCTGACGGATTGAGTTCCAAAATCAAGCGTGAGGACTAATGAATCAGAAGCCATTATGCGTTCTCCTCTACATCACCAGTTGGGTTGATATGCGCGTAGCCAATATTCACTAAGTGGTCGGCAGTTCTTTCAAGTTCACTGACTAAAGATGAATAGAACGGGGATAATTCAATCACGCATTCATTCTTACTGATTCTTTCATAATGAGAATCGCCTAATTTATTCTTCATAATGTCGGTTTCGGTTTCGACATCATGGAGGCGTTTTAACGCTTCTTTATCGTGATAAACGAATACTTCATGAGTTAAATCAAACATCTCTTCAATCTTTTCATACATCTCGTCTAATTCCAAAATCGCTGTGTCAGAGAAATGTAAGTCGTTAGAATACATCTTATCTGCGAGTTCATAGAAGTTATAGGCGTGGTCACCGATACGTTCGATATCGTTGATGATATGGAAATAAGAACCAATCTTCTTTTCTTCAGCCATGGAAACATCGTGTGATAAAGCGATTAAGAAGTTTGTAATCGCGTTATTTATATAGTCGATATTGTCTTCACGTGATATGAGTTCTTGTTTCTTATCGAAATTCTGAAGCGTCATCATTTCATATCCAATCTTTAAATTAGTTCTAGCTAATTCAAGCATACTGATGATTTCGTTCTTTGCTTGGCCTAAGGCTAAGGATGGAGTAATTAATAAACGATCATCAATATATTTGAGAACACTCTTTTGCTTTTCAGCTTTCTTATCTTTGATAAGGGCAATAGAGAGTTTTTCAATTGGTTTAAGGAATGGTAATAAGATACCGATGAAAATGATGTTATAGAAGATGAGGAACATCGCGACAGTGATTTGTAAGTTGTTACCAAATAGATTTGCTAAACCAAGAGATAACGCGCCGCCTGTACCAGCTTCAACTGGCCATAAGATGGCTAAAGCCATTAATGCAGTAGCAATTCTAACAACCAAACAAGTCCACGCTGTTCTCTTCGCATTGATTGATCCACCAATCGCCGCGATTAAAGTAACGATAACCGTACCGATTGTCGCACCTAAAACGACATAGAAAGCAGATGATAATTCAATCGCCCCATTACCGACCATGACGATAACGATACCTGTGGTCGCGGAAGAGGATTGCACAATCGCTGTTATAACTGCGCCCACGAGCATTAATAATAAAGGATTAGAGATAAACGCGAATAGTTGTTGGCAAGCACCACTGATATCTGGACTATTGAAAGCACCTTTCATCGTCTCAAGACCGAAGAACAAGATACCTAAGCCAGTTAATAATTCGCCGGTATTTTTCACTTTTTCATTCTTAAAGAATGAGAGAATGACACCAATAACAGCTAACAACAACAAATAAGTGGAGAACGGGAACGATGACAAGGACACCAATAAGCCTGTAACTGTTGTTCCAATATAACCACCAAGAATAATGCATAACGCTTGGAAAATGGTCATCACTCCGGCATTGAGAAAACCGATGGCCATAACGGAAGTCGCGCCACTAGATTGAATCAATGCAGTCGTCGCGGTCCCGATACCAATACCTGCAAATCTATTATCTTTAATTTTATTAAAAAGACGGCGAACGCCTCGACCGCTTAACTTCTTTAATCCTGATGACATCATTGACATGCCAGTAATAAAAAGGGCAATGCCAACCAATAGTTGAATGATATAACCGACTGTTTCGTTCATAGCAATTACATTATTTCACATTAAAAAAATGATTTCTACCCTATCTATTCTTTGTTCTTTGGAGCCTTGCCCACGTTGTGGCGGTATAGGAGTGCGTCAAAGACGATGCTCGCAAGAATGACGATTACGTATATGATACCAATCGTTAAGGAAAATGTCCTTGTTGGCCAATCTTTCATACAAAGCAGAAGCATACATACCGCGGCGATGAATAAAACCACTCTAAAAATTGATTTTTTGTTAAATAAGTTTAAAGCAATCGCCATAAGCGAGAAGATTATGTAAAAGGAAAATGGCACGATATGTATCGCTCCACCATTCTGATTGGCTTCGATAATATAAGTTAATAGAGAATAATTATTATTCTCGCCTGGACAAATTGGGATAAAAGAAAAGATTACAGATAATCCAACAACGACCACTAAAACGATATCAAATAGTCTTAAACGAATATTTTCCATGACTATATTTTGAAACAAAAGGAAAGAAAAAGAAATATATCAATCATTGCTCGTGGTTTTTTATACTATTTGTTCATGTTGACCTGATATTTATATCTAACAATTAACTCGAAAATGATTAAGACAACGTATATCAAAATCACACCCAGAGCGAAATACATAGAAAGAAACAAGGGATAAAGAAATGGTGTCATACAGAACATGCCAATTGCGAGAGAGGCCAAGTAAATGTTTCTTTTATTAAGAAGCAAAAACACGATCGCCGCTATAGTAGCAAGATAGAACAAGATACCAAAGGCAACAACAAACGGGTATGACGACCGTGCAGCATTGACGACATTTTCAAAGAACGAATACAATTTGTAACTTACGGTTTCACTATGTTGAGGCGGTGTTGACCATGGATTTATTGGGATAAAAGTCATTGCCAAAACAATAACCATTATCGCAATAGTAAATATTCTCACGTAATCAAAATTTGTCTTCTTCATACTTTATTTATACCACCCTATAAAGAAAAACGGAGATAATATGTGCATTTCGTTCCATTTATAAAAACAGCTTTAAAAATATAATCGTCTTTATTGATAATATCAATATTGTTGTGATAATATGTTTTCGATTGGGGCTTTTGAAAAAAATGCCCGTAAAAACATAAGGAGTTTTAAAAATATGAGCAAGATTGATCTTAGCAAATACGGTATTCACGGCACACGTGAAATCGTTTACAATCCTTCCTACGAATTATTATTCGAAGAAGAGATGAAGAAAGAATTAACAGGTTATGAAAAGGGCCAATTAACTGAATTGGGTGCTGTCAACGTTATGACTGGTATCTATACAGGTCGTTCCCCAAAAGATAAATACCTCGTTGTCGATGAAAATTCAAAGAACACTGTCTGGTGGACATCCCCAGAATATCCAAACGATAACCACCCAATGAGTCAAGAAGTTTGGGAAGAAGTCAAAGGATTAGCAAAAGAAGAATTATCCAACAAGAGATTATTCGTCGTCGATGCTTTCTGTGGCGCTAATGCTGACACTAGAATGGCAGTCAGATTCATCATGGAAGTCGCATGGCAAGCCCACTTCGTTAGAAACATGTTCATCAAACCAAACGAAGAAGAATTAAAGAACTTTGAACCAGACTTCATCGTCTACGCTGCTTCTAAAGCTAAGGTTAGCAATTATAAAGAATTAGGTTTAAACAGTGAAACATGTGTCGCCTTCAACATCACTAGCAAAGAACAAGTCATCTTAAATACTTGGTACGGCGGTGAAATGAAGAAAGGTATGTTCTCTATGATGAACTACTACTTACCATTAAAAGGTATCGCTTCCATGCACTGCTCCGCTAACACTGATATGAACGGTAAAAACACAGCCATCTTCTTCGGTTTATCCGGAACTGGTAAAACTACATTATCCACTGATCCAAAAAGATTATTAATCGGTGATGATGAACACGGCTGGGATGATAACGGTGTCTTCAACCTCGAAGGTGGTTGCTATGCAAAAGTTATCAACCTCGATAAAGAAAGTGAACCAGATATCTATAGAGCCATCCGTAGAGATGCCTTATTAGAAAACGTCACTGTTGATGAAAAAGGCGTTTGTAATTTCGCTGACAAGTCCGTCACTGAAAACACTCGTGTTTCCTACCCAATCAACCACATTGAAAAGATTGTTAAACCAATCTCCCATGGCCCACACGCTCAAAACGTCATCTTCCTTTCTGCAGATGCCTTCGGCGTGCTCCCACCAGTCTCAATCTTAACTCCAGAACAAACTCAATATTATTTCTTAAGCGGCTTTACAGCCAAACTCGCTGGTACTGAAAGAGGTATCACCGAACCAACTCCAACATTCTCTGCTTGCTTCGGTCAAGCCTTCCTTGAATTACACCCAACTAAATACGGTGAAGAATTAGTCAAACATATGGCTATCACAGGCGCGAAAGCCTACTTAGTCAACACTGGTTGGAACGGTACTGGTAAACGTATCTCCATTAAAGATACTCGTGGTATCATCGATGCCATCTTAGATGGTTCTATCACTAAAGCCCCAACTAAGAAGATTCCAGTCTTTGACTTTGAAGTCCCAACTGAACTTCCAGGTGTTGATCCAAAGATCTTAGACCCAAGAGATACTTACGCGAACGTTCAAGATTGGAACAACAAAGCACAAGACTTAGCTTCTAGATTCCAAAAGAACTTCAAGAAATATGAAACTAACGATGCTGGTAAAGCACTCGTGAAAGCAGGCCCACACGCCGAATAAGAAAGGAGCATAACATGGGAGTCAAAATAGTCGACACCACATTAAGAGATGCTCACCAATCGTTATTCGCCACAAGAATGACGACAGAAGAAATACTTTCTGTTGCTCCAATTCTCGATAAAGCCGGATTCTATGCGTTAGAAGTTTGGGGAGGCGCGACTTTTGATGCCTGCCTTAGATTTTTAAACGAAGATCCATGGGAGAGATTAAGAGCGATTAGAAAAGCTTGTCCAAACACCAAACTTCAAATGCTTTTCAGAGGACAAAACATTTTAGGATATCGTCACTATTCCGACGATGTCGTCGATATGTTCTGTAAGAAATCCATTGAAAACGGCATTGATATCATTCGTGTTTTCGATGCTCTTAATGATTTAAGAAATTTAAAACAAGCAGTTGTTTCCACTAAGAAATATGGCGGCCACTGCCAAATCGCTTTAAGCTATACCACTTCCCCAGTACACACTGTGGAATACTATGCTGATTTAGCGAAAAGAATTGAAAAAGAATTAGGTGCAGATTCAATCTGTATCAAAGATATGGCGGGTGTTCTCACCCCTCAAGACGCAAAAGCGTTATTCACTGCTTTAAAGAAAAACACCAAATTACCATTAGAGTTGCACTCACACTGCACTGGTGGCATTTGTGAAATGACTTATATGGCCGCTATTGAAGCGGGTTGTGATATCATCGACTGCTCTGTCACCCCACTTTCTAACGGCACTGGTCAACCAAGCGCACAAGCGATGAATGTCGCCTTAGCGGGCACTAAATACGATCCAAAACTCGATAAAGAGAAGATGTTTGAAGCCGAACCATTATTAGAGAAGATTAAAACCAAAAATCTCAATAACGGCAAGATGACTGTCAAATCGTTGTCCGTCAATCCAAACATCTTAAAGTACCAAGTTCCAGGTGGTATGTTATCTAACTTAACTAGCCAGCTCAAAGAACAAAACGCGATGGATAGATATGATGAAGTGTTAAAAGAAATTCCTAACGTTAGAAAAGACTTAGGCTATCCACCACTCGTCACTCCACTATCACAAATGGTTGGTACTCAAGCGGTCTTAAACGTCTTAAGCGGTCAACGTTATAAGATGGTCGCTAAAGAAATCAAGGATTACTGCCATGGACGATATGGTCAATGGCCAGCTCCAGTTGATCCAAAAATCTTAAAACAAATCGTCGGCGATGATGAAATTATCAAATGTCGTCCTGCCGATTTATTAGAACCAGAATTCGAAGCTTTGAAAGAGAAATATAAAGACATCGCGAAATGTGATGAAGATGTATTGTCTCTCGCCTTATTCGAAGCGGTTGCAACAGAATTCCTCAAAAAGAAATACGCTCCAAAAGTTGAAGAGCAAGATGAAGTTGTGGAATTCAACTTATATGTCTAGGAGGTAAGTTATGATTTACGCAGTTATGGATGGTAGCAAAACTTACCAATGGGGCGATTCTGCAATCGCTGCTGTCGTGGCAATATTGATGGTCTTCTTAATCCTAGGAGCGATCATCTTAATTACCCACTTAGTGTTCAAAGCCTTGGGTTATATCGATCTCAAAAAAGAGATTGATGCAGCAAAAAAACCTGTAAAAGTTGAAGAAATCGCTGCAAAACCTACACAATTTAATGAAAATGATGAAGATATGGTCGCTGCCGTCCTCGTGGCCACAATCGATTATCAAAACGAAATTAAACAAGACGTCAAATTAGTAAGTGTAAAGGAGATAAAATAATGAAAACTTATCGTGTTAAGGTAAACGGAAAAGTTTACGAAGTCGAACTTGAAGCCGTCAGTGAAAAAGCTGGCAGTGTCGCTGTTGAAGCAAAACAAGAAGCCAAATCTGAACCAGTCAAAGCCACTGGTGGACAAAGCGTCAACGCCCCAATTGCTGGTAAGATCGTCGCTATCAAAGTTAAAGTTGGCGACACTATCAAAGTTGGTGATGTCGTCGCTGTTGTCGAAGCGATGAAACTCGAAAACGAAGTTCCTTCACCAATCGCTGGTAAAGTTGCTTCCATCGTCACTAAAGTCGGTAATTCCGTCAATAATGGCGAACCACTTATCACATTAGAATAGTAAACATGAATATCTGGTCTTTAATCGGTGAGTTCTTTGAGACCAGCGGAGTTGCCGGATTCTTCCAAAACGGCGGTTGGATGAATTTGATAATGATTCTCGTTGGAGTGTTTTTCCTCGTACTCGCCTTAGTATTCAAATTTGAACCTTATTTATTGATACCTATCTCCTTTGGTATCATCCTCACCAACATTCCTGGCGCGCATATCTTTGCTAAAGAAGCAATTACTGACGCGGAAGGAACTATTGTTGATTACCAATATTCTGGACTGCTCGGATACCTGTATTACGGAGTTAAATATGAAATATATCCATGTTTGATCTTCCTCGGTATCGGTGCGACAACAGACTTTGGCCCACTTATTTCTAATAAGAAGACAATGTTATTAGGTGCGGCTGCCCAAATTGGTATCTTTGCCGCTTTCTTCCTAGCAATTGCTTTAGGATTTAACGGCTACGAAGCGGCTTCTATTGGCATTATTGGTGGCGCGGATGGTCCAACTGCTATCTTGGTCTCCTCCAAGATGTTAAATGCTTCTGGTGGCGCTTCATTAAACTTATTAGCCCCAATTGCATTAGCAGCCTATTCCTACATGGCTTTAGTGCCAGTTATTTTCCCACCTATCATCAAGCTCTTTACTACTAAAAAAGAAAGAAAGATTAAGATGGAGCAATTAAGAGAGGTTTCCAAGCGTGAAAAAATTCTCTTCCCAATCATCGTTACTCTCATCGTCGCGTTGATCGTTCCAGGTGCTACTCCACTTATCGGTTGCTTGATGCTCGGTAACTTAATCAAAGAATCTGGCTTAGTTCCAAACTTAGTCCACACAGTCGCAAACGCATTATTATATATTTGCACAATCGCCTTAGGTTTATCCGTTGGTGCAACTGCTCAAGGTGCCGCATTCTTAACTGTGGAAACTCTTAAGATTTTCGCTTTAGGTATCGGAGCATTCATCCTCGCTGGTATAAGCGGACTTCTTGGTGGCAAACTCATGTGTGTACTTACAAAAGGTAAAGTTAACCCAATGATTGGTATCGCTGGTGTATCTGCTGTTCCAATGGCAGCTCGTGTCGTTCAAAGAGAAGGACAAAAAGAAGATCCTAGCAACTTCTTATTAATGCATGCGATGGGACCAAACGTCGCTGGTGTTATTGGAAGCGCAATTGCTGCCGGTATTTTAATGGCCATCTTCCTATAATATAAGAGGGAGAAAAAACATAAATTACGCCACTATATGTGGCGTTTTTATTTTGAGTGTACTAATATAATGTTATGGCTAATCAGGAAGAAAAGAAAAAGACAAGAAAAATTATCTATCGCATCATCGTTATTATTGTCGTATTAGCGATGTTTATTGCTCCTGCCTTAGCGATTGCATTAACACGTTAGGAGGAGGTTTGATATGGCAAATAACGGCAAAAAGAAATCAAATTCATCGTCCAAATACCAAAAGAAAGCAATAAAACAAGTTACAAAAGCCGCGAAGAAGAACCCAAAAGGTTTTATTATCGCAGTTATCATCATCGCATTAGTAGTTGGTATCGGATTAGCGGTTTATTTCTTATTTATAAAGGATAAGGTTTCTCCACAAGGATCGAGCAGTTCATCAGAAACTACATCTAGTGAAGTAATATCTAGCTCTTCTAATCCGTCATCAAGCCAAGCTATTTCTAGTTCAGCCGAATCTTCGTCAAGCGAAACTATTTCTTCTAGTTCAACTGACTCATCTTCTAGTGGCGAATCACCAACTTATGACCCAAAAATAACTACTCCAAGTGGTATGAGCATTAACTTCTTAGAATTAGGCTGTTATAACACTGGTGACTCAACTTATATTAAAGCTGGCGATGTTGATATCCTTATCGATGCTGGCAGTATTCAATCCAGCGCGGGTACAATTAAAGAATTTGTCAACAAATACCGTGAAGACGGCAAGTTAGAATATGTCATCGCGACACACGCCCATAAAGACCACATCGCTGGTTTTGTTGGCACTGCCAAAATTCCTGGTATTTTTGAATCATATAAAATCGGAACATTTATAGACTTTGCATTAACAAACGCTACTACCGCTTTATACAACAACTACGTCACAAAAAGAGATGCTGCTTTAGCAAGCGGCGACATGGAACATCATTATACAGCCGCTCAATGCATCGCAGAAACCGATGGAGCAAAGAAAGAATATGTCATCAATGATTATGTGAAAATGACAATTCTTGATCAACGTTTCTACCATGAGACAACAAGTGATGAAAACGATTATTCCGTCTGTTGTTTATTCACACATAATAACCAAAATCATTATTTATTTACTGGTGACTTAGAAAAAGATGGCGAGGCCTCTTTAGTGGAATTAAATGAATTACCACATGTTCAATTGTTTAAAGGCGGCCACCATGGTTCTAAAACATCAAATACAGATACACTATTATCTAAGATAACACCAGAAAATGTATGTATTTGTTGCTGCGCTGGTAATGATGAATACACTAAAGCGGTTGATAATCAATTTCCAACCCAAACAGCAATTAATAATATCGCCAAATATACTTCAAATATTTTTGTAACTACTGTCACAACCGATGGACACACTGGCTATACATCAATGAACGGAAACATTTGTTTCAAGTCAGAGAACGGCAAAGAATACACGGTCGCGGGTAGTAATAACTCAGTTATCTTAAAAGATACTGAATGGTTTAAAACGAATAGGACTTGGCCAACAGCATGATTAGACACGTTGAAACAATAGACTCTACATCTAGATATATGATGGACCACCCAGAATGGTTCAATGATTTAGACATCCTTTCTGCCGACCACCAAACAAACGGCATTGGTCGCACAGGACATTCTTGGATTGATAATAACGCGGAGAATATTTTGTTCTCGATCATTATCAAAGATCCAAATATTATTAATTCCTATAGACTTCTTTCTATCGCCACAGGGGTGATAATTCTTAACTTCCTTAAGAGTTATGCTTCAGAGGACAACATCTCTTTGAAATGGCCCAATGACGTTTATGTTAACGGCAAGAAAATATGTGGCATTTTACTTCAAGGAAGGTTGCCTGACTACGTTGTTATCGGTATTGGCTTTAATGTTAACCAAATTAATTTCGAAGCAATCAAACACCCAGCAACTTCATTGACATTAGAAACAGGCCGCACATATGACATCGATTCAATTAGAGATAAACTATGTAACTTTGTTGTCAGAGAATTAAAGAATTTCCCAACTCTTAAAAGTTTGTGCGTTGAGGAATTCAATAACCATAATTATTTAAAAAATAAAGAAATATCTTATTTTAATGCGACCACAAATATTGAAGAAGAAGGTATTGCATTAGACATTAATGATAACGGGGAACTTCTCGTGAGCAAGGGAGAAAAAATCACCCCTTTATCCGCATCAGAAGTTAATGAAATTCGATAAAAAAACACGCAAAACACCTATATTTTTGAAAAAATGGAGGTTATTAACTATTAGAAATCAAGAGAAATATTGATTTGTATAGCGAAAACAGTTCTCTTTGTGGAACTTTCTC
>SVBB01000009.1 GCA_015059105.1 Erysipelotrichaceae bacterium | reverse complement strand
GACCCTTGAGGGTCTGTGGAGTAATAGCCCTTATAGGGTCTAGTCAGTACAACGTATTTTATGCGTTGGTACTATTTGTTCCTTTTTTTGGGACAAAGTAATATAGCAGCATTTTTAAAGGTTATAGTGATTGTGTCTTAAACGAAAAGACAGAAAGCTGAGGGCCAAAAATGATTAGTCAAAAATTAAAAGAATTCCAAGATGAAATGGATGCAATGTTTGAAAGAAAGGTGATTATTAAATACGAAGTCACACGTACTGGTTCAATTGATGCATATAGATTGAAAGTAAATGTTCAAGGTCTTCCGTTTGAAATCGTTGGCTATGGTGATACCATCGATGAAGCTGAAGTTGTGGTACTAAATGCGATGTTTGAGTTCTTAAACAAAGCTAGAAAGTGTGATCTATTCATGACAAAAGATAGAAACGAATATCAAGAAGTTGAACTTAATAGTGACGACATTAAAATGATCTATGATCTTTATGATGAAGAGCCTGATGAACTCATTGAAATGTATGCGAAAGAAACCAAAGGGTACGTAACTAAATTAGATGACGGTAAATATGAATTTGTTATTGAAAACAATAACTGTAATATTCATGCTAGAGCGACCCTTCCTCTCGAAAGATTTGCTAAAAAATATGCAATCTACACCGCAAGGAATATTGTTGATCCAACAACGGAATATGTTAATAGAGAACTATTTATGAGAAAAACGCAAAGCGTTTAAAAAACTAGTTTATTAAGTGTGAGCGGTTGTTATGGGAACAAGAGGAAAACGACACCTTTGTCCCCATTTATTTAGAGCTATGATGGTATTAGGTTTGGAAGAAACTAGAAGTTAATTATTAAATGAACACAATGCTTCTCATATAATAAAGATGAAACATTAATAGATATTATTTAAGTGTGAGCGGTATTAATGGATCAAAATGAATATATTCAAAAACTAATAAAATGCATTGATGGTATTTCCTCTTCGATTCCCTTAGTTGCGTTAATTCAGGCAGGAAATATGTTCCAAAAAGAATTTGACCGTTGGATAGTTCATACGACTTTAAGGAGTAGAAATAGATGAGAAAAGCGTATCTCCGTTTATATAAAGCTGCAAAAAAACATCATTTTGATATACAGAAGCAATTTGATAATAAAGAATTGTCTGATGAGCAATATTTAATACTTGGTTTTAGCGACGACATTATGTCTAATGTTGTGAATATTTTATTGAACTATGAAGTTGGAAGTATTGAATCGATTGGTGTTGACAATAGCTGTCGCGCTATTATTGAGGCTATTTCCCTTTTGCATATGTATAAAATAGGGAAGATTAATGAAAAGCAAGTCCGTTTGTATAGGTATCAATATTCGTTAGTGGATAACGCAAATTTAGTATCTATTCTTAAAAAAGTTGGATTGGGTGATTCAATATTTGATAGAAAGATAAACCAAGACAAAGAGATTGCTTTAGATATTTATTCTGATATTTTTGGAATAGATAAAACAGAATTAAAACAAATGATTAAAAAGAGGGAAGTGTTTTTAAATGACCCGTTATCCTTTTTAATGAAAAGTCCAAAAGACGGCATCCGTATGATTGATATCATCAATAAGTATAATCCGTACGACGAAATGTTCGTTAAGATATATACTTTCTTTTCTATTTTTGAGCACCCGCGTTATGAACATATGCCCAATGTTGAAAAGCTTAATATGAAATTGAGAATGGCGATGATTGAAACATTGCTATCCTACGTTATGTTGTATTTTAATGCCAACAATTATTTTATAGCGAATGATGGTGAACTTCCTACTCCTCATCAAGATTTGTTTGAAAACGAAAAGGCAAAATACCTCGATGAAAATATTGTTGCGATTAGGTATATCTTTTATGAACTGAGCAAGCAATTTGGTGTATTTGAAAATGGCACAGATAACATGACTTTATTTTTCCTAAATAAGATGAGAGATATAGCCATCAATATGTTGATATCAATTTCCCTTGGTTATAATGAACAAACTATTGCTGCATTCAGGGTTTTTATGGAAAATGCAGGCACGTTTAATTTTATAAACTCGGCCAGCAATCAGGAAGAAATGAAATACTTAAAAACAGCTTTTTGGTGTTCATCTATTATGCAAGTTGATAGCTGTATAAAGGATATGAAAATTGATGTTGATAAAACCGACATTGATATGATGTTAAAGCCTGTTTACGACAACTATTATAAAGCCAAATATAAGCTAGATTCTTATGAAAAATTCAAAGATAAGATGGCACATAATAGTCTTTATTTCTTTGAAAATAGTGGAAAGAAAAGCTATAACAATTTGATTAGAGAATCATTAAAAATGTTTAGTAAGGAAATAGAAAGAGACGACTATTTTACAGCATATAAGGTTGCGGTTGATATTGCCCATGCTAGTGGATATTCGTTTAATGCAACCCCAATCATTGTTGAGTTATATGCATTGAGGTGTGTTGTTTTGTTTTGGGCATACATACTTAGATATACGTTCCTTAATGAATTAACTTTATCTGACCACAATATAAAAGTTGATGTCGCTAAACCAGTGCAATTTATATTAGAATTCTATCGTTATTATAACGACGAAATGATGAAAATTGCGAAAGAGTAATCGCTGTTTGTAACCTCGTTTGGGACAAAATCAATTTATTGATAGTTTTTGTTGTAAAGTAATTTTGCCGACAAAGAAGTCGGTAGAAAGTGATGGTAAAAACCATGAGCAACAAAACAATTGAGAAAAACGCGAACAACCTAATGTGGGTGGAATACTGGATAAGGAATGCCCACCCTTCATTTAAGGACTATGAAATATACGCTGAAAAATATGACTTGGATAGATGGATATGCGAAATTGAACTTCCGCTTATTGAAACAAAAGTTAAATCAATTTGCTATACAGAATCAGGTGCGGTGTTAAATGCAGCTAAACGAGCAGCATTATTAATCAATCAGTATTTGAAAGACCACCCAGAATTAAAAGTCCAAAACACATTTAAAGGTAAACAGTATATCATGAAGATTGATAAAGACGGACGAATTATATCATGCGGATTTAGTGATGCTCAACGCAGGCAAGCTTATAAAAGAGAGGAAAAGAGAGTTCAAGACATTCTCAATGCTGCTAACAAATTAGTTGAATTTGCCAAGAAGAACTCTGGCTCTACAGAAAACATGTTTATATCGATAACGAATCATACGTTATACGATGATGAGCTAACAATTGATGAAATATTAGATCAAGTTGAGTCTGAAATAATGGCAAAGTATCCCCATTCAAACCACAGGATATGTTACGATAAAGACAACGGGAATGTAGTGGTTATTGGGAAAGTTGTTAATGTTCCATTAAAACCATCAGAATTAAACTAAAGGAGACTAACAATGAAGAAATATTTAGTGTTCGATTTAGAAAAAGCATCATGTTTCAATAACCAATATAAAGTATGTGAATTTGGATATGTGATATGTGATGAGAGTTTCACAGCAATAAAAAGTGGTAACTTCTATATCAATCCTAATATCTTAAGTGATCAATGGGATTATTACGCGCTTAAAAAGTTGTTATATAGAAAGAAATCGTTCTATGAAGAACAACCAACATTTGATGCGTTCTATGACGAGATAAAGGCGCTATTTAACCAAGCCGATTATGTATTTGGTCATACTGTCGCGGGCGATATCCAAGGTATCAACGATGAATGCCAAAGATATCATCTAAAACCAATCAACTGCGTATTTTACGACATCAAAGAATTCTATAAAGTTCTTGTGGGAACAAAAGAAGACGTTGGGGTAACTAGATTAAGAGATTTATTAGAAATTACTGATGAATATAAAGAGCACGACGCTAAATCAGATGCATATACAACGATGCTCGAATTAAAGGCGATGCTTAATAAGTATGAAATATCGTTAGAAGATCTTATTGCCAAATCTCCAAAAGCGAAAGATGAAACAGTGGATTTCGTCATCGCTTCTTATAAAAAACGAAAAGAAGCAAAAGCCGAAAGAGAAAAAAGAATGGTGAAAGCTATCGCGGATGGTAAATATACTGGTGATGGCACGAATCTTACCAATCATCATGAGAATAAAAAGCTTCTTCTACAGTTCTTAGATAACGCGACTATCACCGAAGAAGTAGAAAAGATATTCGATGGTAAGAAGATAAGTATCGGCATCAATTATGAATTTGAACACTTTGTACAGATAATGAATATCGTTCAGATGATTGTAAATAGAGGTGGAACATACGTTCTTAAGGGTTCAGAATCTGATATCTTTGTAAGATATGATAGATATAAAGAAGATGGTAGCCTTGATATTTGTAACCGCCTCAAATATGTCCAAGAAGCAATTGATAATGGCAAGAACATTGAAATCATCACATTTAAAGAATTCTTGTCTAAATTAGGCATTTCTGAAGAAGAATTAGATAATATGCCATTCCCATCGTTGTCTTGTTTACTAAAAGAAGATGCGATTATTAAAAATGGTAAGTTTAAAACTAAAAAGAACAAACAAAAAGAACCCGTTAAACAAGAAGTTGAACAACCCAAAGAGAATAAACTTGGCTCAAGGTTCAATGATGTGTTCGATCAATTGGAAAAAGATTTAGATAAATAGAAGAATACCAGCCCGTCAAAAGGCCGGTTCTTTTTTATCATTAGGAAAAATTTACCTATAATATATAGACATAAGAGTAGTCTATAAGTTATATAACTTAACTATATATATTATAGGTAACTACAGAGGGTCGCTTGACGAGTTATTTTTCTTGTGTAAACATAGGGACATAATTCATTATTGATTTAAATACGCCTATTTCTCTAATGCTCGATAACAATTTATGAAAATCTAGGTGATAATTGACAAAAGACCTAGAAAAACATAAATTAGTATTATGATCTATAGTACTAAAGAATTGTTACAAATGGGGGAAACCCAATATTCAATTAAGGAAAAGGTTAAGAGCCATTCTTTATACATGATTAGTAGAGGAATGTATTCTGATAATCAAAATGAATTTATAGAAACAGAAGCCTGCATTTTCAAAAGATACCCTAACGCTATTCTGACTGGCTTATATGCGTTTAGCTTTTATGATTTAACAGACTATGTTCCTCAGAAATATGATGTGGTTACTCCTCAACACAGTTTCCCAATTAGGAAAGATGATATAAGCCAATCATATCAAAACCCATCAATTATTAATATTGGTGTGTCTATAGTGGAAACAAAAAATGGTCTTATAAGAATATATGACCTTGAAAGAATGTTAATAGAATTAATAAGACTAAAAGGGAGATATTCGCCTGAAATATATTATGAGGTTCTAAACTCATATCGAAAGATAAAGGATAAACTCGATTATATTAAATTAAATAAGTACGCGAAGGGTTTTAAAAATGGGGGCAGATTGTTATTCAAAATAAAGGAGCTTATTTGATGAACATATCTTCCATGATAAGTAAGTATTTAAAGCAAGATAACAATTATCTAACCTCTCAAAATTTAGCGGCAGAAGAAATAATACTAAAAAAGATTGCCGCTTCTCGTGTATCTAGATTTATCACCATAAAGGGTGGAATAATCATGTACCATTTATCAAAAAACAAAAGACGCGTTACTCGCGATATTGATTTTGATTTGCTTCGATATCCAATTGATAACAATTCAATTGTGTTGCTTGTTGATCAACTCAATAATTTGAATGATGGAATAAAAGTGTCAATTGGTGGCGAGATAGAAGAACTACACCAAGAGGACTATCAAGGAAGAAGAGTGCATCTTAAGTTAAGCGATGATAATGATGATGAACTAATGATTAAACTTGATATTGGTGTTCATACCTATCACGCGATTGCTCAAAGTGTTATTGTGTTTGAATTTGGGGATAATATTTCTTTCCCATTAAAAGCAAATCCATGTGAACAAGTGTTCGCAGAAAAACTTATGTCGTTGGTCAAGTTTGGGCTCAATAGTACACGCTTTAAAGATATCTATGACCTATATTATCTAATTGATAATAATTTGTTGAATATACAGAAACTAAAAGAGATTCTTAATTTGTTTATATCTTTGAATTATAGAGATATTAACACTATTTACGACATAGTTTTATCAATTGAAGAAACGCTAAACGATCCCTTTTTTGAAAAAGAGGCGAGCAAGTCAAAACATTCGTGGGTTGAAGTAGATTATGATGAGGTAAAAGAGACAATAATAGAATTCCTTAAAATACTCTAGTTTTATGTGAGCAAAAACACAATAAATGTGATAACAACCGCGGCCAACAGAAAGGCTATGAAACCCCAGAAGGTGAATATAAGTCTCATAAATCTAAATAGCCACCACATAGTTTATTTTATAAAATTCTTTGATTAACAATATAATAGATAATGTAGGAACACATATTATGAAACATAAACTTGTATTATTATCATTACCATTATTATTACTGTCTTCCTGTGGAGGAGAAGTGACCACAATCGTCCCATATAGCCAATTCGTCATCGCTTCTAAACAAGCGGATAAGGATGCGGAAGCAGTAACTGTCACTAAAAAGATAATTGATGGTGGCGGCAACGTCATCTATAACGAAATAGATTATAAATTCTCTTTCCATGAAGAATATAGTTTAGGAGAAAGCGGTTTATTTATCCTCGATGACTCTACTGCAAAATATGAATGTGAAGATTTAGGTGTCTTTGCTGGTATCGCTATCTATTCTTATCTCGCGGCGAACACTAAAGCGAGCACCGTCACAATCACCAGTGGACAAGTATATATGATCAACCCATTAACAGTTCAAAAAGCGAATTTAAAGATGGTGTTTGATAAATACGGTTTCCCAACGAAATATATCGTTACTGACGATGGGTCTAACTATACCCTTACTGTGACATATACATATCAACAATGAAAATAATCGCGATCAATCAAGATATCACTAAGATTGGTAAAAAGGCCGATGTTATCGTTAATGCAGCCAATACCTCTTTATTAGGTGGCGGCGGTGTTGATGGGGCAATACATCGCGCGGCAGGACCAGAATTATTAGAAGAATGCAAGACATTACATGGCTGCCCAGTTGGAGGGGCAAAGGTCACTAAAGCGTACCGTCTTGATAACAAATATATCATCCATACAGTTGGACCAATATATGATATCGATCCTACTCCCGCTAAAACACTTGCGAGTTGTTATAAGAATAGTTTAAAACTCGCGGATAAGCTAGGCCTAGAAACCATCGCTTTTTCTTCTATCTCTACAGGGATATATGGTTATCCAGTAGAAGAAGCTGCTGAAGTTGTCGCAAAAGTAGTATGTGAATATCAACCAGTTCATCTCAAACAAGCCTATATGTGCATATGGCCAGAAGATGATTATAAAGTGAATTTATATAATAAAGAATTTGATAAATACAAATAGAGAATATTGCATTTGCTGTCCCAAGAACAATATAAAAATTGTATTATAGTACAAGAAAATATTGATATATGGTACAATAATGGTAGTATTAATGTATGAGTAACATAGTTATATATCATGGCAGCGAACGCATCATTACAGTGCCTATTTATCATTATGAAGGTTCTAATGAACACAATGATTATGGTCTTGGTTTTTATTGCACTAGAAACCTTGATATGGCTAAGGAATGGGCTAATAGGTCTACGCGTAATGGATACGCGAATAAATATTCTTTTGATGAACGTGGATTAAAGATTTTAAATTTAACCGACAAGAGCAAATATAGTGTGCTCAACTGGATAGCTATATTGATGCATAATCGTGAAATACCAGAGAATGATCGAATAGAGTTTTCCGATACACTAGAATATTTAAATAAATATTATATAAACACTGATGATTATGATGTGGTGATTGGGTATCGCGCGGACGATGCATATTTTAGGTTTCCATTAATGTTTATTAGAAATGTATTAACATATGAAAAACTTGAAGAGATATATTTATTGGGTAACTTGGGAAAACAATACGTTTTAATAAGTGAAAAAGCATTTAATAGAACCAAATTTGTTGGTGCGATATCTGCCGAACCTTTATACTTTGAAAGAAGCCACCATCGTAAAGATTCAGCGGATAATTCCTACCGCGAATTGGAACGCCTTGAAAGAGCAAGCAAAGGCAGACGTATTAGGGATTTGATGAGGGAAAAAGATGATTAAACCTTTTTATCATGATGACATCATTAATCGTTTAGGCGCGGTTATTACTTTTGGTTTGGATAAAAGATATTCATATCGCGCGATTGAAGAACGCATCGCCGCTTCCTCTTTTGTTAATGGCTTAGAGAACAATGATTACGACATTAATTCGAATATCGAAAAAATCGTGGAAGACACTTACAAAGTTGGACCTATTAAAGATGCAGATATATCTTTCAAAGGTCTTTTCCTCGCGGAGAGTTATTTCCGTTTGTTTCTACACTTTAATAAGAGTTTTGAATATCTATTCTTATATTGGCCGTTAGAAGCTTTTGTTGATAGATATAACATATATCATGAAATGGATTTCTCTAATCTCAGGAATGATTTTGAAAAAGAAGTTAAGAAAACCACTTTGTTAAGAAAACTATCATTGGATAGAGATATTAAATTAGTGGATATATCTAAGTTAACCGGTATTAATGAGAATACAGTGGTCAAATATTCTAGAGATGATGGATATCTATATAGTGCTTCTTATGGGAATATTTATAAATTAGCAAAGCTCTTTGGTGTCAAAGAGAATATCTTTGTCTCCTCCCTTTCTGTCTATGATGACCAATCTATTTATCTAATCGACAACAATAATAAAATTTATAATGACTATCTCGGTTATTATTTTGCAAATTATTTTGATAAAAGGATTAGTGAAGAGAACTTTACTTACGATAAAGAAAAAGGAGTTTTTGTTTCTAACAAAGGAAAAACTTTAATTGTGATTGCAGACAAGGTCGAGAACTTATCTATTGAAAGAATCAATAATATATCTAATAGCAATACTTATGTAGTTATCATTCCTTTTGGTAGTTATAACGAAACATCTTTTGTATATTTAAAAGATGCGGTAGCGATGGAAATATTCGTGTTAACCAAAGAATTTGTCTACATGGTAAAAAAAGACCACAGTAAAGAAATAACTGACACAGTTAATCGTTCGTTATTAACAAGGAGTAAAGAATCCATATCTTCTTTATAATTTGATAGAATAGGTTGTATGAAACAAGAATTTGAAACACGCGCGGTTAATATCACTCATCCTGATCCATATAATCCAGTGACATATGATGATCTCGAACCTTTTGGGTGGGTCCAAACAGACGCGCTTGTCAGTGGGCTCAGTGAATATGCGATATTATCTAGAGATGTGACAATGCATAATTACTGGAAGATTGCTTCTCTCGATGATCAATATTTCGATTTGAAGAATAAAAAGAAGATTCCCCCTCGTATCAATGTCGGGACGCTTCTCATGTTATTTCTTTTCTTCTTTGTTCCAGGATTTATCTATCTCATCTATAAATTACTCGCGAGAAAAAGTATTAACGATTATAACAAAGGACTACAAAAACAAATGGATGAAATCGCTTCGGAAGCGGTAAAGATATTAGAAGAAAATGAAGCGAATAAACCAGTAATAGTGACCTTAGGAGACAAAAAGAAACACATTCAAGAATTCTTATACTCCCCCTTCTCACAGTTTCGATATATATGCGGGGAAGATATGTTAGAGAAATATTCTAATATCGATATCAGTGAAGAGAATGTTGATAGAGTGAGAAATGATTTATTGGGGCTATATATCCATTATCTAGAAGAAAAGGATATTCCTAATCAAAAAGATAAAAGAGAATACGCCTGTAAATTGCTCACAGATGTAAAGTAATATAGTTTGTACAAGCCTGTCTTTGAGGACCACGTCATGGGCGCCACCTTCAACGATGGAAGTTGAGCTTTGTAATTTGTCGAGACAAACATATTGATATATTGCGTTATGACGATAAAATGCCACGCAAATACATTGCGTATTATCGTTAATATAAGCTGTTTATACATTGCGTATTGTTTGAAAATGCTGTATAAAAATTTTGCTTAAAAATTGATTTTTTTGCGTAATTTATTGGAAATTTGCGTAAATTATTTTTATAAAGTAGAAATGCGGTTGTTCTATAAAAAACGATTCAAAAACGTGCAATCAAATGTTTTTATATTATAAATATAATCACACGGAGAAGTTTTTACTAACATCGTGCCACGCATTACATAAGACAAAATTGCATAAAACAATATATTAATATATTTGTTACACACTATAGACATATTTTTCCTCAAATCGATTTTCCAAATAATAAACCTTTATAGTCGATTTTTATTTTATTTGTGGCACTTTTGTGACTCTATATCCTGTATAATGTATTCGTGACCATAAAGGAGGATGTTACTTATGGGAAAATTATATGAAAAGATTCGTAAGGATATTGAGAAACTAAAGACTATTGATGAAGCGATTAAAAACAAAGAGCTTGTCAGCATGGATGATATCTTTGAAACATCTATCGCCTTAAAGAAAATACAGTATGTCTGTGTATACTGTGAACAGAAGAATAAAGAATTATTTGAAGGGGAAGGACGTTTCCCATTTGGGGAGATGGAAAACTTCAATATTCCAGAGAATTTTGAAACCCTCGTCGATAATTGGGAAGAGCATCTCAACGAAAACGAAATTAATGAGGCAGTAAGACACCTTGATTTACAAGATAAAGCGGAACCATATATCCCGGAACTCGCTGAATATGATCCAGATGAATATTTTAACTATGTAAGAGATACATTAGATGATATCTGCTCAGTATCGAGCAAAGGCCATTTTGGTATATCTAGAGAAGGTATTGTCTCGCTATCGATATCCGCGCATCAAGAATTCGTCAAAACTTGTAAACAAGAAGATTTTACTTTCGAGTCTTATTCTAATGCAAAAGAAGAGATATTAGACTTTGTCTATAATCCTATTGAATCCGTGGTTAATAGAAACGGTGATGAACTCCTCCTCGATTATGGAACGATGCGTGACAATTTTATCCGCGATCATACGAAAGAGTTCGATGATGTATTAAAAGAGCAGGGTTATAATTCGGTTCGTCAACATTACGACGCATTCAATGACCGCTATGTTCCGGTCACCGCGTTAAGTAAGATTGCTCAAGCAGAATGGAAAGCAGAACCACTCGCGGATGGATTAAAAAGTGCAATCACTATCTATGATGAACTCATTAAGACTAATAAAGGGAGATTCCCTTCTATCGGTGAATTCATTTCTGAAGCGAGAGACCGTGTGGAATCCACAGTCCTCAATAAAGTTATCCCTTTAAAAGATGATGATCCAAATTGCAAATTCCTCAAAGATTTCTTAAAAGATCCTATTTCTACATTAGAGAATCATTTCAGAAATGATATGAGATATAAAGACCTCGCTGATAAGATTCATAATGAAAGAGATAACTATAATAACGCGAGAAAAGATAAAGTAGATTTATATGCCAATATTGAAATCGCGAGACAAAGTAGATTTGAATCATTATTTAATAGAAACAATCCTAATTTTGATCCAGCGACATTTAAGACAACTTATCAAGGTAGTACCTTTGAAAGATTCTTAGGTAGAACTTCTCCAGAATGGACTGCCTTATCTGATTATGTTGATTCTTGGAAGAATGATATCAATAATCCAAGAGATTTAAATCGAGCGGGTACTCTCGCGGAGAACTACTTACGTCATAAATTCCCAGGTGTCGATCCAAAAGATGTCACTATAGACATGGTTAGAGGTCTTAGAGGCGCAGGTAAAGAAAGAGGAATGTTCTGTCTCTCCATCGTGAATGCGAAAGCCCAGGCTAATGATGAGATTGATCAAGATATCTATGATAACGCGAAACGACAATTCGATGAACTTGATAAACGTAGACATAGAGGATTATCATTCTCAGATCAATTAAGCAATGATATCAACGATAATGAAATATCAAATAAGAATGATAATGAAATTGAAAACAACAACATTATCAAGAATGATATTGAGTTAAATTAATAACAATCCTAACAACAAACATGAAGTGGCTTCCCTTGCGGAGGCCATTTTTGTTAAATAAAGGATTATGAAGTGTCCATTTTGTGGTAAAGAACTGCTTTTAAGAATCAAAGTAATAATTGAATTTAGGGAACAAAATATCTATAATAAAACAGAAATGTTCCCTAAGGAGAATATTAAATGAAAAATACATTTATCCAAATTCAAGAATTGTTAAATAGGCGCGCAGAATTACAAGCTCGTTTAAATCTTTTACCATATGATGGAACTCCAGAAATAAAAACTATATCAGAAAAGAAATACCTATATGTCCGTAAAAGAGAATTAGATAAAGTTAAATCTACTTATGTTGGCGAATATAGCGAAGAACTATATAGCACTTTATTAAGAAATAATGTTGAAACTAAATCTCTTCGCAAGGAAATTAGGCAGCTTGAAAAACAATTAACGTTACTTGGTTATAAGGAAGAAGAATTATCAGATAGAATTGCTCTTAATCTAGATTTTGCTCGCGCTAATATGAAGAAGATTATTTATGATCAAGCTGTGTTAGAAGGGGTTGGAACCACCTTTCCAGATACAGAAGCAATTATTGATAATGGAATTGTAAAAAATGTAAAAGCGGAAGATGTTCAAAAAATCATTAATTTAAAACACGCATGGCAGTTCATCTTAGATAAAGATGTCATCCAAGCACCAAGCGATTATTATTTGGCCTCCTATATTGCTAGATTAGTTAATGAAGGATTATTAGCTATTCAAGATGGAGGAAGAATTAGAGGGGTACCAGTCACCATTGGAGGTTCATCATACATTCCTCCGATTCCTTTTGAAGATAAAGTTAAGCAAGATATCAAAGACTTGTTAGCCTCAAGTTTGGATGACATTGATAAAGCTATTGAGCTCTGCTTATATGTCATGAAGACTCAAATCTATAATGATGGTAACAAAAGAACTGCGGTAGTGTATGCGAATCATTATCTTATCTCTAAAGGCCAAGGGCTCTTAGTTATCGACTATAGCAAAGTAGACAATTTTAAAAAGCATCTAGTTAATTATTATGAGGATAAGGATTTAACTTCTATTAAGTCATTCTTAAAAGAATGTTGGATGAAATTCTAATAATTACGAAAAACAGCCATTTTAAAGTTTACTAACAAAAATGTTCAAAACACCGTAAATATTTTATTCAAAACACCGAAAATATTTTATTCAAAACACCGAAAATATTTTATTCAAAACACCGAAAACGATTGATTTTTATTTGTGTCTATATAAAATATATATAAGGTTGTTTGTTATGGCAAAAATAAAAGATTATATTCCCCGTCTTGCAGAGAATTCATTAAAAAGGAAACTTAAATCATCTGGATGTGTGGTTGTTAGTGGCCCTAAGTTTTGTGGCAAATCCACTTTATGCGAAGAGTTTGCAAAATCAGTAACAACGTTGAAGACCACTAACGATATTGAAATTGCTAACGCCGATCCTTATTCAACTTTAAAAGGAGACAACCCTCATTTAGTTGATGAATGGCAAAAAGCTCCCGAAATATGGAATATCATAAAAGATGATTTAGATAAAGATTATCAATTTGGAAAATATATATTAACTGGAAGCACCACACCAGTCGATTCATCTAAAATTCAAAATTCTGCTGCCGGAAGAATAACATCTTTAAAATTAAAACCATTCTCTTTATTAGAATCAAAAGAATCTACAGGGGTTATTTCTTTATTGGGTCTATTTGATAAGAACTATAAATTTACATCTACCTATGGTCAACATAATCCTGTTTCATTAATGGATATTGCTCATATTATTTGTAGAGGTGGTTGGCCTATCGCGGTGAAAAGCGAAAAAGAATATGCTCTTGATGTTACTAACAACTACTATGAAGGCTTATTTACTATTGAAGATGAGAATGATGAATTTGCTGAGTTCTTAAAAAATAAAAATATTGAGCTTTTAAAACTAATACTTAAGTCTTTTGCAAGAAATATATCTACTGAAGCTAAAAACACATTAATGATTAAGGATATATTAGAATCAGGAGAGAGAAGCAAATTAGATGATGATACATTTTTAACTTATAAAAAAACACTAGAAGATCTTTTCATTATCTATGATATGCCTGCCTGGAATCTTAATTTAAGATCTAGTGTTGCTGTAAGAACTACCCCAACACATCATTTTGTTGATACTTCTATTGCAACATCTGCATTAGGTATCACACCTGCTGACTTATTAAATGATTTGAAATCTTTTGGTTTCTTTTTTGAAGATATGGCAGTTAGAGATTTATCAATATATGCTGATTCTTTTAATGGAGAATTAAAGCATTATAGAGATAGCAATGGTTTAGAAGTAGATGCAATCTTAAAACTTAACAACGGAGAATATGGTGCAATTGAAATTAAAATTGCGAGTGATAAAAATATTAAAGATGGAATTTCTTCTTTAAATAAATTCGAAAAGAAGATGAAAGAAAATGGCTTAAAAATGCCTGCTTTCAAAATGATACTTACAAGTCATGGGTCTTCTAAAAAAGAAGGGGATGTCTACATTGTTCCAATCAGTATGTTGGGATTGTAAAATATGTTTCTTCAATAGTGGCACCAACCATAAAAGCTCACTTATAGTGGGAAAAACCGTGAATATCAATAGTCTCTACTCTTGTATTGCAAAACAATATAATCGTTCTAGGACACCCCATATCAGGGAATAGGATAAGCTTAAAAGACGCAAACTTTCTTTGCGTTTATTATTAATATAATAATTCGTTAATACAAAGTTGAATAGGTGACGACAATATACTTTTTTTGAAAGAATATAATAACAAGTTATATAACGAAATCGAAAAAAAGTAGCAATTAACCAAAAATGAGATTTTATGATTGAACGTACCAAATATTTAAACATAATTAAACATTGTCGAAAAACATGCAAAACTTGCAAATATAAAATAAGAATTTTGTGATTTATAAAGGCTAATAATCAAGAATTTTGTGATTTTCTATCATAAAAACATTAGAATTTTGTGATAATACGTATTCGCAAGGCCATGATATGGATTATTTAAGAAGAAAAATAGATAAGTTTTTAGGACACCGAATGGGAATCCTCGGTTGTTCAACTACCGAGTAGGTTCACATATGCTTTTTCGTTATATCGGTGTTGGGAATTGTCCACTCCTTTTGTTATAAAGGAGGTTTTTTGGTACAATTACTATATATACCGAGGAGGCATTTTATGATCAATAAGTTTAAATTATTATCAATTGCATTTTCAGCATTAGTTTTATCATTAGGAGCGTGTTCTTCTGGAGGAACTGTTACTCCATCTTCATCCCAACCGGATTCATCCCAACCGGCTTCTTCTTCAAGTGAGAGTAGTAGCACTTCAGTTCATCAGCACACTTTCAGCGATAAATGGACGTATGACGAAGAAGCGCATTGGCATGAGTCCACGTGTGGGCATATGGTCAAGATAGATAAAGACCTTCATACTTTTTCTGAATGGAAGGAGACCACCCCTCCAGAAAGTGAAAAGGATGGTGAGCTTACGCGTACATGCACTGTATGCGACTACGCTGAACATAAAAGGATTCCCCAAGTGGGAACTCCAGAAAAACTGAGTTTCATCAAATCCACGGATGAGACATATTACAGCGTGAAAGCGAAGGACACTGATATTGAAGGACGCGTCGCGATTCCAGAATCATATGAGGGATTACCTGTTAAAGAATTATATGTAACATATGATGAAAATGGTCGTAGAACAGGTGCTTTTGAAGATTGTTTAAAGGTTGAATATGTCTTTGTCCCTGATACAATCACCTCTCTTAGCGTTTATTCTTTCCGCGACTGCACGGGTTTGAAGAATGTCAGTTTACCAAATACATTAGTAACTATTGGTAGACGTGCTTTCGATTCTTGTGAATCGTTAGAGAGTATTAAGATTCCAAATAGTGTTACTACCATTGATTACTGTGCTTTTGAAAGCTGTGAGAGTCTTACCTCTATCAGAATCCCTAATCAGGTTACAACTATTTCAGAGGGCCTATTTGAAGATTGTTATAAATTAAAAACGGTCACCCTACCAAATGGTATAACTCATATTTATGAGGATGCTTTCCGAGGCTGTTCCTCGCTAGAAACCATCAATCTTCCTGCTTCTACTGAACATATTGGGAGTTTTGCTTTTAGTGAGTGTAGTAGCCTAAAACTTAACAAATATGAGAATGGCTTATATTTAGGAAAAGAAGGCAATCCATATTTTGCATTTATAAGGACTAGTGATTCCTCGAAGAATACTTATAACATCAATAGCAACTGCGAATATATTTGTGAAGGTGCCTTTAGTGGTTGCGATAACCTCGAATCTATCACGATTCCAAGCAGTGTTATTTCGATAGATTATTATGCTTTTAACTGTGATAACCTCAAAAATTTCGTTTTCGAAAATGGTTCAAAACTCGCCTATTTTGGGAATTATGTTTTTGATATGTATGGGAGTTATAAGCAAGTAATATGTAATGAGGTGAATAATGGTCTCTACTTAGGTAGTGAAGAAAACCCATGTTTGATTTTGATGGGTATTAAAGATAAATCAGCGACAACTTTTAGTATTGATAATGGTTGTAAATTCATTAATCAAGATGCGTGTAGGTGGTTTGGCTCATTGACTTCGATTACAATCCCCGACGGTGTTAAATCAATTGGAAGAAATGCTTTTCAATATTGTGAGGGACTAACAACTGTTAATCTTGGTAGTGGAGTTGACACTATTCAATATAATACGTTCGAAGAATGTACTAGTTTAACCACAATTGCCATTCCTGAAGGTGTTAAAACTATCGAAATGGAAGCTTTCTATAATTGCTCATCTTTAACAACTGTCACATTGCCAAAAAGCATTGAAGCGATTAAATCTTTTGTCTTTGATGGATGCGTTGCTTTAACAACTATCAATTATGCTGGAACAAAAGCGGAATGGGAAAAAGTTGATACTCCAGATCCTAATAAATGGGGAGATGATATACCAGCGACAGTCATCCACTGCAGCGATGGCGATGTTGCGCTATAACGATATAATGTTTTGGTTCTAATAATGTAAAGTGGTATTTAATTACCACTTTATTTATTTACTATCGAAAAACATGCAAATATATTGATTTTCTTTGCATTTAATATCCTAGATAACGATAAGTTATATATATTAGATTTCTATAACCATTTTGTTAATAAAGAAGATAAAGAAGATAAGACTTTTGAAGTCTATGACTTTAAATCTATGAAGAAGAAGGTATATAGATTAGAAGAAGTGGAAGAAGACGTATATCTAGAAGATATGCCTCTAGGTCCTAGACTTAAAACAGTTATATTTGAAGATAGTAAGAATGATAATGGTTTAAAAGAAACAAAAATAGAATTAAGATTCACCTCTAATGATTTTGAGTTTGTGTCTCTTAATCCAGTGGAATATGAAGTTAATCTCGCTATCTCTAAATGAACAATTGATCATAGTAAAGAATATGTAGTTTTAAGATATGAAGCTATCTATTATAAAGACCACGTTGATGTCTCTTTATACTGTGTAAACACTGATGAATATAATATGGCCATCATTATGAGCGATTATGACGAACCATTCTAATAGTTTGTACATATCATTTATTATATTAATAATCATTAAAATTTTACCTGAATAGGTGACAGCGGTGCGCTATTTTGAGTTTTTCAATTATAACTTTTTGAAGAGATGGATGATTGGAAAAATACTGTATTCTGCGTTAAAAAGTATTGGAAAAATCCTAATATCGTGACATAATTTTATTGGAAAAATCTCATTACTGGAGGATTAAACAATGTTTAAAAGAAAAATTGAAACAACAATCAATGAATATTTGGATAGTGACAAAGAAACAATACTCATTATTGAGGGCGCTAGACAAATTGGTAAAACATATATCATCAATAAACTAGCTAAAGCAAAATTCAAAAACTACATTGAAATAAACCTCAAAGATGATTTTGATGGCGAAAGAAATTTTGAACACGCTAAAGTTAATACCGCCGATAAGTTCTATCTTGTGGTATCATCACTTTTTGGCGACAAACTAGGCACAAGAGAAGACACGATTATCTTTTTAGATGAAATCCAGGTATACCCGCATTTGATATCGATGTTAAAACCACTTAATAAAGAGAAAAAGTATTCTTATATAGTTAGTGGTTCTCTTCTTGGTGTTACGCTTAAGCATACATTTATTCCAATGGGTTCAATTAAAGAAGTCAAAATGTTTCCTATGGATTTTGAGGAGTTTTTATGGGCAAGTCATGTTGGCAAGGATGTGATTGAATACGTCAAAAAATGCTTTGATAAATTAGAACCCATCACTGATGTTGTTCATTCGGTTCTCCTTTCGAGATTTAAAGAGTATCTTCTTTCTGGCGGCCTTCCTGATGCAGTAAAACAATTTGTGGCCAATAAAAATGTCATGGAAATGAGAGGAGTACATTCATTAACGTACACTTATTATAAAGACGACTGCTCGCAATATGATTTAGAGCACAAATTAAAAATAACTAGAATTTATGAAATGATGGCTTCCCGAATGGGGAACAACGTTAAAAGAATTCAAGCAAATAAAATTGATGATAATAAAAAAGACACCCTTAATAAATACGAAGATGAATTTGATTACCTAGTGTCTTCGGGTGTTGCTCATGCAGTCAAAGCAGTTAGCAATCCTGTATTTCCTTTAACGGAATCTAGTAGCAAGAATCTTATTAAGCTTTATTATAACGATGTTGGCATATTAACTAATGTGTTATACAAAAATAGCATTGATGCGGTTTTAAACCAAGATAAAGGAGTTAATTTAGGCTCTGCGTATGAAACTGCAGCGGCAATGGAATTGATCGCTCACGGTCATGAACTATATTATTTTGATAGTAAAAAAGTTGGTGAGGTTGATTTCTTAATCAATGATTACAACAATCTTTCTATTTTGCCTATTGAAATAAAGTCAGGAAAAGATCAGACGAATTTTAGAGCAATTCCTAAACTGGTGGACCCTAATGGTAATTATAAAATTCCTTTTGGATTTGTTTTTGGGAATAAGAACATAGTAAAAAAAGAAAATAATCTTGTAACTCTACCTATTTATTTAATTATGTTTTTATAGCTGTTTTTTTGATTATTCTTGAAAGAATACAATATCAAGTTATATGAAGAAATCGAAAAAAAGGTAGCAATTAACCAAAAAGAGATTTTATGATTGAACGTATCCAAATATGTGACATACTCCAATTATAGAAGTTATAGATAATCTTGATGGCTTCGCGATGACCTAGTCATATCAAGATGGGCGACTTCTTGCTATATTTCGTTAAAGCACCCAGTTTCTATAAAGTTCATTTTTATGTACAAAATTGATACTTGTTTTTCTTCACTATTGTTTTCGTTTTACGATGATAACGGAAAGAGGAAGTAGAGATGGAAGAAAAACAATTAAAAGAACTAATGAATGAAGGTGTTACTGGATATAACAAGATTGTTTATCACTATATTGTAAATAAAGACTTTAAGAACGCACATAGATATGCGGATATGAAGATGGATATGATCCTTGAATTAGAGTTAGATATGGAGGATGATGATATCTCTCTTGTTGCCTATACATATGCGATGAATAAGGATTATGAATCATCAAGAAACTGCATCCAAGTTCTATATGATGATAGTGAGATTCAAGTAGATGAATCACATCTCGATTTATATGCCTCAATGGCAATGGCCCTTATTTATTTAGATAATGGTGATAAAGAAAAAGCTAGTCAGTTATTAAAACAAGCGGCTTCTAAGTCACCTGATAATAATCATTTAGGGGCAGATGAAGTGTTATTAGAACAAGTAAAAGAATTACAAAGTAATGAAGAATATTTAAAACAACTAGATGACCTATTAGACAAGGGTCTTTATATGGATGAAGCTGATAAAGTGATTTATGGCGATCTAACCTTAGAAGAAGCGCTTAAGAATCATAAACCAGTTTCAGAAGAACCAGTAGAAGATGTTGATATTGAAACATATGAAGATGCAGAAGAATTGATGAAAGTAGTGAATAAAATCACTGAAGAAAGGAAATAAGTATTATGAGATTTATTTGTAATAGCAAAGATGAAACAACAAGAGCGATTATGGCCCATATGTTCTTACAGAAAGCATATGACAGCAAACAACTTAACTCTGTTGTTAATATGGAAGAAGTGATTGAAGCACTTAACCCAGAACACGTTATCAACAAATGCTTTGATATCGTGCATGAAGCCCTTATTGGAGAAGAGAAAGCATAGTATTATTTATATATGGTAGAAAAAGAAACTATTCATATTAAAGTTGACCAAACTAAGCTACCAAACAAGCTTCATTTTGAAGTGCAGAAAAATACTAGAGGAACAGTCTTCAAACCGAAGAAAGGTAAAGGTAGTTTTAGAAGAAATAAAAAAGTCACAGAAGAAGAATAGTTATTATATAAATAGGGGGATCGTTATGAGACAGGATAATAAAATAGTTAACGAAGAAAGAAAAACTTTAATCAATAAAACATTTAAAGATATGAATGTCCTCGCGGAATGTGTGGGCTATATATCTGGTCCTACATATACGAGATTCAATATCAAATATAAAAAAGATGAAAAAGTGAAAAACCTCTCTAGTATCATTCCTGACTTACGAGTGAGACTCGGTCTTTCTTATCTCCGTTTTGTTCCTTCTATTCCTAATGAACCTTATAGTGGGATAGAAATCGTCAATGAACATCGTGATTTCGTTAATTATGATGATATCTATGACCAACTTAATAACAATCCAATGTCTATTCCTTTTGGGGTTGATATCAAGGGTAAACTCATTCAAGAAGATTTATGTGTTCTTCCACATATATTAGTGACCGGCACGACTGGAAGTGGTAAGTCTATTTTCTTACATAGCTTATTAACCACATTAATTAAAAGAAACACACCTAGTGATGTGCAGTTTGTTTTAATCGACCCTAAATATGTGGAGATGCATCCATATAAGGAATTACCACATCTATATAGACCAATTATCAATAAAGGGAAAGAAGCATTAGAAGCCTTATATTCCCTTGTTCAAAAGATGAATGATAGATATGTCTTATTTGAAAAGGAAGAAGTATGTTCTATCAAAGAATATAACGAGACTCATAAAGACAAACTACCTTATATCATCGTTGTGATTGATGAATATATGGACTTATATGAATCCGTCAATGATGTGAAAGGACCACTTTTATCTTTGCTTCAAAAAGCAAGAGCCTCTGGTATTCATATCATTCTTTCTATGCAGAGAATCGATACAAATGCGTTAAGTAAAGCGATGAAAGATAATTTCCCGACTGTCGTGTGTTTTGCAACCGCGACAGATACAGATTCTATCTTTGCCATTAATGATTCATGCGCGGAATATCTAGGGGGACTTGGTGATATGCTTCTTAAATCTCCCACTATTTCCCGTAAGGACTTATTAAGATTACAGGCTCCATATATCAAATCAACGGAAGTTAGAGAAGTAATAGGGGAGTTAAAAGAAAAATATAAAACTGTAGAACCATTATCCGCTAATCCTGCTCCTATTATTGATAACGATGAAGCATATGAAAAAGTGAAGAACTGGGTATTAGAACAAGAATATGTTTCAGTAAGTAAAATACAAAGAGAATGTTCCCTTGGTTTTAATAGGGCAAATAGAGTGTTTGAACGTCTACAAAAAGATGGACTAGTATCTCCTGAGATGGATAAAAAGAAAGGGCTTAAGGTTATTAAATAGTTATGGAAAGATATTATTTAACACTAGATAGAGTTGATAGAGGTATCATCTCTTGGAAAGATAATTATTTTGATATCAAAGATAAATTAGAACTCATCTGGTCAGATGAATGCGATATCGATGAAGCAAATAAACACTTCGAAGAATTAATTCGAAAACAAAGTGAACAATATCATGTTTTAAAAACTATTAAGACTTGGAGAATTATTAGACTATACGATAAAGATGGGGCGCAGATAGCCCAGGAATCATAGGGTATTTGGGAGAATTGGTATGAAATATAGAATTTTGAATGAAATAGATTGTCAATTTATCATTGAGAATAAAACTCTTGTTAGTTATGCAGGAAACAGATCTAATGTAACAGTTCCAGATTGTGTTGAAATAATTGGTAAAAAAGCTTTCAAAGACAACTTAGATATTAGAAGTCTCAACTTAAACAAAGTGGTTGAAGTCGGAGAAGACGCTTTTAGTGGATGTAAAAACCTAAAACATGTGATTTTACCAAATTCGTTGAAGCTTATTGAACAATGTGCGTTCTCTGATATAAGCAATAGCAAACTCGTCATCTTTGACGGCACACTTGAACAATATAACAAAATACTAAAAGGCGAGCCATTCGCTAAAGTCATTTGTGATGATGGGGTATATAGCCAATCAAATATTGACGTTTTCTAATGTAACGAGTTTTCTCATACGCCTACCATATCATCTTTACTCAAAGATTTATCGCGAGGCGTTTTATTTATAGATGAGTTCTCATAATAACACTTATTTTTTATTAAGCATCGAATACCAAACGGCAACAAAAAACTCGCTGCAATCGTGTTTCTTACTGAATTTTCAGTAATTTTGTAGCGAGTATTTTCCTACATGGTGAGGGGCGTTAGGATACGCGCTTGAAGAAGGATCAATTGAAGAAATGAAGAAAGATAATGAGGAATATAGACGTGGCAAACGATGATATTTATAGGTACAAAATATCGTACATAAGACCTGTATCTAAGACAGTTGCAATTAATTGCCGTTATGATAAAGATCGGGATATAATCGATGCCTTAAAAGCATCAGGTAACATGAGCAATTTTATTAAAAAAGCAATTAGAGAATATATAGCAGGAGGAGGAAAGCAATTATGATAGGTGCAATTATTGGTGATGTTGTTGGAAGCAGATTTGAATTTAACAATATTAAGACAAAAGACTTTGAACTAGTAAGTAAAGAAAGCAAGTTTACTGATGACACTGTATTAACCATTGCTTTGATGGATTGGGTATTACATGAAAATGAAAAAAATACCACTTCTGCAGCGAAATATTTGCAAAAGTGGGCTAGAAGATACCCATATGCTGGATATGGTAATAGGTTTATAAGCTGGATTTATGAAGTTAATCCAAAACCATATAACAGCTGTGGTAATGGTAGTGCGATGCGCATCTCAGGCGTAGGCTGGGCATATGCTGGTAACACTGATGATTTGCTTAATTATACACATTTAGCAACGGCTTGTACCCATAACCACCCTGAAGGATTAAAGGGCGCATTTGTAGTGGCGAGATGCATTGCGATGGCGTTAGAGAAATGTGATAAAAAAGACATTAGAGAATATGCACTTAGCCAGTACCCAGAAATCGCTACCCTGGATTATGAAGAGTTAAGAAGAACATATAAGCACGATTCTGAGATTTGTCAGACCAGTGTTCCTCAAGCACTATATTGCTTCTTAATCTCTAACAGTTTTGAAGACTGTTTAAGAACAACGATTAGTATTGGTGGGGATTGTGATACTACTGCCGCGATGAGCTGTGCGATTGCAGAAGCATATTACGGTGACATACCTGCTGAACTTGTTAAAGCAGTGAGAAACAAATTACCAGAAAGAATGCTAGAGGTAATTGATGAATTTAAAGAAAAGTATGGAGGCAACTAATGATGGCAAAAATTAAGTGTCCAAAATGTGGTGAAGTATTCTCTGTTGATGATTCAACATATGATGAAATCCTTTCACAAGTGAAAAATAACGAATTTGAAAAAGAACTCTCCCGAAGAGTGGAAGAAATTGAAAAACAAAACAAAACCCAATTAGAGCTCGTCAAAGAACAAACGAAGAATAGCCAAGAAAAGACTATCAATGAATTAAAAGAAAAGATTCAAAATCTTGAATCCGATATCAAATTAAAAGATATCGAAAAGAAGAATGAAATCGATAAACTCAATGAGGGATATGGCAAAGACTTGCTCATCAAGATGAACGATCAAGAAAGAGAGAAAGATAGACTGAAAGAAGATATCGCTAGACTCAAATCGGAAATCGTCTTGCTCAAACAAAGCATTGAAGGTGAGATTAATAAAGCGGTCAATGAAAAAGAAAAGGTTATCTTAGAACTCAACAATGACATCGCTTCTAAAGAAAAAGAATATGTCTTAAAAGAACAATCTTTAAAAGATAAATATAAAGAAGACATGAAGATGAAGGATGAGCAGATTGCCTTCTATAAAGACCTCAAGGCTAAAAGCTCTACTAAGTTATTAGGAGAAACATTAGAACAACACTGTCTCAATTCTTTCAACTCTATAAGAATGACATCTTATCCAAATGCATATTTTGAAAAAGATAATGATGTTGTAGAAGGCACAAAAGGTGACTTCGTCTTCAGAGATAAAACTGATGAAGGAGCGGAGCTCATTTCCATCATGTTTGAAATGAAGAATGAAGCGGATGAAACTGCGACTAAACATAAGAACGAAGATTTCTATAAGAAACTCGATGAGGATAGAAAGAAGAAGGGTTGTGAATATGCAGTGCTCGTGTCCACCCTTGAACCAGATAATGACTACTTCAACGCGGGTATTGTTGATGTATCATACAGATACCCAAAGATGTATGTGGTTCGTCCACAGTGTTTCTTACCAATCATCTCATTACTATATAACGCCGCAAAGCAATCTGCGGGATATAAGAATGAACTTATGATTGTGAAGAATCAAAATCTTGATATCACTCACTTCGAAGATAAGTTAATTGATTTCCAAGAAAGATTTGGAAAGAACTACTCTGCAGCGACCGATAGATTCAACAAAGCTATTGAAGAGATTGACAAGACTATCGATCACCTAAATAAAGTTAAAGAAGGACTATTAGGTGCAGACCGCAATCTCAGATTAGCCAATGACAAGTTACAAGACTTATCGGTCAAAAAACTCACCCATGGTAACCCTACAATGAAAGAGTTATTTGAAAAGGCTAAAAAGGAAAAAGAAGAGGGTTCTGACGAGGATAACGAAGAATAAATAGAAATAATGGGGTGTCAGTGTTAAAGTGCTGGCACCCTATTTATATTTAGTAACAAATGTTATCATAATGGTAACTATAGGAGATTATTTATGAGAACAATTGCAGAATTTTTTAGTAGTTGTGTGGAACAAACACCTACTTGGTTAGCAAATTATAAACAAGGTGACAAACCAACTTTTGAAGAGATTTTCAATGCTGGCCGTATTGTTTATTATCCTGGTTCAGGATATGACGGACAAGCAATTAAAACGTTTAATATTGCCCATTACGCACATACTTTCTTTTATGTAGATTATTTGGTTGAAAAAGACAGCATTATAAATGCATTGACAGAAGAAAACGCATTGAAGGGGTATAGGAATATTGGTGTTATTGAATATCAAGAAAAAGAGATGTCTCCTAAAGGATGGAAACCACATTATCACCCTACCCCTAGAGACATCGAAGCCATGAAAGATTTTGTTGATCCTAGCGGCAGTTATTGTTTAGTGTTTGTCTTTGAACGAGAAGAACAATATGGCGATGAACACGGTTGTGATAGATTTGCTGTTATTGCTTTAAAAGCAGACGCGATAGCTACTTATGATGCGCTTTTTGCCAATAACAACAAGGTACCAGATATATTGATATTGCAAGACCACGGATTTGGTTGTAACTATAATATCTTCGGTGGCGGCGGAGCACTTAATATGATTGCCGACGCGGTTAAGCAGTATCCGCCATATGTTATGGTTGCAGATAACACTTACCCATGGGATGGTTACATTAAAATTCCAAATTTACATCATGCTTTAGGTAGCCATATGAGATGGTTGTATAAACGCAATATCGATATAGAATAAAAAAATCAACAAACCAATTTGTAGGACGGATTAATAATGGGACAATATAGAGCGATGATTTCTGATTTAATCTTGCAAACTAGATTAAATAACAAACTTATAAACGAAGTGAACAATGGTATTAACGAAGGCAATTTAAACGTAGAAGAACTTCGAAACAATCACTTAAATAGAGTGGATGAAGAATATGGTTTACATGATATGGGATTACCTATCTATGACTTCTTTGATGGAACTCAGTTAATTAATTCAATGTTTAGCACGATTGTTGTACCAGTTGAATATTTAAAAAGAAGTTCAATTAGCGAGCATAGGTTCAAAGATAAAATATTGGAAGAAGCTGATCCTGGTCACTATAGAGAGTGTAAAGAAAGAATTAAAAACTTAATTGATATTAGAAGCAACTGCTATGACAGTAACCACATTAATGTTTATGGATTCTTTAAGCATCTTAGGAATGCTTTGTGCCACTCAGGCAATGGTAATATTCATTTCTTCCCTGAACAAGCAAGGGATATTAGCGCGATTTATTTCTATGACGAAGCACCAATTTCTGAGAAAGAGAAGGAAGAGAAACGATATCCGTTTGAAAAATGGGTTTTCTTGGTAAAGCTGGACATTTTTGAAGAGTTGTTTCCGTTGATTAAAGCATTTGATGAAATTGTTCTTGAGATTTCAAAAAATGATGGCTTACTTCAAGATATGGAATCAATAGCAAATACGGTTCGTGATAATACCAATTATTAATAAAACCTATTGACATATTATATATATAATATAGAATAATACCCGCTCATAGAAAAGCTACCGAGCGAATCAAATAGACATCCTAAAAGATCATTCAGTATAAGGAGGTAGCTATGAGCAACACTATTGATTCGCGTCTAATCGGCGATACGATTAGAACCCTAAGACTAAGTAGGCACTGGACACAGGAATACTTAGCAAGCCGTATGTATATCGACACAAGGCATTTGCGTCGGATAGAAAAAGACGGCACGGACCGCATTACCGTTATCAATGCATTTGCAGAAGCCTTCGGGATATCTGCAATGGACATCCTTAATGGATGTTTTTATTTTTATATAAAAAAAGACATTGGCGACCTTCGTCATACAGTATTTACTACAATCTGTTATTCACACACTAGCACGGCGGGCTGAGCACTAGGGAGCGACCCTAACACTTCCGCAATGGGTATTTCTACCGTATCCTAGGGAAGAGATAAATACTCTTCCAACGTTCAGGGAGCTTCAGCAATGGATTGATCTACTAAATGATGAATCCACCGTTCCCCTACTTGTACCTACTAAGTCAGTTATAGGATGTTACCATCCGTCAAGGTGAGCACTTCCTTTGAGGACGTAGATGTTAGTTTCTCACGTTAACATCATATCGTGGGATGCATTGCTGCAGAGCCTCTTGTCGTGCCTGTCCTAGTAGTTGTTTACATCGAGTAGCGTACTGCGCCACCAACCAAAGCGGTTTTTTACTTCCGGGTACCATATAGGTCTTGTACTCATAACACAGTATCCCATGTTATTTTCCTATTTTGGTTGGGCCCCAGCCATCAGCAAGATGACATTCACTGGGTTCCAATGTGCTTATAGTATATGTTGATGTCAACACATAGTGTGAGGACACCGAATGTCCGGTTATTAAAAAACATATTTATGTACATTTCACTTATAAATGAAATAAAAATATTATTACCTATATATAATTAAGTCATCCATAAAGAGAGTGGTTAGGGACAAGCCCTGTGATCCACCAGCAACCTATCATATTGATAAGGTGCTAAAGCTTGTATGATGGGAACATTTCCTTCTTTATATGCTCCTATCATAACGATGGGAGCTTTCTTTATTGATAGAAAGAGGAAATATGAAAGAATTAACATTTGAAAATGTGTATGGTTATCAAGAAGTCAAAAATGAACTAAATCTCATCAAGTCATGGTATGAAGATGAAAGTGTTATTAATGACCCAAATGTTGCCTTACCAAAGGGAATATTGTTATATGGAGAACCTGGGGTAGGGAAAACATTATTTGTTCGCGAATTCATCAATAACTTTGATTGTCCTAAATATGTTATTGAGGGTAGGAATGCAAATGCCCCATTAGAAATCCAAGGAGTGTTTGAAAAAGCAAAGAATGATAAATTTGCAATCGTCGTAATCGACGAATTAGAACTTCTCGTTCCAAAGGATTCTAAAGAGCAGAGAACATTGCAACAAGAATTAGATGGTATAGACCAAAAGGGTTCTATTTTAGTTTTAGCAACCGCGAATGAAATGCGTGGCATCGGTGACCCACTTAAAAGACCTGGTAGATTTGATAAGAAGATTGAGATATCTACGCCTGATAGAAAATCAAGAGCGGAAATACTCAAAGGTGTATTCTCTAATTTAGATGTTGATGTCTCTCATATCAATTTTGATTTTGTGAGTAAACACTGCCAAGGTGCATCAGGGGCAGAATTAAAAGCCATTGTTAATGATGTCTATCTAAGATGTAAGAATAAAGTCGTGACTGAAGAAGATATTGAAACATCATATGAAAGAGTGAGACATAACGATATTGGTAAGGTTCCTGTCACTATCAATAACTATCGAGTAGCGGTACATGAAGGAGGACATGCTTTACTAGCCAGCATCTTCAAAGATAACTGGGCATTCTATAGAACAAAATTCACTTCATCTGGAGGAACCACAGAAACAGAAGAAGTGATAGAGAAATATATGACTTTAGAAAAAAGAGAACAACAAATCATGATTGCCTTAGGCGGTTATGTAGCAGAAAAAATGATATTCGGCAATCATGATTATGGTTCTTATAGTGACATAGAAAAAGCACATGACTTTTGCCGTAGATTATTAGAAAGAAGTGCGATTAAAGGGTTGGGGTACCACATTACAGAGGCAGAGAACAGCAATCAGTGGCATTTAGAAACTCCAAGAAAGAGAGCATCAATAGAAAGAAAAACATATTCTCTATTAAGAAAATATGAAAGAAAAACAATTAAGTATTTAAAACCGCATATTGATAGCTTAAAAAGGTTTGCAGATTTAATGTGTCAACAAGGATATGTATCCTATAGAGATGTTGAGAGCAAGGTGATGGGGTTAGGCTTATAACTACAACTCGTATTAGGAAGATTATAATAAGGTCTATCTATATAGGAAGTAGCGGTTAATGAACTAACACACCTAACCTTTTCTTTATTTTTAGTTTCAAAAAAGTTATAAAATGACTTCTCCAACCTCTCATTGATTCCTAATGACCACCATCCCCTATTGAAAAAACGACTATTTGAAAGTACCGATGCGCCCCATCCCAGAATACACGGCACAGAAAATTCATGTTTTCATGTTTTCTTTGGAGCGAAAAGGTAGGTGCGGTCAAATATCTCTACCGCTATATAATTGGACGTCGGCGTGGGTTTCACGCGAAAAGATCGCGAAATCAATAGGGCAATAGACCTTTGCGTTTCCTGTTTTCATAGTAAAGAGCGCAATTTAGAGATATAATCTTTTTGATTATTGTTCGTAATTGATATTGTGGAGAAAATTCATGCCTAAATATTTTAATGAAGCTACTAGAGTTCAAATGCCAGCTCTAGTTCACTTGACGAGAATTGGATATACCTATTTTGGCAAAATATCAGAAGAATCCGCCGATTCTATTTATGATCCTAAATCAAATATTTTAATTGATGTGTTTAAAGAGCGTTTTTGTGCCCTTAATCCCGGACACGAAGGAGAGTTTGCTCAGCTATTAAAAGACATTGATTTAGAGCTTGATAATGATGATTTAGGCAAATCTTTTTATAAAAGACTTATCTCCATTTCTCCAATTAAGTTAATTGATTTTGATAATCCATCTAACAACACTTATCACTGCACAGCCGAATTTACCTGTAAACGTGATGAGGATGAATTTAGACCTGACATTACTTTGTTTGTTAATGGCCTTCCTTTAGCTTTTTTTGAAGTTAAAAAACCAAACAACAAAGGCGGCATGATTGCTGAAAGCAAAAGAATGAATGATGTTCGCTTTCCTAATAAGAAGTTTAGAAGGTTTATCAATATTACTCAATTAATGATATTCTCCAACAACATGGAATATGATGCCTGTGGTGGAATAGTCCCTATTCAAGGTGTTTTCTATTGCACCGGAGCTAGAAAGAATGCAAGATTCAGTGTTTTTAGAGAAGAAAATCCTACTCATTTAGCAGTAGCTCCTTATAACCAAAGCTTCCCATATAAGCCAATCGATCCAATAGTGGAGAAGAAGATACTTTCTGATTTCAACTGTCAGGTCATCCATACTTCTCCTGAGTATCAAACTAATTTAGATACTTATTCTCCAACCAATAGAGTCATTACTTCTATGTGCTCTCCTGAGAGATTGCTTTTCTTATTAAAATATGGAATCGCATATGTTCATGACGAAAAAGAAGAAGATGATGGCACAATTACCATTACAGACGAGAAACACATCATGCGTTATCAACAAATGTTCGCTTCTTTTGCAATTAGAGAAAAATTAGACCAAGGAATTAATTCTGGCGTCATTTGGCATACACAAGGTAGTGGAAAGACCGCTTTAGCCTATCACTTAAACTATGTCCTAACTGACTACTTCTCAAAGAAAGAAAAAGTCGCTAAGTTCTATTTCATCGTAGATAGAATTGATTTACTTGAACAAGCGATGCAAGAATTTACAGCCAGAGGACTCGTTGTTAAAACCGCAAGCACAAGAAAAGAATTGATGGAACAATTTAAAACCAATCAGTCGTTAGAAGGCGATAAAGGCAAAAACGAAGTTACTGTTGTTAACATCCAGAGATTCGAGGAAGACCATGAGAAAGTGGTGTTGCCTCCTTACGCTACGAACCTTCAAAGAATCTTCATTATTGATGAAGCACACAGAGGATATAATCCGGCAGGTTCGTTCTTGGCAAACTTATTTGAAGCAGATCCAAATTCAATCAAGATTGCTTTAACCGGGACACCTTTGCTTAAAGCAGAAAGAGCTTCTTGGAAGGTTTTTGGCAATTACTATCATACCTATTATTACGATCGTTCTATTCAAGACGGTTATACTTTGAAGATTATTAGAGAGCCAATTGAAAAAACATACAAAGAAAAATTGTCTCAAATTTACGAACAGCTTGAAAAGCTGGTGCAGAAAAAAGACTTGCAAATGAGTCAAATCATCGAGCATGAAACATATGTTAAAGAGCTCTTAAGATACATTATTAAAGATTTAAAAGAGTTTAGAATGCTTCATGGCGATGATACTTTAGGCGGAATGATTATTTGTGAAACGAGTGAGCAAGCAAGAAAACTCTTTACTTACTTTGACGAAATTCAAAATGAGCTTAATGCAAATGCTCCATCTTTCCAGAGCCATTTCAAAGCAGGTTTGATCCTCTATGATAGTGATGATAAAGAAACCAGAAAACAAATTGTTAAAGACTTCAAGAAGAATATGACAATAGATATTTTGATTGTTTTTAACATGCTGCTCACAGGTTTTGACGCTCCGAGACTCAAACGACTCTATTTTGGCCGCAAATTACGTGATCATGGTCTTTTACAAGCAATCACCAGAGTTAATAGACCTTATAAAGATAATAGATATGGCTATGTCATCGACTTTGCTGATATCAAGAAAAATTTCGACGAAACAAATGATGCTTATTTAAAAGAGCTTAATAAATTTAATAACCCTGATGAAGTGGGTGAAGGAAACGAAACCGATACATTTACTCAGGTTTTAGAAGATCCTGAAGAGATCATTAATCAACTCAAAGAAGCAAAACAAACTTTGTTTGAATATACAACAGATAACGCTGAGGTGTTTAGCCAGGAAATCCAAGACATAGATGAGAAAGAAGTGCTTCTCAAACTCAAGAAAGCTTTAGTTTCAATGAAAGACTGCTTCAATATGGTCCGCACCTTTGGTGATGAAGAACTAAAAGAAAAAGTTGCTTCATTTGATATTGGTAAACTTCCGGCTCTTATTTCAGAAGTGCAACACGCCATTGATATCATGAATCAGAAAGAAGCTCTTGAACATGATGACGAAACAACAACCCTCATCAATGAGGCTATGAAAGACATCACGTTTAAGTTTAACAAGATGCCTGATGAGGAAATGAAAATCGTTTCTGGTGGTGTTGAATTAGACCAGAAGTGGAGGAAAGCTGTTCAAGGCTTTACCGAGAACATTGATCCTGAGGACCCAGAGTTCATCACGCTTAGGGAAGCGTTCATTGCCAGATTTAAAGAACACGGTTTTGTTGTTAACAATCACGAAGAATATGAACAGTACTCAAAAGAGCTTGATGAAGTTATTGATAAATTGCATGAAATGCAAAAGAAGAACGAAGCTCTTAGAAAAAAATATAATGGTGATGCAAAGTTTGTCAGGGTCCACAAGAGAATCAGAGAAGAAAACATTGTGAGATCTGCTAAAGGCAAGGGAATGATTATTTCTCAATTTGAAGATGATATAAGAAACGCTTTGCTAACAATCAAAGAAGAAATTGACCACAAAGTTTATGATAGAAACGATATTCTTAAAAAGGATGTTTATTTTGAGCAAACTGTCATGGTTCAAATAAATACAGGATTAGATAAATTAAACTTGCAAAGCACACGAGAAGATAAAGTATTTATACAGAGCAGGATAAGTGCTCAGTACTTAAATCAGTATAGAAGCATTTACGCTTAGAGGTTTAAAAATGGATATTAGACAAAAAACAATCGCACTAATTGATTCGCTTAAGCAAACATGTCAAACGTACGGAATAAGCAACGACGGTAACGAGTACAAGATTATTACCCAAGTGTTTCTTTATAAGTTTTTGAATGATAAATTTGGATTTGAAGTCAAAAAACTCTCTTCTAAGTTACAAAATGCTGAAAAATGGGAACTTGCTTACAAAAATATGAGTGAAGATGAAAGACTTTCTATTTTTGATAAATTATCACCAGATATTCCTAGACTTAATCCTGAGCACCTTATTGCAAATCTTTGGAATCAACAAAGCAAAGGCGATTTTGATTTAATTTTTGATAGTGCAATGCTTGATATTGCAGAAAAGAACATAGATATTTTTTCAACGCAAACCGCTCAAAATACGAGAATACCATTATTTGAAAAATTAACTAATTTTATTGACGACGATTCAGATAGGGCTCCTTTTGCTAGAGCTTTGGTTGATAAACTAGCAAACTTTTCTTTTGAAGAAGCGTTTGATGAACACTATGATTTCTTCGCCGGAATTTTTGAATATGTTATAAAAGATTACAACAATGCGGGTGGTAGTAAGTATGCCGAATACTATACTCCTCATTTTATTGCAACCATTATGGCTAGATTGTTAGTTGGTGATTCAAAAAATCTTCATAATATTGAGATTTACGATCCTTCAGCCGGAACTGGGACACTTTTAATGGCCCTTGCGCATCAAATCGGAGAAGATAAGTGTACCATTTTTTCTCAAGATATATCTCAAAAGAGCAACAAAATGTTAAAACTAAACTTAATTTTAAATGGCTTAGTTTCATCTCTCGATCACGCAATTCAAGGAGATACATTGGTGTCTCCATATCACAAGTCTGATGATAAAACAAAACTTAGACAATTCGACTATATAGTTTCTAACCCCCCATTTAAATTGGATTTTGTAGACACCCATGCTAGCATTTCAGCTCAGACAGTTAGGTTTTGGGCAGGTGTCCCAAATATTCCCAAAAAAATCGAACCCAAAAAACCTAAGATGGCTATATACACATGTTTCATCCAACATGTCGTGAATTCTTTAAAACCTGGTATAGGAAAGGGCGCAATTGTCGTCCCGACTGGTTTTTTAACTGCTTCAAGTGGTGTCGAGGGAAAAATAATATCAAAGCTTATTGAAGATAAGTTAGTTTATGGTGTCATTTCTATGCCATCTAATGTTTTTGCAAACACAGGCACAAACGTCTCTGTTCTATTTTTGGATGCTTCAAAAACAGCAGAAGAAGTTATTCTTATTGATGCATCAAATTTAGGCGAAGACTATCAGGATAATGGTAATAAAAAGAGACGTCTTAAAAAAGAAGAAATCGACTTAATCGTCAACACATTCGTTAATAAAGACAGCATTGAAGATTTTTCGATTCTTGTGTCGCACGATAAATTAAATAAAAAGAAAATGCTGGCAGCAGGGCAATATTTTAACATTCGAGTCAAACACGAATATATTGATCCTGAGAATTTCAAAAAATCAATTGAAGAGTCATTAAAAGGCTTGTCAGAAATAAATTCTCTGTCTGACGGACTCAATGAAACCATCAACGCCAATTTAGAGGAATTAATCAAATGGAAAAAATAAAACTTGGAGATTATTTTGATAGTTATGGCGATGGCATTCACGGGACTCCTACATACGATAATAATGGAGAATACTTCTTTGTTAATGGCAACAATATTAGAAACGGAAGAATTGAATTAGATCCTGATACTCCAAGGATTAGTAAAGAAGAATATGAAAGCATTAAGCGTCCGTTAGGAGAAAATACTGTGTTTGTCTCTATTAATGGAACATTGGGAAATGTTGGTTTTTATCACGGTGAGAAAATTGCATTAGGCAAAAGTATTGCATACTTAAATCTAAAAAAGGGAATCGACAAAAATTTTGTTAGATATATTTTAGAATCTGAAGAATTTAAGAAGTATAGTTTGACAGTTGCTCATGGATCTACAATCAAGAATTTAGCTCCGTCGCAAATTGCTGATTTTGAGATAGATTCATTTAATGATGAAGAGCAAGCTTTTTTTGGTGATTCACTTTCACCCATCGATGAAAAGATAGCTAATGTTAGAACACTTATAAGAAAATATGAGATGCTATTAAGCCAAATGTATGAGTTTTGGTTTTACCAATTTGATTTCCCTAATGAAGATGGGAAGCCATATTTTACTTCTGGTGGCAATTTAAACGAGAATACCGAAATTAAAAGAAAATACCCGGATGGTTGGAAATATCAAACTTTGCAACATAATGATTTGGTTTCAATTATCCAGCCGGGTGTAGATATGTTTAGAGTGAAAAATTATTTACCGACTGCAAATATTGTTGGGTCAGAGTTTTTTGATGGTGAAGACATCGACTACGAGAACAGGGAAACCAGAGCAAATATGCAGCCTATTAAAAACTCAGTATGGTTTGCAAAACTCAAAAAAAGCATTAAGCATTTAACTCTAACAGAGAAAGATTCTTGGTTTATTGATCGCTACATATTATCAACTGGTTTTTGCGGTTTAAAGTGCAAAGAATATGCTTTAGGTTATATCCATTGTTTTATAAATTCTTCACTATTTGAATATAACAAAGATGTACTTGCTCACGGAGCGACACAAGAAGGTGTTAATAATGATGATTTAGATTCAGTCAATCTTTTAATACCTCCACAAGATGTTTTAATGAAGTTTAACAAATTGTCCATGCCGTTCATCTATAAGCTAAATTACTGCCATAGATTGAATTACGAATTAAATAAGCTCAAAAATTATTTACTGCCTCAATTAATGGACAAACAGTTTTCCAAGAAGAAACATAATTAAAATTTGCACATAATAAAAGCTCCAATGAAGGAGCTCATACTAGTGCGGCATCAATTCACTAATTTCTGAATTGATATCGCTAATTGAGATGGAAATTCAGGTGTCTAGGTTGCCAAGCAGCTTTTGAACTTCAGAACGTTCCATCTTTTTAATTTTGCCAATTAGTAGAAGAGAGAATTTTTGAATCGCTTCTCTGATAATAGAGCGGATGTAATCACTGATGCGGTTAGCGCGAAACAATTCGTCAGTGTACCTTTCTACATCTTTTATCTTATTGGTTTTTTCTTCTTTGCCTACTTGCTTTATTGTTATAGATTTATAATATTTGAGGATGAACGGAGTGTTGGGATAACTGAATGGATTACTATAAAGAGATAGATACTGAACAGCTTTGGAAAGATGTTGAAAAGATTGAACAAATTGAAAAAAAGATAATATCGCCTACATATCAATCAATAACCCAGGAAGAAGTAGCGTTTTTGAAAGAACAGGCAGAATCTGGCATGGCTCGTGGTGAATTTGAATATGGTGTATATCTTCTTGTTTATGAAAACAATATTGAAGAAGCAGAACAGTGGTTGAATAAATTTGTTAATCATTCGAATGGGTTCTGTCTTTATAACGCGGTTAGAGTGTTTGCTTTTTTAGGAGATGAGTATAAGGATTGGATTAATAGATTCTTACAAGCAGAAAAAGGAAAGTCTTATCGACCATTAGAGATGTTATTAGAACTCATGAAAATTTATAGTGAAAAACGTGAAAATGTGAAAGCGTGATTATTTTGATTTGTGTGTTTTATAGTAGTTTTATTCGTAACAACTTTTACCAAAAAAGAACCCCCTCTAGGCGGTAGTCATTAACTACCACGGGTGGATTCAAGAACATTTTAACAATTTTCAAAGAATTTAGATACCATTAACAAAGTTTATAACTGCTTTCTTTGTGATATTTACTTGTTCCTCGTTAGATATTGTTGCTTCGCCATCACCTCTTTGGAAACCATAATCTCCAAAGTTGGAATGGTTGCCACCTTCTATAACTACTTCTTTATAGTTGGATGGCATATTAGAGATATTGTTGTTATATTCATTTTTGTTTAACACTTTGTCATTAGAACCATATATAGATAAACATCTTAATGAATCGTTTAATTTCTTATTTGGATATGACGCGAGAAAGATAATCCCTTTATATGATGGGTTATCTGTTTTAGATAGATATAGTGATGCGGTTGTTCCACCTAAGGAATGACCCATCAGATATAAGTTATTGTGCTTATTTAGTGATGCAACAGAATCCGCTCCATTGATATTAAGTAATGGGAAATATAAAGGCATCTTGATGAGATATACATCTACTCCCATATGTGCAATCTCACTACATAATGGGGAATATGCGACTGGATCAACTTTTGCCCCACTATAGAAGATGATAGCGGTGTCATCATTTGTTTTGTTATCAAAATGATAATAGTGGTCATTGATATTTAGACTCATTACTTCATCACTTTTTAAATAACTTCTTGCTCTATCAGTTGCTGGATAGTGAATCGCGAAATAAATAAGTATAAAAGAGATTGTTAACACAATTGATGAAACAGGAATGATGATGGCTTTTAGCCAACCTTTTATCTTATGTTTCTTATTTACTAATAAGACTATTAATGTTGGTATAGCGATTGCCACTATGATAGCAGATATAGAAATCAAAGCGTATTTCATACAACTATTATCTTATAAATTTTTGCAAAAGGGTACGACAAAAGGAAGCAAAAGCTTTGCTTTTTTAAAAAATAGAGATTTTAGCTTCAATTAATCTCTTTTAATGTTTTCAAAAACTTGATTAGTAGTCATCATCTTCCAAATGACTCGAATTAGTTTTCTAGTTGTGGCAATTATCGCGACATTTGTTGCCTTTCCCTGTCTTAATTTTGAATAATAATATTCTGAAAAAACAGGTGAATGAATTCTTAATTTTTGAACACTTAATGCAAGAGCGTATCTCAAAATAGGAGATCCTCTTTTTCTAATATGGCCTTTATGATTAATCGTGCCTGATTGATAAACCTTAACGTCTAGACCAGCAAACTTTATTAGTTTTTCTGGATTACTAAAACGAGATATATCGCCTATCTCACTTATAATCATTGCGGCAAGATTAATACCTATTCCAGGAATGGTAAGAATTGGCGAGTTTAATTGTTCCATGAGTGGTTCTAGTAATTCATTAAGCATCTCTATTTCTTCATCAATGATTCTAACTTGAGTAACGAGATTTCTAATTATTTGTTCATCAACTTCTGTAGAATAACCGATTGAATTTTTAGCGAGTTCTCTTAGCTGATTAAATCTATTAAAACTAATCGAACCTTTTGACATTCTTCTTAACGTTTCACCAGTTTCGCTTCTCATCCTTGCCATCTTTTGAGGAGTTGTATATTCACTTAATAGCCATCTAATTGTGGGTGATTCGAATAGATTTCTACCCATGTTTTTTCTCGTTCCATCTTCGTTTTTCTTAAAGAAAGAGACAAATTCTGGAAACACTTCATCTAAATATCTTAGTAAATGGTTATAGCAAGCTGTCTTATCTCCAAAAAGAAAATATTTTGCTCTTGAGATTTTACGAATCTCTCCAATAAGGTAAGATAATTGTGGGGATGAAGTAAATGGATGAGTTGCTACATATTTAGCAATTAACATCGCATCTAGATTATCCGTTTTGGCCAAGTTAACTGATTCAGAGTCGCGAAACATAGAAATCAGACTTGGATTATAAATCTGGAATTGGTATCCATTAGAGATTAAGCATCTCACTAGACAATTCATATAATGTCCAGTTGCTTCCATCCCTATTTTTATTTGCTCTTTTTCTCCGAGCAAACCTAATTCATTTAAGAGTGAATCAAACCCTTCTCGAGAATTAGAAATATCGAAGCTTTTCTTTCTAATTTCTCCATTTTGATCAATGATAGCAACAGTGTGTTTAAACTTACTAACATCGATTCCAACATAAAAGTCCATAAGACCTCCTTTTCTTGCCGTATTAACCATATCAGCTTATCTTTTCGAATCATCTGTTACTGGAACGTCAAAGCGTTAATCAACCTATTAGCGATTAAAAGAAAAGCCGTATGCCTGAGCATGAAATCTGACAGTCAAAGCTGTATGAATATTAAGCAGGATAACGGCATATATTGATTATACTTGTTAGATAAAAAGAAAATCTAACCAAGTACATGGCTAGATTACATTATTTGTTAAACAGATACCTGAATATTATAGGACTATCGTAATCTTTTTCATAGATATACCCCACTTATACTCTGTATATTATGTAAAAGTATTACCAACTATTACGTTTTTATGATAGACAATAAATATTGCAAATCACTCCGACCAAATATTGCAAATCACTTTGATTATGGCAAACTAATATCGAGGTAAAAACTGTGGTCTGAATTACCTCGAAACAGTCTATGCCTACAACTAAAAGAGCGATAATTCCTATCACTTATTATATTCATATAATAAATCATAATTATCAAGAAGAATAGGTGACGCTAATATGCTGTTATCTTTTTTTGTCTGATAATCAAAAATTAGAAAATAGACTAAACAGTAGACGAAAAAGCATAAACATTTTGTAACGATATAATTGACAAAAGCCTCAGCACTGACAAAAATGTCGATTTTGCCTTTTAAACTGCTTTAAGATAAAGTTTGACATAGTTAACGACAGTGGTAATTGAGATGTCATATTCCTTGCATGCCTGTTCTTTGCTGGTCTCGTGTGTATAGACTCTTCTACCAAGTCTTCTCTTTCTTTATCTGAGTACCACATATACTTCCTCCTTTGTTTCTATTTTACTATAGTGGTGTTTCTTATATTTGAGATTGGTGTCTCATGAAAGAGATTGATGTACCTACTTTATCAGTACATCATCAGAGAGTTCTGCAACTTTTATGGAAAAGTCCCTAATATTGGCAATAATCGTTATGGAAAAGTCCCTAAAATGAGGTAAAACAATAATGGAAAATTCCCTAATATCATCTTAAGAGGATTTTTATAATGAAATTATACAGAAAAGTTATAAGCGAACTAAAACACAAATGAAGAGAATGGCTATTTAAGCGACGAATAACAAAAGCTAACATCTTTGCAAATTTATGTATTGTTGATACTTACATTTTTGCAAATATGGTCAATACAAATACTTACATTTTTGCAAATTGCTATTGATACACAGTCTTATTAATATATAATTAACAGTGAGAAAGATAGTATGTTTAAGAGAAAAATATATCAAGATTTGTTGAAATGGAAAAAGGAATCAAATGGGAATTCAGCTCTTCTTATTGAGGGGGCAAGACGAATCGGCAAAACAACTGTTGCTGAAGAATTGGGAAAAAATGAATACCCAGACTTTTTTACAATAGATTTTTCGATAGTGTCAGAAGACTTTAAAAAGAATTTTGATAATTTACTTAGTGTGGATGATTTTTTCTCTAAATTATTTTTAGATCTAGGAATTCATCATTTGCCGGTTGGCAGTTTGATTATTTTTGATGAAATTCAATTCTGCCCAAAAGCAAGACAGGCAATTAAAAGATTAGTTGCTGATGGTAGATATCATTATATTGAAACTGGATCACTTGTTTCTATTAAAGAAAACACTTCAAACATCTTAATTCCTTCAGAAGAAGAAACCATTCAAATGTATCCAATGGACTATGAAGAATTCTTGTGGGCTATTGGCGCAGAACATGAAGCAGCTTTGCTTAAGGAATGCTTCAATAATAGGAAACCATTTGACCAAAAATATCATCAATCATTCCTGAGAAATTTTAGACTATATTTAGCTCTTGGAGGTATGCCAAAAGTTTTGTTGGAGTATTTGGTTAATCATGATTTTTACGATGCTGAAAAAGAAAAAAAGAGAATTATCAACCTTTATGAAGATGACTTAAGAAAAATAGACAATAAATATGGGACTATTTGTTATATGGTTTGGAAGCAAATACCAAATATGTTATCCAATCATTCAACTAGATTTATTGTCTCTTCGGTTGATCAAAGAGCAGACTCTGTTTTGTTTAAAAATACTTTGAACAAACTTGAAGAGTCAAAAATAGTCATACCTGTTTTTAAATGTAATGATCCTAGTGGTGGATTTGCATTAACAAAAGATGAAACCATGTTTAAGTTATATTTTTGTGATATTGGTTTGTTTGTTTCTATGGTTTATGCAAGCAATAAAAACGACACTCGTGATATTTATCAAAAGATAGTGTTAGATAAATTGAGTTTAAATTTAGGGATGCTTTTTGAAAATTACACCGCTCAAGCGTTGTCATCAAACGGCTTTGAAACATATTATTATTCCTGGAATGACAAAGAAGATGAAAAAAATAAGAATTACGAGATTGATTTTCTTATTAATTTAAATGGAAAGACAACGCCTCTAGAGATTAAATCGAAAAAGGTTTCATCTTTATCGTCGCTAAACAAATTCAAAATGAAATTTGGCAAAAATGTTGGAGAAAAATATATTGTAAAACCTAAACCACTAAGCTATGGTGACAATCTTATTAATTTACCCTCGTACATGCTTTTTGCCTTAAAATAGCTTTCAAAGAAGTAGATTATTCCTGTTTGGAGCTCCTTTTATAGGTAGATGAACCGATTTTAATGATGATATGGATGAGGACTAGAAGTATAATAATTACTGCAGTAAATAGGGGATATTAATAGTGAGCAATATTGATTTTTTAGAGTTCATACCTTTAAACAGTAAAAAGTGTGAAGTCAAAGCTAAACAACCACTTGATCAAATAACGGAGATTGAAATACCTTCGACATATGAAGGATTAGAAGTTTGTCAAATCGCCGAGAATGCTTTTAGTAATTGTATCAATTTAGTTTCTATTGAAATACCTGATACCATTACTAAAATTAAACGTTACGCTTTTAATAAATGTTCATCTTTAAAAAAAGTCAAACTCCCTAAAAAATTAACATTACTTGATGAAGGCTTATTTAAAGGATGTACTTCTTTAGAAACAGTTGATATTCCAAAAGGCGTTACAAAAATTAACCGTGAAGCCTTTTGCGATTGTTCATCTCTTTCTTTAGTCGTTATTCCAGAGGAAGTAAGTAAGATTAACGCACATACTTTCTATGGATGTTCTTCATTAAAAAGCGTTTGTTTTCCAAAGAAATTAGAAAGAATATGTGATTATGCATTTAAGGAATGCACTAGCTTAGAAGATATTGATATACCTGACAATACTAGTGTTATTGCTTTTGCTGCATTTGGTACGTGCTCTTCTCTTAAGCATGTTAAATTACCTAACAACCTAAATAGATTAGATGACTGCGCCTTTGCTAGTTGTAAATCGCTAGAATCAATTGCTATTCCTAACGGTGTCACTAAGTTAACTGGTTATGTCTTTGAACATTGTGTACGCCTTAAAGAAGTATTTATTCCTGATACTATGAAAGAAATTGATAATATTGCTTTTTCTAACTGCCGCTCTTTAAAAGAAGTGGTGGTTCCAGGTAGTTGCTTTGTTCATGATAGGGAATCATATTTCACGTATATACCTAGATTCATATATAAATAATCCATAAATAAGTTATTTCATTAATGAACTAGTTGATAATATTCACGAGAATCAATAATAACCCCCTATATGTAATGCAACAAATAGCCACATACATCACACATTACGAACAAAATGCGCGTTAATTCGCGCTTTTTATTTGTACACAATTAAGAACATTTCTTCGTTAAATTTATAAGTATCATATAAAGGAGTATATAACTATATTGCTCCGAGAAATTTGGAGTGATTGTACTGTTTTTAGGAGGGCAATAGTTATAGAAAACAGAAACGTCGTGTGCCTCAAGCACCACCCGATGAACCTCAAGTATACGAATAGGTGGTATACTTCTCAGGTTAGTGATGATCTCAGTGATTATGTGGTCATCGATGTTACTTCTCGTGTGTTAAGAGATAGGGAATTCATGAAAGATCATCCGGGATTCCATAAGGATGTGAGTCCGTTCTATCTCGGACCTCTCGTTACTAGCGATGGTCTCAAGTGTCATATCTTTGAACACTTCTGGCAGGCCTCCAAGGTCTTCCCCTGTCACCTCGTATGTGATGAACTTACTGATGAATTCTTCTCTTGGAGAAAGAGTTGGTATGATATGGAGAAAGTGAAGAATAAAACGGAATCACGTCGTCCCCATTCCCTACTCGGATATAAGGATAAAGATTGTTTGTTCTCGGTGTTTTATGAAGATGGAGAATATAAAAGATTAACGTACGTGGAAGCTCGTAAGAAGATGTACATTCCAGAGTACGCGAAGTTAATTGTAAAAACGGAAAGTTATAAATGGATTAAGAGTTTATATGATTCCGGTAAGAAGATCGCCTTGGTGGATTTCGATGGATATAACTACTATTACGATACCGCGAAAGAGAAATTATATAACTCTTACGTTAACAGAGTTAAATATCCATCGGTTAGTAAAAGTGATTATTTGAATTTAGATAGTATGAAGAAAGTGATTGATTGTGGGTTCACCCCTGCCGGTCATAGCTTCATCATCAAGATGTTACTCGAAGGGGATATCGAAGTAGTGGGCGATCAAGTGATTGATCATATCCACGCCTTAGATATAAAGGAGAGAAAACCCCTCTCCTTACTCCCTCAAGGAGGTTATCATGAACTTGGTATCTAGTTTAAGAAAAAGTAACGGGGTATTTGATATCCATAGTTACTATGATGATATGTCTAGCTATGATCGAGTTATCAAATCACTTCTAAAGAAAGATAAACCTCTTGCGATTAAATGTTTGAAACACTATTTTGAAGAGTTTAAAAAGATTGAAAGTGAACCAATCCTCTCTTATCGTCCAGGGATGGATTATCGATGTTCGTTCTTCCTTATATATCAGTACGCGTTAATAGAGAAGAACAAAGAAGATAGAGATAGAGCTTATCTCATCCTTCTTAAAAGATTTGGTGTTCTTCCTACTTATATCCAAAAAGGAGTGATTAAAAAGAAACATATCTTACTTAAACACGCCTATCCTGATATGAATGATTTATATTCATCATCTTTGAATGATGTTGGTAATTATTTATATAAGAGAAAGAGATATAAAGAAGCCTTCCGTTTCTATAAAAAAGGCGCGGACTTCTCTGACACTGGTCGTCAGATAGAGTACCCATTTTATTTGATGGCCCTCAACCAAGATAAAGTAGGGGATATGTATCGAGATGGATTAGGAGTGAAGAAGAATATCTCCTTGGCTAAGAAGTATTATCAACTATCCGCGGAGAACTGTGGATTAGAATATCATCCTAAGATGGGTGACTTTGAATACGAGAAAGGGAACTACGCGAAAGCGTTTCTCTATTACACGAATGGATTTGATTGTTATTCTCGTTATGATCAATCCTTCCTTGATCCAGAGGATTTGATGGATAAGTTTAAAGTGATATTTGAAAAACTTAGTTCTATCCCAGTAGAGAATCGTCATCCCTTCGCGAATCTAGTTTTATCAGTGATGTATTACTATGGATATGGATGTGAAGAAGATATCGAGAAATCTAAACAGTTACTTCCCGAGAGTGAGAAGAGTTGGGCCATCCGTAAGTATTCTTTGGAGTACTAAAACAACAAAACTCCGTAGAATGTTCGTGTTTTACGGGGTTTATTATTTAGATTATAATAAAAAATAAGGGATATCCCGTTATAGGTAATCATATATTATGTAATGGAAATAACACCATTACCTTTCTAGATAAAAATAAAGGAGTGAAATAGTTATATGAAGATTAAAGGTCAAGAGATAACTAAGTTACTAGATGAAAATCTAAAACTATATAAAGAAGGTAAGACCGCGAAGAATATATACTTCTTATGTCGTCATGATATCGTCCTAGACGAAATCGTTGACAAATGGTTAAAAGATAATAAAGTTGAATATATCATGAACCCATACCCATCCGTGTTATGGGAAGAGAATGATAGGGGGTTCTTAGAGAAAAGTAAACCTGAAATCTATGTTCTTGATAGTGGCATCACTGAACGTATGAAGAACCCATTTCTCATTTATTTAAAATTACTTAATTATGGTAGAGATACAGGAGGAGATAATCTCCTTGTTGATCTAGTTTCTAAACCAGAAATGAGAAACGCGAAGTTTGATACTTTTGATTTATCTAATCGTATGTTTGTCATCGCGACTGGATTTAGAGAAGATTCCGCGAACTCAACTTACCCATTAAAAGAAGAATTAGTTAATAAGTTTGAAATCTATGAAGTGGAATTTGACTTGCAGTTCTTACTTAAGATTGAATTAGAGAAAAGAAAAGACCGTCTAGAAAGAATTAAAGGAATTGAAGATAAAGACACGACTGAGTGGATCAAAAAAGAAGAGGAAGCAATTTTCTGTGTTGAAAAACTAATTAACACAAACTTCAATATTGAAGACTGTGGAGTATATCTCATCAATAATATTGAAGGCGCGCTTATGCACAACCGTTCCAATACATTTGCAGACTTTATTAAAGGTTTACTCGAATCCTTAAAAACGGATTTGAAATTCCATGAGAATGGAACATTCCGTTCTACTGAGAAGATATTAAACGACGAACGAATCCTCATCACTTGGTTAAGTTATATGCAATAGGAAAAATGATATGAAACAAATAACTGATAAGGATGAGATGATTTCCATTCTCACGAATGAGAAGAAATTTAGAAAGTATCAATTAGATATCTACTATCATACGAAGTCTTTAATATCCGCAAAATTACGTGATGATCCCGATGTCGCTTTGTTATTAGTGAAACGTTCAGTCCATGGTTTTGAGCATGTCTCGAAAAGACTACGAAGCGATAAAGATTTTGCAAGAGAAGCCATCAACGCAAAAGCCTCATTAAAGTTTTGTAGTGATGAATTAAGAAATGATAAAGAACTCGCGGAGCTCTCTGCGAAACATACTTTTGATTATCGTTTGTCAGATATCGGTGATGAACTAAGAAATGATAAAGAATATATCAAATATGTTTTGACGACTCGTCGTAGTGTTCTTATCGGCTCTCTTTCTATGGAGATGAGGAGTGATGATGAGATTGCTCTTCTCGCGGTGAAAAATGATCCGAATAATATTTCTTATTTAGTAGAAGAACAGCAGAAGAATAAGGAACTCCTCTCTATAGCGATTTATAACAATGAAAATAATTGCTATTTCTTACAAAGCTATCAATATAAAGAATTATTAACCAAAGAGTTTGTCCTTCCTCTAATTCATGACGGTGATAGTGCGGAAGTATATAATTATTTATCCGAGGAATTGAAAAGAGATCCTGATATCATCAAAGCCTGTTTTAAATGTCGTGGGAGTCTCATTGAAAAAGCTCCAGAAGAAGTGAAGAATAACAAAGAATATACCTTATTTGCCATAAGCGAAGGGCATGCCTATCTCAGTAGCATATCAAAACTATTTAACGATGATGAAGATGTCTTTAACTGTCTTGTTGAACATCATATTGGAATGTATGATATCGCTTATTTCTCAGAGAGAATTAAAAACGATAAAGAGCATATGCTAAAACTATCATATACCGATGTCTTTGATACCCTTCCTGCTCATTTAAAAGCGGACCCAGATATTCGAAAAGCCTTTGGTTTGGAAGGTGAATTAAGTGTTACTTATCATTGGTATCATGGCTTCTATACCGCGGAAGAACGCGCGGATATTAATTATGCATTACAGAATCATGATTATGATACCTTTATGAAGATATATAAAAGGAAACCAAAAGGATTACCAAACCACTGTAACGTTACTCGCGCGGATGACTATACATTATTAGAAACAATTGATATCACGATTAAAGAGAACTTTATGTGAATCACTGATTCGGATTCAGAAGCGGGGTAATGTATGGAAAAAGATTTAAAAGCGAAGATTACTACTGCTGAAGATTCAAAAGTATATGATATCCAATTAGAAGATGGAGTTGCTGTTCATATCGATTTATTTCAAGGTGAACTCCTATATAACTTTGAACTAACATCATCTAACCATTTTGAAAAGAGATTTGTTATTGATAGAAGTGGTAATGATAAAAATCAATGTATAATCAAAATTGAAAATGACGATGAATGTGTAGTTCTTAAAACTGATGTTGAATCAACAAAGAATAAAAAAGAAAAAGATAACGATAATAACTTATTATTTTAAGGAGGAATTGATATATGGATAAAGATAAGTATATTTCTCAATTGATTAGTTTCTATTCCTACAATTTCTATTTGGAGAAGATTCCTCTAGAAATGTATAACGATGAGAATTTAGGCGTTAAATGTGTGGTGATGAGATTAAGCGATAATCCTGATCAAGTGATGGTGGCATCCGCGGGTTTATCTCTTCTCAAAGACAATCCTCCAGTGGAAGCGGTTATCTTCACCACTAAAGCGCGTATGGAAGAAGCAAAAGGTGCGAAGTTAATCAAAGAAGCATTAAGAGAATTAATGGAAAAAGAATATGATCCAGATTGTTTTAATGGCTCGACTTCATATCCAGGCTTGTATAACTTATCTGATGAGTTTGATAACCATTTTGGTAAGAGTGATTATGTTTTAGAAATACGTAATGGTGGAGATCCCGTGTTTTTAGAAGGTGAAGACGAAAGCGAAGATCGTGTCGCGTTTATTGTCGCGCCTGTATTCTTAACCCCTGAACAATATATCGAATTAGTGTATCGATATGATCATGAAGGTGAAGATTCTTATTATGATTACCTTTGTGAGATTGAAGATGAGGAAGATTACGATACATTGAAGTAAAAAAAGATGGTAGTTATGCGCTGCAGTTCGCGGTGAACAGCAAAAAGATATGGGAATTCTTAAAACTTTCCCATCTATCAGTCATCGCTTGGGATTATTTCTGTGGCACTCCTTATTATTGTTCCAAGGATGATGATGAAGAATATTGCATTCTTGACTATCACAACTTCAAAATGGTTTCTGGTTGTGATGTTGAGGCTGGATAATTACTATTTATAGATGCTCTTTGTTCATTTTTAAAGATGTATATATTTATATCAAAAGGGTTTAATACAATTAGCGAAGTAAATGATCAACCAATAGACTAGAAGAACAAAAACGGAAGACATCTTTTCTTTGAAGTCGTGTTTCAACGATAGTAACAAAAAATGATATTATATATGGACAAACGGCAACTTTTATAGTTGCCTTTCTTTTTCATGTTTTGGCCTCTAACACAATTACGCCAAACTGATAGATATATATGTCCATATTTATGAACATTTTGGGTAATAAATGGACACCATTTTTTGTTTACGAATATACTATTATTGCATAATGTATTTTTATGCTTTGTGTTATAATATTTTTAACAAAAATTGATGATAAAACGTTTTTTCATCAACAGAACATGTAACGAGGTAGAAAACAATGATTGAAAAGTATTTATTGAGAGCAGTTGATGCTTTAGTAAAATACAAGAAAGTGGCGTCTCTTAATGTTCATTATCCAGGGAAAGTTTTGCCCGACGGAAGTGTTGTTGTTTTATTTGATACTTATTCAATAAAACGCGAACAAAATAACGATCCGTGGTTTAGTTTTTATGCCGTTTTTCCAAAAGAAATTTTCGATCCAACTATTCAACAGATTGATATTGATGCAAAAATAGATAGTGATGTAAGCATCGATGATAGGCTAACATTGAGAATTGCCTTCCGAATTTTAAAAGCTGGCAAAAACGCTATTGAAAAATTGTCGACCAATTAAACAATTACATAAAGCCAACATAAATGAGCATTTTTCCTTAAAAGGATTTACATAATAATTGTGCTGTGTTTTGATAATACTAAGTACTAGAAAGGGCGGTTTAATCATGGACCAAGCTATTAAAGATATTATTAATATTCAAAAATCAGCATCATATATTAAATATGTTGATTATCACAAAGATAATATTTTTGCTATTACTAAAACATCCCGTTTAGAACTCCCACATAGCGATTATTTATCTTGGATACTAAACCCAAATAGAGTTGGTTTGGGATTCTTCCCCGTTGTTCAACTCATAAAAACGCTTTTGCTTTGCAAAGAAAGACCAATCAATAAAAATGCAAGGATTGATGAAAATTTATTGTTAAAGCTTAGTTTTTGTGAGGATGGCTTTATACAAGATGTAAAAGTGCAAAGAGAAAAAGAACACATAGATATTTTGCTTGAGGTTGTGACAAAAGATAAAACCCTTCCTATTGTAATAGAGAACAAGGTTAATTCGTCCGAAAACGGTAAGAATAATGATCAAACCAACGTCTACTTTAATTACGCTGAAAAAGCATTTCTGGATGAGGATGGTTTTTATAAACCAGTTTATGTTTATTTATTACCAAAATACAATCAATCTATTCCTAAAAACGCAAACTTTATCGTGGTGACATATCAAGATTTAGTGGATTATGTTTTAGAACCAATATTATATAAAACAAAAGACGATAACAAACGTTCGATAATGGTTAATTATCTGCAAAGTTTATCTTATCAAACAGACAACGAGAAAGGAGAAGCAATTATGGCAATAAGCAGTGAAGAAAAAGATATAATAGAACAATTTATAAAAGAAAATAAGAATCTAATTCAAAGCGTATTGGCAGCCCTTGTTGATAATGGTGAAGAAGATGTCGAAGAGATGCAAAAAGCAATCAACACATTTACATCTGGCATGAAAGATTACACTAAATACAAGTTTAACGGTAAAGAGTATACTAAGAACAGACTCGTGTTATCTGTGTTCACGCAATTTGTTGAAGATATGAAACTCAAAAACCCAAACCTTTCAATTGCTGATCTAGAAAAAGAAATTGATAATTCAATTCAAAGAACTATGAATGTTTTTAAAAACATCAATGATATAAGCGACAAATATAAAGGTATTGGAGGTACGCCCAGATACTTTATTGACGAACCTATTGCCTTGCCTAGCGGTGAAGTAATCTTGGTTACCAATCAGTGGGGCAAAGAAGCAGCTGAGAAGTTTATAGAGTGGGCGAGGAGCAAGGGCTTTCAAATCGAGGCTGCTTAATCCATTTGTTTCCTCTCATAAACCCATAAATGAAATAGACCATCTACTTGTGAAGGTCTTTTTCTTTTAGTATAAGGTACATAAATCAGTACATCTTGAATGGTTGTTTGTCTAATAAGAGCAGTTGTATTACTATAATAGTAAAGTAAGTAAGCCATACTAAGGAGATAAAGCAAATGATTAAGCATACGATTGTTTTAACATCAACATATAAAAACGTTGATACACTTAAATCATTAGCGGCCCTCGGGAACACTTCCTTTAATGTGCGATATATGTCAACGCTTGAACTAGCGAGACATTTATTAATGCTTTCTGGAAAGGTTATTAAAAGCAAGTTTATCTCCAATGATGATCTTGCCGCACTTCTTTATCATGATGTGAAGAAGATACCGTATTTTGAAAAACTTACCTATAATGACATTCTTGGTTTAATCGATTCTATTAATGATTTACGTAGATGCATCCCAGACGACGAAAGGAAAGTTATTATAGACAAGCTTCCAAAAGATGAATTCCAAAATAAGAATGCTGCAATTATTGAGTTCTATGATCTTTTTATCAAAACTTTAACTTCAAAAGATAATAACTTCATTGATGAAGTGGGAACAATTAGATATGCATATGAAAACATATCCTCTTTCCCAAATATCGACTTTGTTATATATGAAGGGGATAGAATTTTAGATTATAAACTCGATATGGCTTTATTAGCCAAGGCAAGTGGTAGAGATATTGTCCCAACAAAAATTAACGAAGGCGTTCCTCTTCATATTGATTCATACACAAAATCATTTTCACAGGACAATGAGATTGAAGATATCTTGGATTATATTTATAAGCATGATCTTCCCTTTGATCAATGCCTTATTGCTGCCAGCGAAATAAAAGATTACTCTAACATCTTAAATAATTATCATGACCTATTAGGGTTTCCGTTAACAATAGGAGTTGGAGATAACATCATTGAAACTCACCCTGGTAGATTATTTTCCATTGTTAATGATTATATGGACAATAATTACCACGTCGATTATTTGAAAAAAGTCATTTATGATGAATGCTTTAATATAGGTAAATTTAAAGAAGAAATCAGAATCCCTGATTCCTTTGATGACCTTAATAAAGGAGTCCATTATCATCACCAAATTTCATTTGACACGATTGTGACTACTGTTGGGGATTTAAGATTATCTTTTGACGAGAAGAGCAACGAAGAAAAACTTAAAAAATATCTAGATTTGTTAGATAGATATACAGCAGAAAAAATAGATGAAGAAGATATTGCTAGAAGGGTGAAAGAAATCCCTTTTGTAACCGCGTTTAAAGACGTCTTAAACAAGGGGTTATTAAACTTCATTAACGAGTATTGTTATATCGTCGATGAATCCGCTGATGAGAACGCAAGAGACAAGGTCGTCAAAGGATTAACTTATGAAAGAAAATACTCTATCCCTCATTCCGATATTGTTAAAAATATATTCCTTCAAAATGTTGGAAAAAGATCTCCAAAACCAGGGACATTATATTTCACCTCTATCGCAAATGCGTCATCGGTATTAAGAAAGCATTTGTTTGTTGTTGGCTTGTCTTCAAATAACTTCCCAGGTAAAAGAAAAGAAGACCCAATATTGTTGGATAGAGACTATGAAGCTTTCGGAGTAAACAATGCCTCTAACCGCGCAATTGAAAATAACAAGAACTCTTTCTTCAACCTTCTTGCTTTAGCGAACAAGCAAGGTTCGTCCATCCATTTATCTTATGCATCTTATAATTCTGTGACACTTAAAACACAGAATGCATCAAGTGTTGTTTTTGAAGCATATCAAAAAGAAAATGGCGTTAGTAAGACTATCAAGAATTTCGAAGATGAATTTAAAAATAATAAAAATAAGTTCAGAACTGTCGAGTTTTTCATGACAAATCTCTTGCCAATCGCTGACATTGGACGTGCGGTAACAGATAACAAACAAGTGGATTATGATAAGCCAAACCCACCTGATCCTAATAGAATAATTGCTGTTCCTTTGACAGTTTTAAACAAAGCTTTATCAGCATCCGATATTGAGATATTTGTACAATGTCCATATATGTTTTACCTTTCAAGAATATTAAAAGTAGAACAACCTGAAGATGTCGATATATTCGAACTTATTCCGGCAAATGATTATGGCACATTAGCCCATTCGTTACTGGAAGGATTAAATAAAAGCAAAACATCATTAGATGAATTCTTAAAAATTTCTGGTGATCGTTTTGATGATTATTTCATTATTCATCATACGGATAATATTCCTCTAAAAATAAATACAAAGAAAGAGTTTTTAGAGATGATGAAAAACGCTTACGATATGGAAGAAACTTCCCGAAATATAAGAGAGAAAGAAATATACGCTGAATACGAAGATAGCGGCATTAAAATCCATGGCTTCCCTGATAAAGTAGTGATGAATAGTAATGGAGAAGGATATGTCGTCGATTATAAAACTGGTAGAAAAGTTAAACACAGCATCAATGATTTAAGAACATTAATTCAATGTATTGTTTATTCATATCTTGTTGAAAAGAAACGAAAGATTCCTGTCGTGGGATTTGAGTTCCGTTATTTAAGAACTGGAGATAGGATATCTATCGCTCATGACCCTCAGAAGATGGGTGAATGTTATTTAACTTTGGATAGTGTTATTAAAGAAATTAAAAATTGTTATGACAGTGGGAGTTTCCCAAGTAAATCCAATAAAAAAGTATGTGGTAGTTGTTTCTATCGCGACGTATGTATGAAGAGGATGTAATTATGCCAGTAGATATTGATGAATTATCAAGAAAAAGAATTGTTGAAGACTTATCTCATAATCTTTTTGTTGAAGCTTCTGCCGGAAGTGGTAAAACAACCTCTTTGGTGAATCGTATGGTTGCCTTAATTGAAAAAGGTGATGGAGGCAATGGCGTCCCTGTTGATAAGATATGTACGATTACATTTACAAAAGCGGCTGCTGATGAATTTTACGCTCGTTTCCAAGAATTATTATCTAGAAGAAGTGTGAATGTTCCTGATAAGTCTGATAAAGACTTAGGAGCAAAGACAACAAAAAGCGTGGAGCGATGTCAGGAAGCACTTAAAAACATCGATTTATGTTTCTTGGGAACTATTGATTCCTTTACAAATATGGTCGCTCATGAAATGCCAAATGAAATTGGCATTCCTTCAGATGCTGTCGTTATTGGTAAAGAAGAAAGAGAGGCAATGGTTAAAATGCAGTACAACCTCATTTTAGCCGACGATGCTCACCCTCTTCATAAAAGTGCCTTATTATTTAATTCTTCGGTGGGCAAAGCTGGTGATGCTTTTGCTGCTGGAGTAGAACTTTTATTATCTAAACGTAATTCAGTAGTGGAATATGATAAGTCGCTTTTAACAGCTGACGATAATTATTTTGAACCTGAGAGAACAGCGTTCTTTAACTTAGCTAAGAAGTTTTGTGGTTTGGGCATTGATTTCACTGCAAACAAGAGCAAAATAACTTCAGCTGATATCGAAAGAAACAAAGCCTTGAAGGATATTGAAAATAAATATCAATTATTAAATGGGAAAAGCGTTATTGATAACATTGAAAAGTTTAAATATTTCTTTGCACCATTTAATTTAATTGGTGCTAAAAAATTAACCACCCCAATAGATAATACTAACTTAGTGAACGACGGTACATTGGAACCAGAAGGTAAAACATTTAAGTTAACTGCTGATTCTGCAAAAATTATCGACGATTTTAAAGGTAAGATTGATGAATTTTTATACGCCCATTATTTCTATCTTGTTTCTAGTGCGGTTCACGATGTTAATAAGATATTAAAAGAAGAAGGAAAATTTGATTATGATGATTTCCTTTATGCAGTAGTAGAAGCGTTTAAGAAAAGCTGTGCGACAAACAAAGAACTCGTCAAACATATCTTTGATAGACATTCTTATTTCCTTCTTGATGAAAGCCAAGATACCAACCCAATTCAAACACGATTATTCTTTTACCTCACTGGAGAGAAAACAACTGATGATTGGAAGAAAGTCGAGCCAAAAGAGGGGTCTTTATTTATCGTTGGTGATCCAAAACAATCTATATATGGTTTTAGAGACGCTGACGTTAATGCTTTCTTAGAAACTAAGGCCTTGTTTGCCGCTAAGGGTGAATTACTTATCTTGACCAAAAATTTCAGAAGTAGAGTAAGTATTAGAGATTGGCTCAACTTATCAATGGACGATATTCTTAATCGCGGTAGCGCTCCGCTTCCCCATAACAACATTATCATTCCACCCGAAGATCGTGCGATGCAAATCGAAGGTGTGGTTGGTCAAAATGAAACATTGTTAGACGGCGAGTATAAATATCTTACCGACCCAGCAAATGAACCAATTGAAGTAGCGAAGTTTATTTATGATTTAGTTAATTCAAAAAAATATAAAATTATCAGCAAAAACCCGGCATTTAACGACGATAGCGACCCATCTATTAAGCCGTTAATATATCGAACAATTGAATATAAAGACTTTTTAATTGTTCCGCGTTCCAAAGACGTGAGTGGTTTTATTTCTGCATTTAGTGAATATAAAATTCCTATGGTAATTGAGGCAGAAATACCATTTGATAATTCCCCATCTTTATATGCTTTATCAAATCTTGTGCAACTATTGAAAGCGCCTCGCGATAGACATTTGGTACAAGAAGTGCTTTGTGGTGATATCTATAAGTTTGATGACGGCGATATATTAACAATACTTGCTTCCGGATATGACCTAAATATATCCAACATAAAAGATCTCCAACTTAGTGAAAAGAAATATGTAGATGCAATTGTTGAATTGAATAAGTTATATATCGCTACTAAAGGGATGAGCTTTTCATCAACTCTTACATATTTATTAAATAATAAAGATTTAACCCTTCTTAAGAGAGTGAGTTCTGATTTCCTTGAATATACTTATTTCCTTATTGAAAAGGTCAGACAACAAGAAGAGAATGGCTTATTATCTGGTGTTGGCCAATTTGCTGATTATTTAAATACTTTTATCAGTGGTTACACTGAAGAAAATCGTGTATTAAGATTCAAAGATAAAGTGAATAGAGTGAAAATTGCTAACCTTCACAAAGTGAAAGGTTTACAGGCTCCAATTGTAATGCTAGTTCACCCTAAAGAGACTACTAAAGCTATTAGAACATTTGTCGATAATTCGGTTGATCCAAGAATACTCCACGTTGATTCTTTATCAATGAAGGATGACAAATTCCCTATTACTATTGTCGCTACTCATCGCTATGACGATGCAACTCGCAAGAAATGGCAAGAGCATGATGATGCAGAAAAAGATCGTCTTGAATATGTAGGAGCAACACGTCCAGAATCAGTTTTAATTGTTGCTTATCCAACAAAACTCGATTCTGATGAATATAATCCTTGGGGAAATATTATTAACCACATTGGTGATAATAAAATCATATCTTTCCCAGATATTGCCGTGCCAAATAATAGTAGAGATATTTCAAACTATATTGATCCAACAATAAAAGACGATCTACATAAAAAATCTATTGAATATCGCTCGCCAAGCACTCTTGCTAAAGACGATAAAGTTGAAGTAAAACGTGACAACGAAGATGTTGTTATTGATAAAGAAACAATAACTGAAGCTACTTTGATGGGGTCAATGGTCCATAAATTAATGGAATGCCTTGCTTCATCAAGAGATGGCTTTGATCGCTTTGAATTGGTCGATAGTGTTGTTGAAGAATATAATGGTAATCAATATCGAGATTTATTATTAAAAGTTTTAGACACTATCTACCATGGTGGCTTTCAACAGAAGAATTCATCCGTTAACAAAGATATCTTAAAAACACTATTGGAGGCGAAAGATGTGATGTGTGAGGTCCCGTTCTCTTATAGAGATGGTGATACTGTAACTTATGGTGTTATCGACTTAATCTACGAAGATGATAGTGGTTATCACATCATAGATTATAAGACTAATAAAGATGATGATGTGGCTAGACTTGAACATCATTATAAATCACAATTAGACGATTATATTAAAGCGGTTAAACAACTTGGTATTGATGCAGATGCACATATCTACCATATTGATATAAAATAAGAATAACTAGGAGACAAATTATGCTTAAACAGATACTTATTGATGCCTTTAAAGAAAACAACGGGGTAATTAGGTGCTCGACTTTAAGAGCGAGCAATCGCATTGTCTTTAAGGTTACGGAAGATGGTGAAGGGTTTGTCTGTGATAAAGGCCCAGCTGTATTTCCGTTTGATTGTATGGATGCTTTGGAACATGAAATGCAAATCGTTGCTAGATTCAATAGAGGAAAAGTATATTACGGAGCAAATGTTGCTCGTAATGGAGTTAAGCTTGGTGATAATGAGTGGCTAGAAAATACGATTGATGGCATTTTAGCGAGAAGATGTTTTAACAAACAAGATGGCGATAGTGTATATGCGGCGTCATCTTTTATTGCCGCCTTGCTCCAAAAAGTTGGATATGCGACCATGCATAGCAAAGACAATGTTGATGCGTATATTACATTAAATAATAGGTGACCACTATAATTTGAAAAGGAAAAGAACTATGGAACCAATAAATTTTTACACAAAAACAAAAAGATTTCTTGAAGAACAAGCTTTTAAACGTGGAGTCAGAGATTTGTCAGAATATTATGAATTAACAGACTTCAAATCCAACTGGTTTCAAACAATATTATCAATGCAATTTGAAGGCGACAGTGAAATGAATTTAGTCTTCGCCCAGCTTTTATTTCATAGTCAAAATACATCTAGAAAAGAGAAAATTATAAAATTTGAAGAAAAATTAGGTTTTTTGCGACTAATGTTTTACGAATTTTCCATTGAGCAATTTATAGAACATTATTGCTCAAATGGCGATGAAGAGGAACAAATTTTAAATTTAGTAGAGGCCTTAAGATATGACGAAGACAGAAACTCAGAAGGTTTAATTTGGGACTCAACAAAAAGCAAGGAAGAGAATAAAGATCAAATAGTAAGAGGCTTCGCACGTACAGCAATAAGAGGGGCTAAGTATCTTTCGCGCTTCAAAACCAAAAATGAGTTTGTTTGTGATTTACTCAACAATTATAAAGGCGACAACAAACGTCTAATTAATTATTTTATTAATCAAATTGGAAAAGGGTCTGGTTTTTCTGTCGCATTGACGTGTGATTTCTTAAAAGAGCTTGATTGCTCATTTGACTTTTTAGCAAAGCCTGATATACATATCAAAGATGTTATGGCAAGGGTATTGTGCAAACCAGATGATTATTATTACGATAAAGATTTTGAATGTTTAAACGAGTTTCAAGATTTAGTTAAACATATTAATGAAAGCTTGTCTGAGACCAACTCTAATCCTATTACTGTTTATCAGTTAGATAGGATGGTTTGGTTAATTTGTTCGGGTAATTTTTTCCTTGAAGAATATAACAAATACGATAAAACGAAATATTTATCATATCTTCAGTATGATTATGCATTAGATGATTTAATCTAATAATTAATCCTACAATAATTGAACTTAAGAAGATTTAACATTAGATTCCTTAATTCTAATAATAACTGTACATAATGACGCACAATTCGGCCACGAGTTTGCGTCTTTTCTTTATATGCGATATGATTGTGGTCCAAAGGAGATGGATGAGTATAATGAAAGAATTAAATGTTAATGTTTTAGAATACGCTCTTGAAGATGAAAAAGAGCTTTACGTCACCTCTGTGTTCAGTGCTGATGACACAGAACAGTTTGCCTTCGAACAAGAACAACTGATTCGTTCATTTGAATTGGGAGTACTCTTCGAATAGTAATTAATAAACTCTATATGTTATTTAGATTGGCATAGAAATATGCCTTTCTTTTTGTTATAATAAATGTACGTTATTGTGAACATTTGTTATAGATATTACTATCGTTAGAAAGGTGTTTATTTATGGAAGAAAAAAACGAAAGACGCTTTAGAAGGAGACAGCCAAATTCTGATACAAGAGAAGAATTGTTGGTGATAATGAATTACTTACAAAACTATGCATATGACATTGATCATGCGACTACTCAAACAGAGATTGTGAGATTCGCGGAAAAGCATTATGGTCTTAATATTCGTCGTGATCGCGTTGGCTCAATTTTGATACATTTAGAGCAAATATCTAAGCAAAAACCCGATTTATTGCCTTTCACTATTGATTCTATTTCGTTGAATAAGATTAAAAGATACTATATTCCTCAAAAGCTCATGAGTGCTGATGATATCGCGAAAATATGCTCAATTATCATAAGCGATAAAAAGCTATCTTCTGCCGAAACCAAAAGATTGATGGATACCCTTATTTCTACAAACACTACAAAAGGACAAAGAAAAACTATAATGGACAAAATCAATGTTCGTGAGGGTAAAAGAAAGAAGTTATCTGATGAAAGTTATAACACATATGAACTGTTCAATCGTTTATGCGAATCTAAACGAAGGATGATATTCCGCTTAAGGGATCCGAGTCTTGCCGAATATAGTAAGATATTGGATATAGAGACATTAAATTCATTAAAAGATTATACATATGCCTATCCAGCGTTCACATATGAAATCAAAGAATATACTAAATATGTTATTTACATTAGGAGATATCAACTTGGGATTATTACCTCAATTGAAAACCTAGATATCGTTGACACCAATGTGCCTCATTCTTCTATGGATGATTCAGTTAACTATGAACTTGATATCGAGGGAGAAGACAAGAGTTTGAAAACCTGGGTTGATAATCATTATAAAGGGCAAGATGGAATTCTACGAACTTATAAACTCAAGGTGTTAAAAAATTTCAAAGGCGAAGAAGATAGAAAAGAGTTTATCGACTTTGTGAATGAATATAACGAATATTGGCCCAAGCCTTTCGAGTACACTTTATTAGAACGTAATACGAAACATGTATTTAGTTTAGACGAAACAGAGGACATAGTGGTTTATGATGCAGTGTTTGAAATAGAAGCAAATAGATCTTCTTTCGAACATTGGTATCTAGATAAGGGGAACTTTGATAAAGCGGTTATTTTAGAACCAGCAATGCTCAATGACATCTATCTCAGTGAAAAAGTTGGAAGATACGCAACGCGTATAAATAAATATGGGAAAAGATATAAATTCACAGTCAATAGGGACTATAAACCCGAATATTTAGAAAGACGCAATCTGGCTAGAAAACGCATGTTGGAAAGAAGAAAGCAACGGGAAGCCGAGAGAAATAAAGAGTCCAAATAGCTGTACAAAAATTATGTACACATATCTGTACAAATGGCCTATAAATATGACATAGGCCTTTTCTCTATGTTATATGTATTATGCGAGGTAAAATGATGGACGAAGAAAAATTAAAAAGATTTAACGAAGAACAACCAAATTCCACTCCCCGTATGGAGATGCTTATCGTTATGGAATATTTAAAAGAATATGCATATGATAAGGAACACGCGACCACACAGGCAGAGATTATTAAATTCGCTAATGAAAAATATAACACTAATATCAGACGTGATAGAGTGGGTCAAATCTTAATCCACTTAGAGCAAATCTCAAATGATATGCCTGAGCTATTACCGTTTACAATTAAATCAATTGATTATAACAAGATTAAGAAATATTACGTTCCTCAAAGAATGTTTAAGGAATCTGATATCGTCGATATCGTTTCTTCTTTAGATTCCAACGATTACCTTGTAAAAAGCAAAGCTAATTTGCTCGCGAATAAATTCCTTGATGTCGCCGCGAATAAAGCTATTCATGACCGCATCATTAAAAAGATTCAAAAAAGAGGTCATAAAACAGTAAAAGTGGATGATGAAAGTTTAAGCAAGCGTCAATTATTCTTAGATGCCGCTGATAACCAAACTCGCATTGTCTTTAAAATTAAAAGTTTAAGAAGAACTTCTTTCTCTTCCCCGTTACCAGATGATGTTCGTAAAGAAGCAAGAATTAATCCTGATTATACATTCTGGGGTTTTGCAGTGAAGACTGTTCAACCAGCCGAAGAACCAAAACCAGTCATCTATCTCGACCAATATCAAATTGCTTTAATCACATCCTTTGATAATATCGATATCACTGATATTGAAAGCTTGTCACATTGGAATGAAGAAGCATTATCTTATCCACTTGTTGGTGAATATACAAATATCGAAGACTGGATTAAAGACCATTACAAAGGATTGGATGGTAGAACTATCGACATCACTTTAAAAGTAACAACAAATGACGCGACTTGGTTCAATAAATTCAAAGCATCATTTAAGAAACATTGGAAGAGAGAACTTGAATATCACATCGTGGATCGTGAAGTGCCTTTCATGATTAGAAATAAAGAAGGACAAGTTGAAAGAAAAGTCGAAATTGCCCATGATGCAGTATTCACTGTTACTACAAATAAAGAGGCCTTTGAACACTGGTACATTGATGAAGGTAATTTCGACCGCGCGGTTGTTTTATCTCCAAAATGGATGAACGATTATTACCTTGCTGAAAGAGTGAGAAGATATGCCCGTCGTCTCAATAAATATGGTGAAGGATTCCTCTATCAAGTTAATAGAAAAGTAAGAGAAAAACCAGAAGAAAACAAAGAAAATGACAGCAAAACACAAACAAATTAATATTAAATAGGAGAAATAAATGTATAAATACGAATTATTAAATAACCATTATATTGTTCATATCAATAATAAGAAATATCTCATCGATACGGGCAGTAATCGTTCTTTTCCAGTTGGTTGTTATGATAGAAGTGTGGTTATCGATGGAAAAGAATATCCTCTTCAAAATACTCCTCCAATGAGTATTGATAAACTCGTTGAACTCGTTGGCTGTAAGGTTGATGGATTCATCGGAACAGATATCATTTCTAGAACATCATTAACTATTTATAAGAATGGAACTTTAGAATTCAAAAATACTGAAGTAGATGGAAGAAGTTATAACATCATTAGCATCTATCCATTATTAGTTCGTGGATTCTGTAACGGATATGACGGAAACATCATCATCGATACAGGGGCGAAATATGGATATGGCCAACATAAATTATTCGCGAATAACAAACCAATTGAATATATCAGTGACTATAATCCAGGACTAGGGAATCTTAATAGCGATCTATATCGAATGGATATCAAACTTGGAAGCGATAGCTATGTTTCTGATATAGGAGATAATTGCTTCGTAGAGAGTGGCTATCTAATTCCGTGTAATGCTTTATTAGTTACAAACATTACAACGTTGTTTGAAGAAGTATGTGTAATTGATATAGCTAAGAGTTTATTAATATTTAAATAATAATAAGGATATATAGCAAATTTGAATTGGCTTTGTAAAAAAATGTGTACATCTAGGTGTACAAAGCCTTTCAACCTTTTGACTATCTATTTTTCCCGTGTCTATAATACCCTTGCGCGTCGGCATCCTAGTTGTCGATTACATCTCATATTTAATAAATCTTAAATAATATAAAACACTCAAATCGTTCTTTGCCATCACGAATTTTTAAATTACGAAAAAATAACTTTTTTAAAATTATTAATCACAATTTTAAACTAGGTAAAATTCGATACTTTAATATATTCATATATTAATTTAAAATAATAATTCCTTAAAAAACTAAAATTCATAATCTATTAATTCATCATCAATTTTCACCTTATTCAACAAAATAACTCTATCTAAAATCACAATTTTTCAACTTAAATAGGAGGTAAAAATGATAAGTACAATTACATTAAAAAACGCTAATAAGGATCATGTCCGTTTATTAGCAGAAGGCGTTTATGGGTTTCAATTTGAATCCGATAAACAACTTAAAACATTTTTAGATATCTTTAATGAAACATTAACAGGAAATGAATGTGCTGTATTAATTTATCGACACGGGTTAGAGAAAGGGGCTTCTGCTAAATCATTATTTGAATCGCAAGAAGTCTTCGGGGTAACTAGGGAAATGATTCGACAAATCGAAAATCGAGCATTCTTCAAACTCAAATCCCCAGCTAACTGGGAAAAAATTAACGGTGTGAAATCGAAGATATCAACTCTATCATTAGATACTAAGATTGTTGATTGCGATTTATTGACTCGTTCAATCAATCTACTTAAAAATTCAAAGATAAAAACAATTAAAGATTTATTAAATATGAAGCTAGAAGACTTCTTTAAATTAAAAAGCTTAGATATAGCTATTATAAAAGATGTTCAAACATTTATTAGGGACATCAACTTATAACAAAACATACATCTCTAGGTCCATCTAAACAGGTGGACCTTTATTCACCATTTAATATTTATAATAAGGAGGATATATAGTGAACAATAGAAACAAACGTTATGATGAAGTGAAAGATATTGTAGTGGCTTTATATAACAAGAATAAAAGAGGTTTTTATAGCAAGAAATGGCTATATAAACAGGCATATCATTTTTCACCTTTCTATCGTGATTTTATTCTTAAGTTAATCAAAAGCGGTTCATTAAAAATTAAATATACATGCAAAGGTGGCGAGTACTATCCAGATGCTAGAAATTATACTTCTAAGCTTCAAAAAAGAGGGAAAGGAATTATACACGCTGATATAACCAATGTAGATGTGTTACCACACGAAATTGGTCATGCTTCTGACTTCTGGTTCGGTGAAGAACAGTCCCTAACTAGTAATGTTATCCTTTCTAATGGAAAAACATTAAAAGAAATATTTAATGAAGAATTTGATAAGAAGTTTAACGATATCTATGACCACGTCATGGATGAATATAAATTCATCGTGAACACTCATATCCAGAAGGATGCTTATGATATCCTCACTAGCAATCGTTTTGTCTATAAACGTCTATTAAAAGAAAAAGGCGAAGCGCGTAAAGTAGACCAAGGGTTTTTATATAAACAAGGATTTGTAGAAGTGTATTACCAACTCTATACAAAGGGTTACTATAAGCTTCTCAATAATAAATACGCTCCTATTCTTGATGCATTGTCCTCAAGAATGGACCTCACCGAATTATTCTTAGTGGGTCATTCACCTGAATATTATAGACTCAATGATTCTAGAGCGGTAGAAGAGTTCTATGCGAACCTTTTTGCTGTGAAAGTGACATCTGAACATGTGAAGTTCAAAGAGCTCAAAAGACTTCTACCAGAATCTTTCGCCGCATTCGAAGAACTGTTCTATATGTTCTACGATAGAATCCAAAATAACAAGAGATTTACTGATGTTACTATCAGAAGAGAAACGGAGGAAAAACATAGTGAATTATAATGCATTTATTGGAAGTAAAATTATTAATAAAAATGGTGAACAAGGTGAGGTGGTTTCTTTTACTAAAGACCGCATCGTCATCGCTTATCCAGGTGGAGAAAAAACATATAATCCTGAGGTAGCAATTAGAAATGGTTTTTTGTCATTTGTTGATGAAGAATTGTCTCGTCAATATAGCGAGGAATTAAATAATAAAGATAAAGCCAAAAAAGAGCAGGAAGAAATCGCGAAAAGAATCGACGCAGATCGTCCTATTAAAATTCAAAGAGTAAACAAATTGAATCAGCAATATGTTGAAAAAATCCGTGTTTTGCAGGCTTTATTCGGTGATGATTTCATCTATCCGCCTTATGTTGAATTCGTTAAAAAATATAAAGAATTAATCAAAGTAAAGAAATCTATATTTGAAGAGTTCTCCGATTATTGGAGATTTGGATACAAGTACCAGTGACATACCCACCACTTATAGAAGTGGGGGTTTCTTGCGCGATGACCCTAACGGATCAAGCATAAACAAGCTATCCGGATGTGTCCCATCCTTTGTAAGTATTTCAATTCCCTTACTTAGAATATTTTTTGCGGCGTTACAATCTCTATCATGGACCGATCCACATTCTGGACAGGTCCATTTTCTTATTTTGAGATTTTTCACCTCTTTATTTTGATATCCACATGAGGAACATAATTGACTAGAAGGATAATTACTTGGAATCTTTACTATAGTTCTTCCGTACCAAGATGCCTTATAAGTAAGCATAGTAAGTAATCTAGACATAGAAGAATCTAATAGCTCCTTATTGAACTTATTTTCTTTAGTCATGTTCATCACCTTAAGATCTTCAACACATATGATTTGGTTTTCATCAATGATGTGCTTAGATAACTTATGGAGATAATCATTTCTTTGGTTATTTATATGTTTATGGATTCTAGCAAGTTTTATTCTTTGTTTATTACGATTACTAGAACCCTTTACCATATGAGACAGCTTTCTTTGTTCTCTAGCTAGTTTCTTCTCACTTTTAGAAAGATACTTATGGTTCTTATATTTAAGACCATTAGAGGTGATAACAATATCTTTAACACCTAAATCTAGTCCAATAGTCTTATCAGTTCTTTCTAATGGTTTTATCTCTGTTTCTACTAATATAGAGATATAGTATTTATCATCTGTAGACTTAGATATCGTC
>SVBB01000008.1 GCA_015059105.1 Erysipelotrichaceae bacterium | reverse complement strand
ATCGAAAATGTAGCAAAAGCTATAAAGAAAAATGGGGACAAGAAATTTTCCCTCCCCAATTTACTTTATAGAACCTTTTTTATATAAGTCCGTAAATCGATTCGCATTATTAATAAAATCACAAAACAAAAGACCCATATTATCAACATGTTTTCTAATAATAGTAATCCAAAGTTAAAGGGGGCAGTCCAAACGGATGCCTTCTTTTCTTTGTCGGCTTTCTTTTCCCGCTGGGAAGAAAAGAAACCGAATATTCACAAATGAAAAAGCAGTCTCTTATCATATTTATAGCCAAGAACAATGAAAGGAGAACTGCCATGATTACTATATCAATTTTGGCTAATTTTTTAAGCATAAACTCATCAGATGTTGAAGAGTTTAATGCCGTAACAAACAACGAAGTAAATAAAAAACTAACTATAAATTATTTCGATGATTGTTTGTTTATCGCGTCTGCTTTTTTCTTAAAGAGGATATCGTTGTCGCAGTAAATGATTCTAAATGGCATCGCGATTACTTTGTTAACACCATATTTCTTGCCGACTTTTACAACTCTCACCACATCTCCATCAATCAACGCCCATTTGTTAAAAAGGAGGAAGGATAACACATACATTAAAACTAATAAACCAACAGCCCCACCAACGGCAGTTCCAACGATAGTCCAGTTCGTTCTATTATTATTTAAACTTGTATAAGTGCTTTCGGCATTGACAAGAGATTCATAAGTAGAGAAATTCACCAATGCTTTTTGCTCCTCGCTTAACGCATTATATTTATTTCTCGCTTCTTCAATCTTGGCTTTGCAGTCACTATTTAAATTAACTTCACCAATTTCATTGATGAGGTCTCTCACACTATTAGCGGCGTCATAATTAGTTTTTAAGCTTGCATATAATGATTCCGCTGCTGTTAAAGTTTGATAATCAGTAACATATGATCTTTGTTCATCGTTAGTTAAAGCATTATATGCTTCTCTAGCAGCGTCGATTTTATTCTTGCAGGCAGAAGTATATTCAACCGCGCCAATTCTACCGATTAATGAAGTAACTTCTTCTGCCGCTTTATGGTCAGTTGAAAGTTTTCCATATATTGCTTCGTCGTTTAAAAGAATATTATAAGTATCTTCATCGACAAAAGCTTTTTGACTTTCTGATAGATTGTTATAGGCACTTCTCGCTTCTAAGATAAGTTTTTCACTATCTGGATATTTCACTTCACCAATCGCTTTAATCGTTTTATAAACATTATCGATTTGGTTATAAGAATTATCGTCGGTTATTAAAATGTTATAATTGGTTACAAATTTCTTTTGTTCATCGGCTAATGTTTTATAAGCATTCATTGCATCAGCAATTGCTTGTCCACTATCAGGATATTTCATTTCACCAATGGCGCTAATCAAATTCACGGCATTATCGATTTGGTTATAAAATAGTTCATCATTCGCTAATGTTTCATAATTGCTAACGAAGACTTTTTGAGCATCGCTTAATGATTCATAAGCTTCTTTAGCGATGAGAATATCTTTCCCACTATTAGGATATTTAGCTGTACCAATCGCGTTTATTTTCTTAATCGCATTATCGATTTGACTAGTGAATAATTCTGCATTATCTAATACTTCAACATTGCTCACTAATTCCTTTTGGTCATCAGTTAAAAGACTATAGGCACTTCTAGCCGCATTTACTTTTGCTTTAAAATCATCGCTATAAGTGTAATCTTCAATACCTTTGATGATATCAACAACTTTATCCGCAGCAATATGGTCTTCTTTTAGTTTTGCATATGCTTTCTCTGCTTCTTGTAAGACTGAATAATTGGTAACTAAAGATTTCTCAGTTCCGTTGATTGCTTTATAATATTTTCTCGCCGCATCGATCTTCGCTTTAGATGTATCGCTATAAACGACTTCACCGATGTTATCGATAGAGAGTTTGACATAGCTGACATTTGCCCCAGTTAACACTGAATAGTTAGTGACTTTAGCTTTTGCAGTTTGGCTTAAAGTATCATATGCTTCATTTGCACTAGTCATTTTTGCATAGCACTCTTCAGTTAATTCCACTGGATTAGGAATCTTACTTATTCTTCCCATCACAAATGAGGCTTGTGCATTTTCAATGGCGTTTTGCAGTGATAAACGCGCATTATTGACTTCAGTAACGTTTTTATTTAAGTCATCTTTCACGACAATTGCCGCATCGATATGTTCTTGTAATGTAGCGGCTGTTTCTGGATCTTCATCGATGATGTGATCGCGATATGTTTCCGCGGATTTAATTAAATTACTAAGACTAGTTTTATTGACTGGAGAAATGCTCGCACTTAATGACTTCTCTGGAATATCTTCATAGTTATCTCCGCCGATAACTTTGTAATAAACGACATATTTTCCAACATTTACCCTTGTTGGAACATCAGTGCTATATTCACCATCATCAAGCTTATAATAAATAGTCCCATGATACGCACTACCTTCTGACACTAATTCTTTTTCTTCACCAGTGTAGATATTATCGAAAAGAATACGAGGTTCATTAGTATAATAGTTATCCATTTTTCCAATAGAAACATTTACTGTATGTACTTCAGAAACTTCGTGATTATCATCTGCTTTTACGCGATAACTAACTTTATAATCACCTGCGTTAATACCAGTTGGCTTATCAACGGTATATTCTCCATCATTAATAGAATATTCAATAACTCCACCAAATGCCGCTTTTGGAAGAGTTGATAATAAATCACGTGATTGTCCATTATATTTTAAACCAGTGGCCGCGACAGCATCAGTAGTAATCTCACCCGGAGTTTTTGCAATAGTTACATTGATTTCGGATATGCTAGACTCCGTATGAGAATCATCAGCTTTAACACGATATTTGATATTATAGTTACCACTATTAACGGCAGTCGGTTTGCTAACATAATAAACTCCACCATTAACGGAATATTCAATTGTCCCTAAAGCTTTCGCTACTGGAAGAGATGATAATAAATCTTGCGATTGTCCGTTATATACTAAATCTGTAGCAGCGACAGCGTCGCTTTCAACAGTCCCAGTTGCTTTAACAACTTCAATAGTTCTAGAACCAGTTACAGATGTAGTCCCATCTTTCGCGTGATAATTTTCCGCGCTTACTTTGTAATAAACAGTTGCTGTTTCACCGACATCTGTACAAGTTGGGCATGTATCTAAATTGTATTCACCATCAGTTAACCCATATTTAATATCATAATTTGATGATGGCTTGGTTAGCTTAATATCGGCTACAGGAATCGCTGACCCTGTATATTCCACTTCACCTCCGTCAGAAACGGAAAATTCAAGTTCACCGTAAAATAATTTCTTGATGCTAGCTGAAATCTTGTGTGAATTAGTTTGTATATCAACCTCAGACCTAACATTTTCACCATCCCAAGAATAGCCTCTCATGGAATTGCTTACTTCAACAAAGGAAACTGCACTTTCGCCACCAATTATTGTAACGTCGGCTGTTTTACTAATATATATATCACGATCACTACCACCAGTTATTCCATTCTCTTTTCCTTCAAAATAAGCTGATCCACCAGTAATATAAAGGTCTTGATTATATAAATAAGCACCATATGAGTAAAGGTCAGCGTTTCCTGAGCAGAATCTAACAACTGTATTATTACCAGTTATAGTAGTTTGTCCTTTATTGTATAATCCCCAAGAGCTAGTCGCTGATGAACCAGCGTTAGCGATTATTGTCCCAGCATTGAAATAACAATAACGGGAAGTGTTATTACCTGTGCTATTTACAATACCAAAAGTACTTGAGGTCACGTTATCGCCGCCAGTAAAAGTTAAATCTGGGCCATTAAAATATAATCTTCCAAAATCTGAACTTAATCCTGCACTTTCATTAGTTCCTTCGCTACTACCGCTAGCGCTCAATGAATGTTTGTTTTCCTCGTCATAAGATTCAAAATAAACCTTTGTTGACGATTTCACAATAGAACATACACCACATGAAAAAGCGTCAGAATTATCTATTGTATTAAATAATTCATTTTTGCCCTTAACAATGATTTTGACATCTCTATTACTATTAATAACGAAACCAAGCGAACCATATTTATTACCAGATATCAAGCTACCATCTCCGCTATATTCAAAATTATCAAGGGTGATGATTGCCTCTGTTTCAGTTAAGGCAAGAGATGCTTCTCCACTATCTCCTGCGACAGGAGCTTCGGTTGTTAATTCTTGTCCTGCAATATAAAAGCTATCGACAGCATCCGCTTTCACTTCTTGATAAGCATTAGACTTTGTGGAGAAGAAAAAAGCACCAGCAAGCGCTGATAGCAGTAGTCCAGACCCTAATAGTAATCCATGAATTTTTTTCATCGCTTAATTATAGCACAGCTATTAATAATAAAAACACCATATTTAATGGTATTTTTTGATAAGAGCTGGTTTGATTTCTTCTTTTTTGTGAGAAAAGAATTACGATCTGAGGTTTTTTGAATAACACTTACCATTTCATTGTGATACAATGCCTCGTGGAGAAAAAACTATGGAACAATTTAAAACAGTACCAATTACATTAATCACTGGTTACCTCGGAAGTGGTAAAACCACTTTGATTAACCATATCTTAAAAAACGCGAAAGGCCATAAGATGGCGGTTATCGTCAACGACCTTGGAGAAGTTAACATCGACGCGGAACTCATTCAAAAAGGCGGAGTCGTTAATTCTAAAGATGATAACCTCGTCGCGTTACAAAACGGCTGCATCTGCTGCACATTAAAAGCGGACTTAATCAGCCAACTCGCTGATATCGTCAATTCTCAAAAATTCGACCACATCTTAATCGAAGCAAGCGGAATCTGCGAACCAGTCCCAATCGCTCAAACAATTCAATATATGGAAGAAGAATTCAACAAACAAAATCTTCCTAAGTTCTACACTCTCGACGCGATCATTTCTGTTACTGATGCGCTTAGATTAAGAGATGAATTCGGATGCGGAGACGCTTTAAGCTCTGCAGAAAGAGGAGAAGAAGATTTAGAAAACCTCATCATCCAACAAATCGAATTCTGCGATATCGTCCTTCTTAACAAATGCTCAGAAGTCTCTAAAGATGAATTAGAAAAGATTAAGAAAGTGATTCTTGCTTTGCAAGATAATGCGACCATCATCGAAACTGATTACTGCGATATCGACATCGATAAACTTATTGATACCCACTTATATTCCTATGAAAAAGCTGCTTCTTCCGCTGCTTGGATTAGAGAATTCGATTCCTGGGATAATGAAGAAGACGCTGATGAACATCATCACGATCACGATGATGATGACGATGACGATGATGAGCACGAGCATCACGAACACGAAGAACACCATCACCACCATCACCACCACGAACACGGGGTTGATCAAAACGATGATGAAGGAACTGCTGATGAATATAACGTCAACACTTTCGTCTATTATCGTAGAAGACCATTTGATAGAAAGAAATTTGAAGACTGGGTCGCTAATAATGGTAGAAACATCATTCGTAGTAAAGGCATTGTCTATTTCTCTAATGATGAAGCAATGAGTTATGTTTACGAATCCGCGGGCAAACAAAGAAAACTCATGGAAAACGGAAAATGGTATTCTGAAACATTGACTCCACGACAAATAAAAGCCTTGCTAGCCAATGATGAATTCTTCGCCCACGACTGGGATGAAAAATGGAAAGACAAATTGAATAAATTAGTCTTCATCGGTCAAAACCTCGATAAAGAAGGCATTAAAGAAGAACTGGACAACATTTAGTCCAGTTTTTTTCTATCAATCATCATTAGAATCAAGCAGTTTAGTTAACTCTTCAATACTAGGTAGGTGCTCTTTCACTTTATCCGACATATCTTTATACGTAGAAACACCCATTGGGCTATTGTAATCACGTATCACAAAATCGACGAACGATTTATTCATATCTTTGCACAATATTATTCCAATAGGCGGATTCTCATGCTCTTTTCTTTCACATTTATCAAGAACAGTAAGATATCCACTTAATTGCCCAAGATATGATGTTTTGAATTTCCCAGTTTTGAGCTCAACCGCCACCAAACAATTAAGTTCTCTATTGAAGAACAACAAATCTACATATTGGTCTTCTCCAAATACTTCGAGATGATATTGGTTCCCAATAAAAGCAAAATCTTTGCCGAAAGTAAGAATAAATTTCTTAATGTTATGGACTATACCATTTTCAATCACTCTTTCATCGACGTCCATCTTATCTCTAACATCAATCTCTTCAGCATTAACATAATCTAGCAAATATTGATCTTTGAAAGAATTAATTGCCTTAATAACTCTGCTATTGTCTGATATAGTTTTCTCAAAATTGTTGGATAATTGTCCTTGGTGATGATATTCGTCGTTAGATATAGCAATTTTCAACTCACGATAACTATATCGATTAGAAATACATTGCTTTAAATAAAATAGTCTTTCAACCATCGACTTAACTTTTGAAATAATAATCATATGATTAGAAAATGACACTGATAAAAAATTATGAATATCAATATCAAACACACTATTGATGTATTCAATGTTGATAGAGCAATCAAATATATTTTGTATTTTGGCAGACGCGTCTTCCAAATTGTCATTTTTAACATGTTCTAGCATTTTCCACTCTTCATAGAATTGCCTCATGTTTCTCAAATTTCTGCTTGAAAAGCCTCTTAAACCAGGAAGTTCTGCATTCAATCGATTACCTATCTCATCAATAACATTTTCTCCCCATTTCCCATTTCTGGTATTAAGAGAGATATATTTGCCAATCGCATAATATAGAATTAATTGCTTTTCATTGATAGACTTTAAAGCATCTAATTGGCTAGCTAATATTGCTGTTTTTATAACTTTTACAGCATCGTCATAGTCTTTGTTCACCGTTTTTTCCTCCTTTTTTGAACAACATACTTTGTCGTGTTTTCAAAAGGAGAAATTTAAAAAACCATCCAAATGAAAACACCTTGTCAAGATAGCGACTAATATCCCTACTAGTTCTATCTTGTGGTGTTACATCCCATTTGGATGGCCTCAGGATCAATATCTCTATTGTGTGGAGCGTTTGTATGAATATCTTGCTATTAAGGATTCCACGAAGGGTTTGTTCCTTTAGGAGCTCATTTCATACTGGGCGGTGCTTTCCACATTGATATGCCCTAACACATACGACATACCAGTTCATATATCCATTTATCACTGTGTACCTGCATATGGTCGACTTTGCTACTAGCTAGTTCATAACGCCTGTGGTCTAAATATATGAACATTATAATTTTAACATATTTTGTTATAATTGCTATTATATTGTTAGCTATATTTAAAAGAAAAACTCCTTAAGGAGTTAATCTAGTTATTCAGTGTTACAACAAACGATAACGTATTGTTGTTTTTATCAATATCTATTTTCCCTTTATGGAATCTGATGATCTCTTGAGCGATTGATAATCCCACTCCAGAACCTTCTTTTTTATTAGACGGGGAACGATAGAATCTTTCCATGATTTGTTTGACGTCAACTTCATCGTTTTTATCAATCGTATTTGAGAAGCGCAGTTCAACTTTGTTCTTATTCTCACTGACGACGAAATATGAACTCTTTTGTTCTCCTCCAGTATATTTGAGAGAATTGTCTAAAAAGATATAGATTAACTGGTCGATGAGATATTTGTTCCCGTACATCGAAATATTACCAGAAATATTACTAGAGAATTTAATACCTTCGTTTTTAAAACTTGGGGAGAATGATTCTACCGCCTTTTTACAAACATTGTTAAGAGAGAATTCTTCCATTGGGAAACGCGACTTATCTTCTTCTTCGAGTTTAGAAAGCGTCACTAGTTGGTTAGTCATATCCGTTAATCTTTTTACTTGATCGCGAACGGAATCACTCCATTCGCTTTTCCCATTATCCATCTCAATTAAATCGATATCTGCAGAGATAATCGTTAAAGGTGTCTTTAATTCGTGCGATGCGTTAGTGATAAATCTCTTTTGTTTTCGATACGCTTCTTCTGTTGATTTAAACACGAGTTTAGAACCAATAAAGATGAGAATGAATAAGATGAGGAACGCTCCTAAAGAGATGAGAGAAGAGAGCAATAAGAAGTTATTAAAACTATCTAACTTATCTTTTATATCAACAAATCCAACATAAGTTAAGCCATCATTTTTCTTTTCTAAAGCATAACGTAAAGTGTCATATTTACCGCCCGTTAATTCATTATTATATACGCGCGTTGCTAACTGTTTACATTCCTCTTCGTTATACATGAACATGTGAGTGGCGTTCACTTTATTGACCGAGCCATCATTATTAAAAGAAACGATGAAATAATGGTCTTGTCTAATATCTCTTCTTTGACCAGGACCACCACCAGGACCAAATGGGTTATCGCCTGTTCCTTGTCTAATCACTTCACTGACTGCTCCATTAGCGTCATTTTCAATGACGATATAGTTAGTGATATTGATTGCTCCGATAGTCACCGCGAGAACGAAAAGAACCGATAACATCGAGATGATAATAAATTTGATTCTCAGTTTCTTAATCATTATTTGTTCTCCAAATAGTAACCTTGGTATCTGATTGACTTAATCTTAATAGTTGAGCCAATATTTTCTAATTTCTTTCTTAAATATGAGATGTAGACCCAGACATTTTCACTGGTGGAATATGATTCGATATCCCAAGCAGATTTCGTAATTGTATCTAAGGATACGACATTACCTTTATTTTCAATTAATAGAAGGATGATTTGCATTTCTTTTCGAGAAAGGGTTTCGCTTTTATCTCCACATTTAATAAGGAGATTGTTTTCATCCACGACGATGTCATGATATGTAATTTCTTTATTTTCTTTAATGGTGACGTTTTTCCTTCTAGAAAGCGCGCGTATTCTCGCGAGAAGTTCTTCCATCGAGAATGGCTTAGGAAGATAATCGTCGGCCCCTAAGTCTAAACCGGTGATCTTATCTTCCACTGTCGATTTCGCAGTCAATAAGATAATTGGGGTCTGAATTCCTTGGGCTCTCGCTCTTGTTAAAACCTCAAGTCCATCAATGCGCGGAAGCATGATATCGAGGATGATGACATCATATTGGTAGTCTTTTAAAAAGAGCAATGCTTCTTCGCCATCGAAAGCGGAATCCACGAGGTATGAATTCCGCTTCAAAATGGTTGTTAATGCTTTATTGAGTTGTTCTGTATCTTCTACTAGCAAGATTTTCATATTAGTATTCTATACTATTTTTAGGAAATTGTAACGGAGCTAGAAGATTGATTCCAAGATAGCACGCTTGTCGTACCTCTAGATAATGTATAAGTATTGCTAGTTGCTAAGTTAGAAGAATAGATCATGAAGCTACCGTAATTATAGTCGTTAGTAAAACTAATATTTAGATTTCCACCAGTGAGAGTATAACTACCGGCTTGGAAGGAATAAGATGAGCTAGTTCCTTGTTGACCTGGTCTTCCAAATCCACCTCTTCCAGGCATGCCGCCCATTCCGCTACCAGCAGTTGTGGTGCCGGCGAATAAGACATTACTGCCTTTAGTTGGAGCAACTTCTAAACCGTTGAAGGCGATGAATGTACCACCAGTAATTGAGCAAGTGCCATCGACATCTAAGCCTGTGGACATCGCTGAACTAGTTCCTGGAGATCCTCTAGAGATGACTGTCCCACCACTCATCGTGAAGTTACCATTAGAATCGATGCCATCTGTATCGCCATTACTCACTGCGACATCGAGATAACCACCAGTGATAGTAATTGCACAGTTGTTGAACGATTTCTTAGAGCAGTTGACGCCATCATCAGTGCCGTAGATATAGGAGTAACCGCCGTTAATATTAATATAGTTAGCTTCAAACCCTTCAGTCGCGCCAGTGACGACAATCTTACCACCATTGATAGCAAGGATATTATCAGCATGTAAGCCATCATCACCACTCGCGACTTGAATTAACCCATCATTAATCGTGATATTACCTAATCCTTTAGAACCATTTTCTAAAGTATCACCATAATTTGCATGGATGGCATCGTCACTAGCGGCGATAACCACTACACCTTTATTCACCTTAATTTCATTCGCAGCTTTTAATCCTTTTTCAGAATCAGCTTTGAAACTGGATTTAGAATAAAATGTGGATTTCGTGCCAGTTTTGATGGAGATTTCTGTTGGAACAGTGCTATCAAGTTCATCGATCTCGATATTGTAAATTGCATCGATCGCATCATGTAATGAATCGATATAGACAGATCCACCATTAATTGCCACCGTTCCTTTTTGATTACCGCTACTAGTAACTGAACTATCCTCTGTTTTAATACCATTACCGGTTTTCGCGTAAGCTTGCACTTCGCCAGATTCAATAGTAACGCTGTTATTACCTTTTAAGGCATTGTTATAACCAGTCGCTTTTAATGTTAATTTTTGAATCTTGAGATCCTTAGTCGTGTGAATCGCGTTGTTGTAGTTGCCTTCCACTACTAATGTGCCACTACCTTTAAGCTTTAAATCAGTTTTGGCGTAAATTGCGCCTTCCCCTAAGGTTGTAGTATCAGTTGTCTTTGCGCTTCTTGTGTCAGTAATGGTGTTACCAGTATCTTTTTTAGCAGAGATTTCAACTTTACCAGCTGTTAACGCTTTGATAGGCGCGTCACTACCATAGGTGATAGAAACTCCATTTAGTTCGATAACAACTTCATCATCTTCGCCAGCTTCCACTAGGATTTGGCCAGTGAGGTTACCACTTAAAGTATATGTACCAGCAGAAGTAATCTTATAAATATTATTTGTTTTTGTATAAGTGCCGTCGCTAGTTTCAATCGCGAAGTCACCAACGTTATCTTCAACTTCAATTTCTTCCGCTTCTTCTACTGAGATTTGAGAATTGTAATCATAAGCTGATCCGTTGTTCTCGCTTGTCGTATCAGAAGTAGCTCCGCTTGTTTCACTAGTTGTGGTGTTAGAAGTATCAGTTGATGCTGCAGAAGTGCTAGTTCCTGATACTGAACAACCCATGAGCAATAATAATGCGAATGCGGATAATGGTAATAAATGTTTCTTTTTCATAACTTTTTCTCCTTATAATGATTTAGTGTTTTCCACATATGGAAGTAATGATATTTCAAGATTTGAGTTCTTCACTCTCAGTTCATCGATAAGCGTTTTCTCACTATCTTTAACGAGCAGTTCTACTTTGTAGGAAAGTCTGAACAAGCTTCCCATACCAGTAGTTTTTATCTCGACGAGTTCGTAACTCTTGAGATGTGTTTTTAAGATTGCATCAAATGCTTCGTTATAATTGAGGTCTTCGGGAATTGTGACTTTTAATAGTTTTTCTTCTCCTATTCTTTTATGATCCCAGATACTAAGTGAAGATAAGACGACGTATAGGGCGGATAAGGCGACAGCTACAATTGCGGCGATGACGACGTATCCAAGTCCACCAATAAGGCCAAATGCCACACCTCCGAATAAGACGAGCATCTCTTCCGCTCTACCGTTCACGCTTCTGAATCTAATGAGTCCTAATGCGACTGCGATTGTTGCGATTCTTATCGCTCCTGTAGAAGCGCTATCGAGGAACAAACTCACCATCGATATCACGCTTGCCACGATCATCGGCATCAAGATCGAAGTAATGAAGAAGCCTTTTGTCGCTCTCATCTTGATCGATATGATGAACGTATAAACTAATCCAATTACAAATGTGATACCGATAACCAATAGACAAACGACATAAGAATTTGTCTCGGCTAATAAATTAAATAGTGAATCCATATTGACGTCCTCCTTGAACGTATTGTTGTTCGTATACAACTGTATTAAGTTGTTGTTTCTTCATCTCTTTAATATGGGCGGTTCCCACTTTAGAGAAACTCGTTTGATATATTTTCCCTTCGGTTAATATCTTTGTTAGCCAAAGAGGAATGCTGTGCTGTACTTTGATCTCAAGTATTGCCCCACCATCATCAGTTAATGGTGTTCCTTCTAAAGAAGTATGGAGATTGAGATCGGTTGTTCTATATCTTGGGTTGATATCCACCGTTACTCTTAAGTCACTATCATCCTGGTAATAAGCCATTCTGTCATAGATTATTAAGTACTTTGGCTCAACTTTCTTATAATTCTCTAAGAAAGCTTCTAACTCTCTTCCGATTTGATCTTTTCTTTCTGCTTCATTAGTTCTGATTAGCTCATCAGCTTCTTTTTCTAATAAAGAGATTCTTCTTTTATAAACAATTCCTTCGCTTTTTCTTTTGATTTCCAAGAATGTTTTGGAATCCTCTTTTGCGAGTCCATAACTCCTGAGTCTTAATTTTTCCTTATACTTAGGCTTTTCAATCGAGCGATTGATGAGTCGATAATCAGGAGTGTCGTAATATAGTGACGCGATAGAAGTTAAACCGTATTTATCAAGTTTCATATGCTCGACAATCTTTTCATTAAAATAGGCTAGTTGTTCCTTGTTCAAGTAGAACTTGAGTTCATATCTTTTCATCACTGCGATAATCTTTTCTTCTGCCATTAGTTTTCCCTCCTGACACGAATAGATTAAAAGATGAACCTTAAATGAAACTTAAAGCAAATAAAAAATCTCAAAAAATTGAGACTTCTTTTTCCTATATAAATAATATTATTCTAAATTATCGTAAACTAAGAAGTTCAAGAACGTATTCAAGATAATCAATTGAGCTCGCCATATTTTAAAACTATTTAGAATCTACGGTAGCGTCGTATTCATAGACGTCATCCGTAACATCAAAACTCTTAACCCTAGTCTTTAAATCAAGAGACATATAATTAGAATCCGGTTCTTGATCTCTAGGAGCGCGAACAAAAGTAAATTCAGTGGCATGTTTAGGTATATTGAAACGACAACCAGTTGAACCTGACATCGTAGAACTAGACTTCATCCACTGTGGTGTGATATCAGGTCCCTGCACATAAATCCAACCACACTTGTTATCATCATTGGTGTCAGAATCGTATTTAACATAAATATCACGAGACGCTCTATTAACCACTGATAAATAATCTTTAGTTTTATAAGTGTCTAAATAGAGGTTTACTGATTTATTTTCACTCACCGAATATTCGTATATCGGATTACCTATTTCGCTTGTGCTATGTAAATATGCTCCATATTTATTTATTATTTTGACTTTATCGCCCTTAACAAAATCAACATTAGGGATAAAGAATTGTCCTGAACCTAATGGAAGAGCAGCGTATGTATAAGTACCAGCTGAATAAGAACGTCCACCAATTGTGCCAATAAGATAATATTCAGGAATTGCAGAAGCACTCACATAAATAAGGCATGTATCAACTTTATGTTGGTCATATGTTGTCGCGGTAATAATAGTACTTCCGGTCTTTTCTTTAGCGATAACTCTACCTGAAGAAGTAACTGTCGCAACGCTTTCATCGCTTGAAGTCCAAACAACTTTTTTTTCAGAAGCTGTGCTTGGATAAATATTCGCAGTGAGTTGATATTCATAGCGATACTGTAAATATTTTCCTGAACGATTTAATTGAATATCAGTGACATGAACAGTACCTGGAGAAGGTGTATAACCAGTATTCGCTAAATAAATATGTCCACCATCTGATTCATTGTAACTAGAATAAATGTCATAAACACCAGTTGCTAGGACTTTAATATCGTTATTAGTGGAAGCTTTAGTAACTAATCCTGAAGCAACAGAAGTTTTTAAATCAGAATAACCATACCAAGTACTGCCATACATATGAATACTAAAGACATCACCTTCATAGAGTTGAACATCTAAAAGCATATATTCTGCGGTTGATTTATCGTTATTGATCATCGGTTTATCTGTCCAGTCAGATTCATTTTTGAATTTACCGTGTATGACATAATTAGGAAAACTGACAGATACTTTGCAAGTCGCCGTTTTATTCCCATCCACAGACTTAGCAGTAATAGTTGCATCTCCTGGACTAACCGGAGTGACTACACCATCACTAATAGTGGCAACACTTGTGTTGTTACTAGACCAAATGACATTCTTATTTTCTGCATTCGCTGGTAAAACTGTCGCCGTTAAAGTAAGTGCGGGATCATCTTGATAAAACACGACACTAGATTTATTTAAACTGACAGAAGTAACATGAACAGGTCCTTCGCTAGTAGAGGAACTACTGCTAGATTCTCCGCTGCTTGTTTCACTCGCGCTAGAAGATGAAGTACTACTAGAAGGAATAGATGAGGAACTACTAGAAGAGCTAAACGAAGAACTCTCGCTAGGAGTTGAACAAGAAATTGCTAAAAAAGGTAATAGTAAACTAAGTAACAATATTTGCTTTTTCATACAGATGAGATTATTATATCGTGTCCAACATACTTATACATACATATATGTGATGAAATATATTTAAAGAAGTAGGCACGATGAATATTGTGTAGATATGATGAATAACGTGTAGATACGATAACTCTTTATCAGATTCACCGCTATTTTTATCTTAGAATGATAGGGTTCCAGGTTCTGATACAGTCACAATGATTCAAAATAGTTCGGTGTAATCAAAGAAAAAACATCAATACGAATGTATCAAGGACTAAGTACTTAGATGTCTTTATATACCTATTTTAATACAAGGAACCGATTTTCCTTAAGTGAAACCGATTTTTGAAGTCGGAACCGCTCCCTTTTAACTATAATTTTTATTAACGCTTTTTGATAATTGGAGTTACTCGATAAATTGGTTTACTCTCATCTAGGTGATTGTTGGCCAAGATTGTTTTTGGTCTTAAATAGTATTTAGCATCCACAAATCCTAAAGTGCATTTGCCATCACTTGTTGCAATTTTGCAAACAATTTGATTTTTTATAAAAGATTCTTGCACCATTATTTCATTTTTGAAGAAATCTCCAATACTTATCAAATTCTTAAGTTTTCTTTTAACTGTTTTCCTATCATTATTAGGTCCAAGCGAATAATCTGATTCAATAATTGTTCCTGCATAACACTTTAGGAAAAAATCTTCAGTAGACAAACTTGTTTTTAACCCGGTCAAATGAAGAAAATTTGTTTTAAAGAATTTAAGAATATAACTATCTGACTGAACAAAATTGGTTGATTTGATGATAATGTCGCAATTAAGCAATTTAAAATAAGATTGAGCGGAATCAATTAGTGCTTGCTTGATGTTAAATTGTTCTTGATTAATTGCCATATTACGAAAAAAAGCGTTTTAAGGTGCGCCACCACGTCTATGTCAGTATTTTAGATCGCTGACCCGATGTATAGGGTGGTCTTTTAACGTCTCCCATCCCTCTTGACACCCTTATTATCATTTATGGAAACCTTTCTGTCAAGAAAAACCATCCTATTTCTTTATAAAGAAAACGAGACCGCCTCTTGCTGAACTTTAATTTTTGAACACCTTATTTATAGTTGTTCCGGTCCACCAAGCTTAGTGTAAAAAAATCCTCAATACGAATTGTATCGAGAATTAAGTATTTAGATGGTGCCCGAGGCCGGAATCGAACCGGCACGGTATCACTACCGCTGGATTTTGAGTCCAGTGCGTCTACCAATTTCACCACTCGGGCAGTGAGATTATTATAACAAACTATTTGTTACTTTCAATTATTCACTTAGTAAATCTTTTACTACTTCACTGGCGAGAATAATACCCGCTACGGAAGGAACAAAGGGAGAACTACCAGGAGAATGTCTTCCATTATTATTAGAATCAAATGGCTCAATGATTTCTAAAGGTTCTTCTTTTGAATAAACAACTTTAAGATGCTTAATGCCTTTTTCTTTTAATAATTTTCTCAACGTTTTCGCAAGTGGGTCATAGCTAGTCTTATAAATATCAGTAACTTCTAACTTAGTAGGATCTATCTTATTCCCGCATCCTAAAGCAGAGATAACTGGAATATTGTTTTTAGAACAATTTTCAATAATACCAACTTTCCCGCTCACCGTATCAATCGCGTCGATAACATAATCAAATGAAGAGAAATCGATATCATTATTATCTGGCAAATAGAATGTCTTCATTTTATGAACGATGAGAGAAGGGTTAATATCTAATAATCTATCTTCCATCACATCTACCTTATCTTTGCCTAAAGTAGAATGAAGGGCGATTAACTGTCTATTGAGATTAGAAATATCCACATCATCGTTATCGATAATAGTTATTTCTCCGATACCCGCGCGAACAAGAGCCTCAGCGGCATGTCCACCGACACCACCTAAACCGAAAACTGCCACATGTTTACACTGTAGTTTTTCTATAGCAGAGGTACCTAATATTGCTTTGCTGCGGATGAATTGGTCCATTAGATTTTTAAATCTCCTTCTTTAATCCAACCGAATTTTCTAAATAATAAATCAATGCCAAATACAAGCAAGGCCGGAGCAATGATTTCTAAAACAAATAAACCAACCCATAACTGCCAGGAATCAATCGGCATAGAAGATATCGTACCAATTTGTCCTACAAGTCCTGCAGTTCCCATACCAGCAGCACTACCCATACAAGCAAGTTTGAGCCAGCAAGTAGAAACTGGTCCTAAAATCGCAGAAGCAATGATTGTTGGTAACCAAATAACTGGTTTCTTTATGATGTTTTTAAACTGTAACATCGATGTTCCAATACCCACTGATATGACCGTACCAATGTTGTTATCTTTACGGGATTGCACAGCGAATCCAACCATCTGAGTTGAACAACCTACAACTGCTGCACCAGAAGCGATGATTAAACCTGTATAATCACCTGTCGCACCAGCTGGGATAATGAATATCATCGCCGCAATTGCCGCACTGCTAATTGGGGCAGTAAGAGCCATACCCATAAGAACAGCAACCACGATTCCCATCACAAACGGAACAGCTGTCGTCCCTGCGTTAACTAGCCACTGAATCGCATATGTCACATATATAGCGGGATATCTAATACCTAATGCTAATAAGCCACCCACTAATACTCCAAATAATGGAACTAAGATAATATCAACAGGTGTTTTCTTTCTTAAAACATATTTCATTGCTAGAGCAACACCAATACAGACGAGATATATAGTTAATGGATCACCGATTTTGATTACATCTGCGTAAGTTCCATCTGTCACAAACTTAGTAGTTAAAGATAAGAAGGCAGTAAGTTCACCCACGCCAGCAAGCACCACCGTTTTAAGTGGGTCCATTTTAAGGGCTAAAGCAATACCAACGCCGATACCCGCGCCAGTTAATACTTGAAGGACATAAGAAATGCCGCTTTTACCATTGTTACCGAAGAACGTATTCGCCATAAAATCGCAGAAGCCGTTGCCTGCTCCGTAGTTAAATAACGCACCTATTGTTCCAAAGATGGTACCAATAATTAAAGTCGCGAATAAACCATAGGCCATGCCGTTAAGCGTTTTAATAAAAAAATCTTTAACTGCTTGCCCTTTACTCATCTGTATTTCTTCTTCCATTGTCTTTTCCTCGAGTTAACAAAAATAATTATATAAATTATATACACAAATTATGAATAAAAGTTTAGAATTATTTAGTCAACCTAAGGAGACTTAGCATGGAAGAGATCAATAACTTTATTAAAACAATCATGGAAAAAGACCTCGAAGAAGGTAGAGTCAGTCAAATTGTGACCCGTTTTCCACCAGAGCCAAACGCTTATCTACACATCGGACACGCAAGAGCAATTGTCACCGACTTTGAACTCGCAAAAGAATTCGGTGGTTATACAAACCTCAGATTCGATGACACTAACCCTGTCAACGAAGGTGCCGAATATGTCGATGCCATTATCGAAGATTTAAAATGGCTTGGTTATGAACCAAAAAACATCTATTTCGGTAGCGATTATTTCGACGAACAATATAAAAGAGCAATTCTTTTAATTAAAAAAGGATTAGCGTATGTCGACGATCTTTCTCCAGAAGAAACCACTGCTTATCGTGGAACACTAACTGAACCAGGTAAGAATTCTCCTTATAGAGATCGTTCCATTGAAGAAAACCTCAAACTCTTTGAAGAGATGAAAGAAGGCAAATATGGTAACGGTGAAAAAACTTTAAGAGCAAAGATTGATATGGCGCATCCAAACATCAATATGAGAGACCCTGTTATCTATCGTATTTTACATGTCCCACATCATAGACAAGGTAACAAATGGTGCATTTATCCAATGTATGATTTTGCTCACCCACTTCAAGATGCGATTGAAGGTATCACTCATTCAATGTGCTCATTAGAATATGATAACCATAGAATTTTATACGATTGGTTTGTTGAAAAGTGTGAAATGGAACATATTCCACATCAATATGAATTCGGTAGACTCAATATCACTAATACAGTGATGAGCAAAAGATATCTCCGTCAGTTGGTAGAAGAAGGCCATGTCACGGGATATGATGATCCAAGAATGCCAACATTAGTCGGTTTAAAAAGAAAAGGTTTCACTGCAGAGGCGATTAAAAACTTCATCGTGTACACTGGTTTATCAAGAATCAACTCCACGACTTCCGCGGATAACTTAGATTATTTCTTAAGAGAAGAACAAAAGATGAAAGCCAAACGCGTTATGGCAGTTTTAAATCCATTAAAGCTCGTCATCGACAATTATCCTGAAGGACAAATCGAATATGTCGACGCGCCAAACAATATGGAAAACCCTGAACTTGGCGAACGTAAAATGGCATTTGGTAAATATTTATATATCGAGCAAGAAGATTTCGTCGAAGAAAAACCAAACCGTAAATGGAAGAGATTATCATTAGGCGATGAAGTAAGACTTATGCATGCTTACTTTGTGAAAGCTAATTCCGTGGTAAAAGACGATAACGGAAACATCATTGAAGTCCACTGCACATACGATCCAGAAACTAAATCTGGAAGTGGCTTTGAAGGTAGAAAACCTAACGGTACAATTCATTATGTTGAAGCGACCACTGCTTTAAAAGCACAGTTCAATTTATATGAACCATTAGTCTTTGATGAAACTGAAGAAACTAAAGGTCAATCCTTCATTGAGAGACTAAATCCAAATTCTTGGTTGAAGGTTAACGGTTATGTTGAAGAATCATTAAAAGACACTAAACCATTAGATCGCTATCAATTCATCCGTAACGGTTTCTACTGCACAGATAAATTATCTAAAGAAGGCGAACTTATCTTCAATAGAACATGCCCATTAAAATCATCATTTAATGGTTAATAATTAACAACATTTAAAGAAAATGACGGCAATTCCGTCATTTTTTTATAACAATTCTTTAATATAATTGATCAAATCATCGACATCTTCTTTTGTGGTGGAGAAGGAAGTCACGATTCTAACAACCATCATATTTCCATTATCAATCCATTTTTCTAAGCCGAATACTTCGATGAGTTTTAAGGCGATATCTCTTGGTAAGTTAATGAATAATTGATTAGTTGGAGAAGGATAAATTTCTACTCCTATTTTTGTTAGTCCAGCTTTCACTAAAGAAGCCATTTCATTCGCATGAGCAGCGAGCTCAAAATATAAATTATCTTTAAATGCTTCTTCAAATTGAATGCCTAATGCATAGCCTTTAGCAAGCATCGCTCCTTTATTTTTGATATGGTTATAAAAATCGATTTGTAAGTCTTGGTTATTAACTACCAACGCTTCACCAAAGAGTAAACCGTTTTTCGTCCCCCCAACATAGAAAGCATCACAATATTTTCCGAGATCAGTTTTTTCTAAATCATTCTCTTTGCTTGTAAGAGCACTACCAAGTCTCGCCCCATCGATGAAGAGATATAATTTATTAGCTTTTGCAAATTCATGTAAATCTATAATTTCTTTTTTACTATATATCGTTCCTGTTTCAGTGGAGTTAGATATATAGATCATTCTTGGCTTAACAGTGTGAACATCATTATTCTTTTCTAATAATTCTTTGATTTGTTCAGGATAGATTTTGCCGTTTCTATTTGGGACAGTTAAAATCTTATAACCACTACCTTCCACTGCCGCAGATTCATGGACGTTGATATGACCAGTATCTGCTGCTATCACTCCTTCATAATGTTTTAAACAATATGAGATGAATAATAAATTTGTTTGAGTCCCACCTTCTAAGAAATAAACTCTTCCTTCCGCGGAGCCAAATGTATTCAATATGTATTTAGAAGCATTCTCACTATGATAATCAAAACCATAAGGAATATTTTGTTCCAATGAATATTTACTTAAAGCATCTAATATTCTTTTATCGGCAAGTTCGATATAATCACTACGAAATTGATGATGCATAATGTTGTTCTCCTATTTTTATAGTATGTATTGTATATAACAAACAAAAGAAAATAAATTATAATGAATATATAGAGGACAAAATATGGAACACCAACTTGAAAATGGTCTTTTATTAGACGAACAAGGTAATTTAAACGAAGCGGGATATGCTTTTTCTCTTGTTAAAGAATATAACCGTAAGCAGATCAAAGGATTAAAGTCACGCATTAAAGAATGGGATTATTACTATATCGGAGATAAGAACTACGGTATCGCTTTAACCATTGATGATAATTCCTATATGGGCCTAGTTTCCGTTTCCGTTCTCGATTTTGTTAACAACAAAGACGTCACTAAATCATATATGTCCTGGTTAACTTTTGGTAAAACCAACTTACCTTCAACTTCCTCTAACGGCAATTTATGTGTTAAAAGCAAGAATTTCGACATGAAATTCCTCAATGAAAATGGGAAAAGACATCTCATCTGCATGATGAAAAATGTTAATAAAGGCAAAGATTTTGTCTGCGATATCTTCTTAGAAAGTACCACTGATAAATCAATGGTCATCGCTACTCCATTTAAAAAGAAGAAACATTTCTATTACAACCAAAAGATTAATCTCTTATGTGCGAAAGGATTCTTCACATATGGAGAATTAGAATACCAATTTATAAAAGAAGAAACATTAGGAGTTTTAGATTGGGGTAGAGGAGTATGGACTTATTCTAATACGTGGTACTGGTCTTCCTTAAATGCATACACAAATGATGGGCATAAATTAGGCTTCAATTTAGGATACGGATTCGGTGATACTTCTGCTTCTAGTGAAAACATGTTCTTCTATGACAAAGAAGCTTATAAACTCGATCATGTCGAATTCATCATTCCAAAAGATGAGCACGGAAAAGAAAACTACAAAGGTGAATGGAAATTAGTTAGTAAATCCGGTGATATAAGTTTAATCTTCAAACCTGTTATCGACCGCTACGCAAATACAAATGCGTTAATCATCCAAAGTAAGCAACATCAAGTATTCGGCTATTTCTCTGGAACAATTACAATCAACAGTAAAATATATCGTTTAGATAATCTTCTCGGTTTTGCTGAAAAAGTGAAAAATCGTTGGTAAAGCTATAGATTATTTAAAAAATCCATGCAAATGCATGGTTTTTCTATTTAAGCATAGAGCAATGTGAGCAAGGCTAATAGTTCACGATGGGTGATAAATCCATCGATTTCATATTCATAAGGTCCACCATAAGGTCTGATTTTATTATCGACTACTTCAGCGATAAATAAGCCACCATATCTTCGAAGCTTATTGCCCACTAATTCCAAGATATATAGTCCGCCATATTCCCTGATTTTATCGCCATCAAATTGGTATAGAAATTGTCCGCCATATCTTCTAAGTTTATCTCCGACGATCTCGTATTTATAAATACCGCCTCCATAATCTCTGAGCTTACCGTCAACGATTTCTAAAATGTACATTCCACCATATCTTCTTAATCTAGCCATTTTAATCACCTATGTTTTCTTTCTTTTATAATTGTACAATACATATTTATTATCTTAAATTAATATATGTTTACTTTTATTTTCTACCTTGTAAAAGAATGTACCAAATAACACAGATGGGCTTCAATTTATTCCTTGATATCGCTGCTTTAACTATTCTGTCTTTTCTTATATTCTCAATTATTTTAAAGAAGCAGATAATTGGTTCAAGCAACAAGATATATTTAGGCATCATCGGTGGTTACCTTTATTTCAGCAATTCTCGACATATTAGCATCTTTAGGACACCAAATGTGAATCCTCTGTTGTTCAACTGCCAAGTAAGTTAACAACAAAATAAATATTATTTTCTTGTTACAAATTTATGATAATATTATTCCATGAGTTATAACATCTCATTTTCAATCGCGGCAATTATCATTGGAATCATTTTGATATTGATCGTTTCATTGAATTATTCCACCACCAACTTGGTGAATAAAAGATTCAAATACTTTTTGTTTGCAACGATTGCGATGTATGCGCTTGATATCGTTACGGTCTATACTAACGACCACGCAAGCACTATCAATGTCGCTTTAAACTATTTCCTCAATTCACTTTATTTCTTATCTGGCGCTATAGTCGCTTTATTATTCTTGTATTATTCGATATCCGTCGCATTTAAAGGTGTTAATAGAAAGCACGTTAAAATACATTACATCGCTAATACCTCTGTCCTTGGCATTTATCTCATATCTTTATTAATTAATAATTTTACTGGCTTTTATTTCAATTTCGATAATGGAACATATAATCACGGGCCAGTTTATTTATTAGTTAATTTATGTGCAGTTATCTTTCTAATAGAAGCGATTGTTATTTTCATTCTTAAAAGAAAGAATTTTAATCACAAACAAATCATTTCTACAATTCTCTTCTATGCGGTGTTCTTCGCTTCCTTTGGTCTACAACTATTCGCTTTCCAAGACATTCTTCTCTCAGACTTTGGAGCGGCGATTGGCACTCTCATCATCTTCTTTTCAATTGAAACGCCTGATTATGTCAAATTGATGTCCACTTTATATGAACTCAATGAACTTAAAGCCTCTCTAGAAATCCAAGTCAATGATCGTACAAAAGAATTAGATAAAGAAAAACAATCCTATAAGATGTTAACTTTAGAAACGCTTTCTTCTTTAGCGGAACTCATCGATGCGAAGGACCACTACACGAATGGTCATTCCTTTAGAGTGGCAGCCTATGCAAAAGCCCTAGCGATTGCTTTAGGATACAAAGATGAAGCAGAAAAGATTTATTTAGCAGGCCTCATTCATGATGTCGGTAAAATTGGTATCAGTGAAGCGATCCTCACTAAACCAGGTAAACTCACCGAAGATGAATACCACACCATTCAATCTCACGCTCCACTAGGTGGCAATATCTTAAGAGGCTTACATCAATTTAGAATTTTTAAAGAAGTCGCAAGAAGCCATCATGAAAGATGGGATGGTAATGGTTATCCAGATAAACTCAAAGGGGAACAAATTCCTCTTGAAGCACGCATTGTCGCCGTCTGTGATGTCTATGACGCAATGACTAGCGATAGAAGCTACCGCAAAGCACTAAGCGATAAAGCAGCCCTTGCCGAACTCGAACGCGTTAAAGGAAGCCAACTAGATCCACGTATGGTTGATGCTTTTATCAAAATATGTGAATCATACCCTGATTCAATCAGAAATCATATCGATGAATTAGTTCAATAATTAAGCATTTATAATAAAACACACGGCAATTCGTGTGTTTTTTTGTTATTTTTGGAATTGTTAGCCAATTTTGATACCGACCGATATTATAATTCTGACCGATTATTTCTCAAGGCTCTCCTTAATGTATTTATCCATTTCCTCATATACTTTTTCATAATCAAGAATATGGAGGCAGTGCCCAGTAGATAAAAATATAATCTTACCATTAGTAGAGGCGTTAACTAGATCTTCATGTGCCTTAAACCATAGCTTATCTTCATCATCTAATTCGTGGCCCTCCTCCCCTTTTACATACCATTCTGGCGCAGCAACAAACTGAAGAGTTGGCTGAGAAGGAAGAGGTTTTTCATTAATAACGGACTTAGAAGCAACGTTATTGAAATTAAAGACTTCACTCAAAACATCATAATTATCGCTATTTCTATTTGAGAGGTATCTCATCAGTTTCTTATCTTCTTTATTTAAAAGCTTCTTAAGACCTGGTTTATTTATTCTTCTATTCCATCCAGCCGTTCTAAATAGCCAAATTTCAAGCTTATCCAAAAATGATATTTTAAAATCCCAGTCATCCTTAAAGGCAGCAAGGTTTGTGTCAAAACCAATAAATGCTTCGACTTCATCAGGATAGTTTTGTTCCCAATACTCAATTTCATTTCCTGCATTTGAATGGCCGCATAAAATAAACGGTCCTTTGATACCTAATTTAGATAATGCTTCACGACATTCATCAACCGCTACTTTAATGCCACGCTTATATTCCACAATATCGCTTTGTCCATAACCAAACTTTTCAGGCACAATAATGCGGTACTCATTTTCAAATTTAGAATATAGAGGTTTAAATTCTAGAATTGGAGAATCGCTCCCAAGTCCAGGAAGGAACACTAGTGTATGTTTCCCTTTTCCTTTTATTAAAACACTCATTCTATGACCATTAATTTCCACATATTGGCCAAGAGGAGTATTGACTCTTTCCTTATTTATAGCAGTAAGAACTGCATTAATCGCTACACAAATTAACCAAAACAAAAGCAATAATGGAAAGAACACCACTATTCCGATGACTTTTAGCACTTTTACAATTTTATCTTTCATGGCTTTAATCTAACATATTACAACAATTAAATATATAAAAAGGTTCAACACTTTGTATCGAACCAATTCTACAGATGTGGTGCGGCCAAGAAGACTTGAACTTCCACGGGTTCCCCCACTAGCGTCTGAAACTAGCGCGTCTACCATTCCGCCATGGCCGCGGAAGGATTAAAGCCCTCTTTTCGCGTCTTCTTCTTTTTGAATCTTCACGAAATCGACTTTCCCTAGCATAGTGTAAGGCAGTTCGTCGACAAATTCAATTTCTTTAGGCACTGACCAACGGATGAGGTACTGTTGACATTTAGCCATAATCGCTCTTCTCATACCTTGCTCATCATAAAACTTCGCGACAACATAAATTTTAATCGCGTTTACAAGTTTCTCATCTGGGATTCTAATCGCGCAGCAAGCTTCTACTCCTGGAACGGATTCTACAAGCTGTTCAACTTCACTTGGGAAAACACCCACTCCTGATACTTTAATAACTCTCTTCTTTCTTTGTTTAAAGAAGATAAATCCATCAGAGTCAATATATCCGATATCACCAGTCTTTAAATAACCGTCTTTAGTAAATGTTGCTTTTGTGGCTTTCGCATCTTCATAATAATGCACCATTACTGAACCAGAAAGAATGCATATCTCACCGAGTTCACCAGGTTTTAAAGCGTTTTCATTTTCATCGATAATCTTGAATTTAACTTCGCTTGCTGGATAACCAATAGAACCCTTTTTGTTATGCGCATATGTATTAACACAGTTAACAGAAATCGCTTCCGTTAAACCATATCCTTCAAAGACTTGACGGTGATGGTTATCAGCTTTAATAGTCTTATCCCATCTCTCTTTAAGAGAAACATTCATAGAATCGCCACCACAGAAACAGACTTTCAAATGTTTGAGTCTCTTATTATTAACAAATTTTGGATCGTTCAATAATGCTTCGTAAATCTTTGGAATGCCGATGATAACTGACATCTTATTATGGTTCATAATATTGACGACATCTTTAGTAGAGAATTTTGGCACTAAACCGCAACCGAATCTATTGATTAAAGGCGCGTGCATTGCCATACATAAACCAAAGCCATGGAAGCTAGGTAAAACAGTGAGCATCATCGTCCCTCTAATATCTTCTGGTTTGCAGTCGACAAATTCACAGGCTTTATAGCTAGTGAAGTTAAAAGCATCATTGGAAACACAGATGGTTTTCGGTGCCCCAGTGGTTGATCCAGAGTGGAGCAAAACTGCCGTTTGTTTAGTGAGGTTAGGTGCTTCAACGCTCTTTTTGTTGACGCATTTTAGTTTATGAACATATTTGAATCCTTTGAATTTGATATAGCTACCAAGTTTCTTTCTTATTTTGCGGTTCATGAAGTGGTAGACAATCTTCTTAAAGAAAGGAAGATAATTTTCTACTCTTGTAACGTAACAGTGAACCGCGGATTCACGATATGCTTCCACTTCTTTGGCCACTCTTTGTTCAAATAGGAAAGCATATTTAGATTTCGTCTTCTTATATATCGCAGCGATTTGGTTATATGGGGTAAATGGATGAACCATATTAGCAATAGCCCCAATCTTATTAATCGCATAGAAAAGGATTAAGACATCAGGAATATTTGGCTGCGCAAGAAGGATGACGTCCCCTGCTTTAACCCCAAGATTATATTGGAGAATTGCGGCCATTTTATCGATTTTCTTGATAAAAGAACGATAGGAAATCTTTTTTCCTTGATAATAAATCGCTGTTCCAAATGGAAAGTCAAGCGCGGCTTCTTTTAAAGCCTGATACATCGTTTTGTCATTAATTGATTCCATAACTTGCCCTTATAATTACATCGATTAACATAAAAATAGGAATGAAGATAACTTGATGGCCTAAATAGATCCAAATCGTATTTCTGCCAACAAAGCAAAAAGGTCTTTCCCATTCATGTCTAGTAAAATAGCTCTTCTTCGCACGATAGAAGAAATATGAGAAAACCGCTCCCATAAAGAAGAATGTGATATATGGGAATAACGGCATCCAGTCACCAGTAAAATAACGTTTTCCGTTCCAAAGAACAGGAATATAAACATCAGGATTATTCGCTACGTCATTAATCGCCCCTAAAAACGGTACGAGATAACAGGACACTAAAAACCATATCAAGCAACTCGCAAGCATCCCTTTCCAAGATTGGTTTTGAATAAAACAGTAGAACAAAGTTGAAAAGGCAAGCACGCCGATGATGTTGAAATCGATACGAGTATTCGTATTTGGTAACCACTGATATGCTTCAAGTAGTCGACCTCCAACGAGAAGAATACCCCAAACGATGAGTAGCTCCCCTGCTCTTTTCCAGTTATTACGAGAGAACTGCGAAGATACGCCACTCACAAAACAGAATAAGAATAAAGCGACGTAACGAATAACCGCACGTGGCTCGCCGTTCCAATACCAAATCATCCCATTCATAAGGTTTTCAAAAGCGGGATTAGATGGCACCCATTCTGCCCAGGAGATGGAATGGAGCATTATATTGTTCATGATGTGATCAAAAACAACCAAAAGAATCAATAAACCACGAAGCAAATCAACCTCGTGTATTCTTTTTTCAAAAGCTCCAACTCTTTTACGCGAGACGTTTTGATTATCGATAACTAATTCACTCATCTTTTCCATTATACATTTATGTATTTATTTGATAAACGAAAAACTATAAAAAATATTCATATCGTTTGGTCAATGATAAATTGCTATATATAATCTAGGCAAAGAGGAAAGAAAAATGAACGTTTATGATTTTAAAGTAAAAGCTCAAGATGGAAGCGAAGTATCTCTTGAGCAATATAAAGGTAAAGTATTATTAATCGTCAATACTGCCACTGGTTGTGGATTTACTCCACAATATGAAGCATTGGAAGCTTTATATGAGAAATATAGAGACCAAGGATTCGTCATTCTAGACTTCCCATGCAACCAATTCTTCCACCAAGCACCAGGAAGCGATGCAGAAATCAATCAATTCTGCTCTCTTAAATACAACACCCAATTCCCACGTTTTAAGAAGATTGAAGTCAAAGGCGATAACAAAGACCCATTATTCGGTTGGTTAATCACTCAAAATGAGAAGGGAAAACCTGTTAATGTTAAATGGAATTTCACAAAATTCTTAATCAACAAGCAAGGGGAAGTCGTCGGTAGATTTGCCCCAACAGACAAGCCACTCAACTTCGAACAAGCGATTGTTGCTGAACTCAATAAATAAGACCTTCGGGTCTTTTTTTAAAATGGACATTACACCGGAATAACTGAAATAACTTGTTATTTTATAAAACTATCTTTATTATTTTAACGAACGGAGGTAAACAAAAATGAAGTTCAAAACATTAGCACCATTATGTGCATCATTACTACTCTTAGCAGCTTGTTCCACTAGCGGTGGCGCATCTTCTTCAGTTGCTCCAGCACCAGCTACATCATCTGTTGAACCAGCTACATCTTCACAAGCCAAAACTTACATGACTACTATCGATCCAGGTAAATTCTATATCGATATAAATTTCACCAACAAACCAGAAAACTTTGGTATTAAATTCGGCAATCAAGTGATCAGCGAAACTACAACTATCGATCTCCCAGCTGCTGATACACAGTTCCAAGTCACAGGCGCTTTAAACAATGTTTGTTTCTATAGAGCCTATGAAAATGATGGTGCTATTAACGCTGGCATCAGTGAAAACGTCGATGAAGAAGCTGCAAACGATATTCTTGCTAGATTATTAAATCGTATTACAAAGCTCTCTAGAGAATCCAGAAACTACATCTGCATCACTGATACAGTCGGCGGATATAGCAAAACTGTTCCAGGTGTTGAAACAATCATTCAAAAATTCATCAACAATCCATTTGGAGCTTAATCGTTACTAATTGGCTTAAAAAATAATGGGGTAAGATTCATTCTTCCCCATTTTTATTATCTTTTCTAATTGCAACTACTCCCATCACTAATAGCCAGACATAACACACTGTTTTCGGAATCATCATCATTCCAAAGGCGGTATGCACTACTGTTAATGTTACGGTCATAATATAGAATATAAAGCTCAAAAATATCGCGAGGGGTACAAACATAAATGGTTTATCTTTGTTCGCTCGTGTCCAGATAAATGTTAATACAACCATAATTATTCCTATAACTACAAATGGGATATTACGATATATCCCCCACATATATGGAGCCTCTTTACTAGTCCAATCATTGAATGGTAATAGGCATAAAGCAATACGGGTTATTGCCAAAACATAGATACCAAAATCCAAAGCTAAAGATGTTTTCTCTTTGTATCTGAGTTTAAAAAACCAAAACAGAATCACATAGAAGACAGTCATCGTAATGGAAGTAATCAATTTCCCGATACCAAGATAATAATCAATATTCTGGACTCCAGGTTCCAAGGCATTAATTATTCTCGGCACCAAATGGAATGCATCACCAAAAACTAACACTAGCCCCATGATTCCAAAGAGGATATATGGTAAACGTTTTTTGCTTTTAGCAAGGATATAAATTGAAATACATAATCCAGCGAGGAGATAGATGATTTCAAAGGTTGGTTCCATGATCTTTTGCATAACAAATTAAGTATAACACAATAGGACGCCTAAAGGTGTATTTATCAAGTGTCCTTAAGAACACGATAAATAACAGGGTTTTCTTGACATTTGCAGTTAACAAAATTTGACGATTAAGATTGGAAATTTCAGCAACATCAAAATCACAAAGTGTGAGGTTTTCTACACCATTCTCAACAAGGTAAGTTGAAATAGTTTGGCCAATTCCGCCAGCTCAATAATAAGAACTTTTGTTTGTTTAATCCTTCAGGGTATTCATTGAGTTTACTGAGTTAACTTTCAGTCTCATTTTTCGTTAATCCACATGTATAAAAACATTTGGGTTCTAACTGACATAAATGCTTTTTCTAAAAACAAAGTTTTTACTTCTTCTTTTGTATACCATTTTGCAATGATTTCTTCATCTGCAAAACAAGATTCTTTTATCTCTCCTTCACAAGTGCAAATTACGAGTTGCATTAGCTCATCACTTGTTCCTTGAGAAGCATATGAAGGAGGCAGAACATCTTTAATATCAATTAGATCTAAACCTGTCTCTTCTTTAAGCTCTCTTTTGGCGGCCTCTTCCACCGTTTCGCCTTTGTCAATCAAACCGGCAGGAAAGTTAAAAACAAAGTGATTAGTAGCAAGTCTAAATTCAGCTTGAAGAAGGACCTTATCTCGTGTTTCATTTAATGCCACAAGACCAACTCCTGTAGGAACATTATTTCCGAATTTTTCTTTTGTTAAAGCCGAATCTCTTGAAATAAATTCGTATTCTTTGACTTTTCCGTCTTTGTTTAAAAAAGAAGCAACATAATAAGATAAGAACTTGCCTTTATGGACCTGTTTTAAATCTAAGAGTTTCATTAGCAATATTATAATAATTTTTATAAAAAAGAACACCTTATTTAGATGTTCAATTATTGTCGTATGGTTGTAATGGCCTGAAATGATACAATGGGCCACTTGCTAAAAATGTGGGCCACTTTGTCTAATTGTGAGCCACCCACAGTTAATGTCTTCTTTTAAACAATACTAATTCTGGATTTGCACCTTCAACACCATATGTGCAAATCAATATTATTTCAGCATTTGCCACTATTCCAAAGCATCTATTATTATCTACTTCAAGTTGATTGCCTAAGTAAGTCACATTATCATCTAAAAATTTGGCTTTCATACCAGAAGGTAAGTGATATTCGAGATTAACATATGCTCCAACAAGTGCACTTAGATTTTCTAATTTAGGCATGCCTTCGATGTTTAAATCATTAATTTCTTCGATCAATTCTTTCTTAAAGGCATCGAATTTTCCATGATCGCTTAATTCTTTATGATTTTTCCAATAATTGAGATTTGGAAGCATGTTTCTCATATAGGTACGTGCTTGTTCTTCATTGAACCCTTCTTTTACCATATGAGGAATACAAATATTGATTAAATCATCCATATCGTTATATGTATAAGTTCCATCTGCATAACACCACTTGCAATACTCTTCATTCATTGACCCATCTTTATTTCTTCCGATGATTTCATCTTCAAGTGGCATCCCGCAGCATTGGCAAATAAGTTTATTAGGAGAACCCAAAAGTGTGTTTATTGACACGTTATATAGCTTTGAAAGCAGTTTTAAAGTTTCTGTATTTGGCATTGTTTCACCCGCTTCCCAGCGTGACACTGCTTGTCTTGTAACAAAAACCTTTTCCGCTAATTCCTTTTGTGAATAACCATTTTTAATTCTAAGTTCCCGTAGCACTAATTTTGTTTCCATAAACAATTACCTCAATACACTAAAATAATACCATTTGCTTCAGGGAGTGCTAAGCAACACGTTGTTGCACTAAATCAAATTCAAAGAAAAGTAAAAAAACAGTCCTGAATGTATCAGAACTGTAGTTTACATCTGGAAATAAACTATAGAAATAATACAATTGCTACGCTTTGCTACCTGTATGCTACAGCAGAAGGCAAAATGCTACAAGAAACAGATAAATGCTACACCCTTATTTTACCTTGAGTACTAAAGTAATTTCATCTTCGTAATTATCTCCGTTTGGTTCAAAACCGAATGATTCATATATATGCTTAGCGACTTCGTTACCTTCTACATAGCTAGTAGTAATGATGCCTTCTTCTCCATCAGGAAAAGTTAAGATATAATCAAGCGCTAATTTGACTGCGTCTTTGCCATATCCTTTATTTTGATAATCTTTATCAATCATGATTCTCCATAGATCATAACTATGCTTAAGTGTTTCTGGACATCCCTCGAAGTCATATGAATTATGTCCAATAAGTAAAAAGCCAACAGATTCGTCTCCATCATAGATACCGAAAGCTTTTGCGTATTTCCCTTCCATCACAGTCGCATAAGCATACGCCATTGATTTAAAATTATCGCCAACGAATTCTTCTTGCTCTTTTTTAAGTTCAAGCCAGCCGATTTCCCAGTAATTTTCAGTTGTAATAGAGATTAGTTTTAAACTCTTATGTTTTAATTGATAGTTTCTGACTTTCTCTAACATAAAATCACCTCACGAACAATATAACAAAAAACAGTACCGATTTGTATCGATACTGTAATTTACATCTGGTCGAGAAGACGGGATTCGAACCCGCGGCCTCTTGGTCCCGAACCAAGCGCGCTACCAAGCTGCGCTACTTCTCGATTAAAAGAAATTATCAAATAAAGAAATTCTCTCGTCTTCTTTCATTCCTTCTAGAACACCAAGTTCTTCTAAATCTTTGATGTTCGTTTGGGTTAGTAATGTTCTTCTCTGCAAATCTTCTTTGGATGTGAATGGCCCATTCTTTCGTGCTTCTGGAACGGAGTTAGCAGCGGCTTCACCGATACCATCTAAAGTGATAAATGGTGGAATAAGTTGTTTGTTTTCATGATCAACAATGAAATTGATGCCATCACTCTTATCGAGAGATATATTAGCAAAAGAATAGCCTCTTTGACACATTTCAATAGCGATTTGCAGCGTTTTTAATATTTCTTCTTCTTTTGTCGATAATTTTTCACCTTTAGTTCTGCTCTTTAATTTAAGCTTATCTAAAGTATCGATGATAGCGGCTTCCCCTTTAACCATCGAGAAAATATCGAACTGTTTACTACGCACAGAGAAGAATGTCGCATAGAATTCAAGTGGATAATATAGTTTAAAATAAGCGACACGAACCGCCATAATAACGTAGGCACAAGCGTGTCCTTTTGGGAAGAGGTATTCAATCTTATTACAAGAATCGATATACCAATCAGGAACCCCGTTAGCTCTCATCAAAGCGATTTGTTCTTCATTTAAGAATTTGTTTTTCTTACGAACTGTTTCCATGATGGAGAAAGCAATGCTAGGTTGTAAGCCCATTCTCATTAAGTAAGTCATGATATCATCACGACATCCGACGACAGTTTGTAGTGTTGCAGTGCCGTTTCTAATCAAATCTTCCGCGTTACCAGCCCACACACCAGTACCATGTGATAGACCGGAAATAACAACTAAATCAGTAAATGTTTTTGGCAAAGTGGTCTCTAATGTCCTTCTCGTATTTTCAGTACCAAATTCAGGAAGGGCCATCGCACCAGTGCGATTGCCTAAATAGTCTCTATCCATCTTAAGAGCTTTGTTTGAAGAGAATAAGGACAAAACATTCTTATCATTAAGAGGAATATCTTCAACTTTAATGCCGGTTAAGTCACACATCATTTTTAACGCCATTGGGTCTAAGTGACCTAACATATCAAGTTTTAATAAAGTATCGTGGATCTTTGAGAAATCAAAATGCGTCGTCTGCCACTCATTTGTTAAATCATCAGCAGGATATTGAATTGGGGTGAATTCATAGATTTCATGTCCTTGTGGAAGGACGACAATACCGCCTGGGTGTTGACCAGTTGTTCTTTTGACATCAATACATCCACTAGCGATATATGATAATTCCGCATTAGTTGCTTCTTTGTTGACGATATCTTTGGCTTTTGCTTCCACTTCTTTCATCGTCAAGCCTTTATTTGTTGGATCTTTAAGGACTCTACCCATCGCGAGTTCTTCGTAATAACCACGAGCAAAACCATATGCTGTTTTGTCTTTAACAGTTTCAATAGTACCAGCACGATAAACGTTATGTTCACCGACGATATCTTTAGTGAATTTATGAGCCTCTGCTTGGAAATCACGTGGGAAGTTCAAGTCGATATCAGGAACTTTATCAGCGTTAAATCCTAAGAATGTTTCAAAAGGAATGTTTTGACCATCGCTTTTCATCATATGTCCACATTCAGGACATACTCTTTCTGGTAAATCATATCCACTTAATATTTCTGGATGTGATTCTTTGCCCCATTCGAAATGCTTACATTTTGGACATATATAATAAGGTGGAAGCGGATTAACTTCGGTAATACCCGCCATTGTGGCAACGAAAGATGAACCAACAGATCCACGGGAACCTACGATATAACCGGCATCGTTGGTCCTTTTAACAAGAATATGGGCAATATAATAAATGACCGCGTATCCACTAGAAATAATACCATCGAGTTCTCTTTCAAGTCTCGCTTTCACTTCTTCTGGAATATTCTCACCAAAAGTATCATGGGCAGTTTTATAACATATTTCTCTTAACTTATCTTCACATCCAGGAATATCTGGGGTATGAAGGACATCGTTAGCAGCAGGGATTGTTCTTTCGATTTGGTCCGCAATCATATTCGTATTAGTGACCACTATTTCATAAGCTTTTTCTTCGCCTAAAAAGGAGAAACATTCAAGCATTTCTTCTGTCGTGCGGAAATGTTGGTCAGGACTTGGACAGTCCACCATTCTACCTTTACCAGGATAAAGTGGGTGCAAACCTTTACCAACTGCAGGGGCAGAAATATATACATCTCTAAAAATCTTTTCTTTTGGAGTGAGATAATGAACGTCCCCAGTTGCAACAACCGGTTTACCAAGTTCATCAGCGGCTTCAATGATATCTTTAATCGATCTTAAAATATCTTCTTCGCTCATTCTACCACTACCATTACGGTATGTGAAATGAGAGTAGTTGCCAGGAGGTTGGACTTCGATATAATCATAAAACTCCATCGCTTGTTTAAGAGCTTCTTTACTACGAGTATGTGAAATATCAAATATCTCACCATTGCAACATGCTGAACCGATTAATAAATTCTTTCTTAAGCGATTGATTTCTCTTCTAGGAGTTTTTGGAGAAACCGCAAAATATTCAGTATGCGATAAAGACACTAATTCATATAAATCTCTGACACCAGCTTGGTTTTTCACTAAAGCAATACAGTGTGTTGGACGAATATGTTTAAGCGTTTCTTTTGGAGTTTCTAATTTATCTAAATCATCAATGTTAGTAATACCTAGAGTATCAAGTTTTTCAATAATAGGTTGCCACACATCATTTAATACACGCGCATCGTAATCCGCACGGTGAGCATCATCTTCATCATATCTAACATCCATATTCTTACATAATGCGCCTAATGAATGACGTTTGCTTTCAGGGAATAAATATCTAGAAATAGCTAATGTATCGATAACCGGATTAGCCAATAATTCAAAACCATTATTCTTAAGCGCTTCTTGTAAGAATGAGAAATCGAAAGTCGCGTTATGCGTGACCAAAACACTATCACCAATATAGGCTAAAATCTGTGGTAATGCTTCTTTAATTGTAGGTTTACCAACAAGCATTTCATCAGTAATATGTGTAAGTTCGGTAATGACTTTTGGAAGAGGGATTTGAGGATTGATTAAAATATCGATTGAAGAAGCGACTAATCCATCGACAACTTTCACCGCACCAAATTCAATAATGCGATCATAACGGCAACTTAAACCTGTTGTTTCTAAGTCTAAAACGACATAAGTTGCTTTTTTTAATGGCTTTTTGCAAGGATTAAACACATATTTCATCCCATCAACCATATAGAATTCACAGCCATATATCATCTTGAAGTCATTATCTTTCATCACTGCATTCTGCGCGTCTGGGAAAGCTTGTACGACTCCGTGATCAGTGACTGCTAAAGCGGTATGCCCTAACGCTTTCGCGTACTTAATATAGTCGGTCATCTGAGTGATGCCATCTTGAGTGGACATATTAGAATGTAGGTGAAGTTCCACCCTCTTCTTTTCCGCGTTATCCGCCTTGATTTCATCAGGAGGTAGCATATATAAATAATGGCCTTTAACCATATTTTCTTTCGTATAGTCATCTCTATATGCACATCCTTTTACACGGATATTGCTTTTAACTTTTAAGCCACCAATAAATTCTTTAGAAACTTGATCGGTTTCATACATGCTGACTTTGATATTACCGCCGGCGTCGTCATGAACACCGATTGTTAATCTCGTCTTATCTTTAAAAGTTTTTTCTTCGACTAAAAAGATAGAGCCGGAGAAATCGACATTACCTTTTTCAGGGACGATATCGCTGATTTTTTCAACGAAGACGTAACCACCTCTTTTGTTGCGGCGGTTTCTTTCTCTTTCTCTATCCATCTCTGCTTTATTTTCAAGCATCGTCTTCATAATCGCATCACCAACTTCGATGTTCATCTTGCGGTGTTCTTCTTCGATTTGCGCTAAGACGTCACCTTTTTCATTCTCACCTTCGCCCATTCCTTCTTCACTGGAATCTTTGATGATGGCTTTCGCTTCTTTTTCAACGCTTTTTTCTAACGCGCGAAGCTCTTTTTTGGAGATGTTAGGAGTTTCAATTTCTTCGATATAACGCACTTCACTTTTAATTAAAAAATCATATCCAAGGAAATATAAAAAATCCTTAAAATCTTTTAATGGGTATTTGTATTTGTCTTGCTCTTCATCGTTAGAAAAGACGAAGATTAAGCCGTTTTCTTCTTCATTATCAAAAAGTATTTCTACTTCACTAGGTAAACGATAAATCGTTTGATACCAGTCTTTAAATAAAGAAATAACGTTTTCCCTATCTGGTTTATTGATATAAGAAAAACGGAGGGAATATTGATAAGTGATATTGACGAGATGATCTTGTAATTCACGAATTAATTCATAAGTCCATGGGGTTTGTTTAACCACCATCATATTGAGCTTTTTAGGTTGAAATAAATCATAAGAAAGAAGATCGAAATCCATATCGAAATCATCGAGATTTTCAATCCCGATGCTCGTTAGGAAACGCTTCATCTTGTCTTTCATCTAGAATAACCCTATTACATCCTTTATTAGTATCAACGCGGCAAACGCCATCAAAATCACAAGCCCGACAATAGAAACGATGTTTTTGACTCTTTCAGGAATCTCTTTATGCGCGACCATCTCCACCACCAAGACGAGGATTTGCCATCCATCAAGTCCTGGGAATGGGAGTAAATTGATAATCGCTAAGTTAACAGAGATTAAGCCCCATACATATAAAAACTTACCTATACCCATATCCGCAAGGATACTTGAAGTTTGTACACCAATTGAAACAATTCCGCCCACCTGTTTCCAGCTTTCAGCAGAAGTGAATAAAGACCCTAAAGAACGGACAATCGCTCCCGCGGAATAACCAAAGTCGCTAAATGTGTTCTTAAAAGCATCTCCAATAGAGTTATATCTTTCCCAAATATAAAAAGATAATCCACTATCTTCGTAAGACCAAGTTTGGTCATCATTTAATTTTTTACCAACTGTGATTTGGTGATATGTTAAATTCTCTTCTTTAACATTACCAGCTTCGTCTCTAGATAATGTCACTGTCATCGCATTAAAAGTAACTTCTTTAACTGCGGTGTTAGACGCAGCAATTTCTTTATCAAAATCAATCTTATCGGTAATCTTGGCCTTTTCTGAATCGGAATAAGAATAGAATCTAAGGTTATTTGCAAACGCTCTATCAGTAAAAGTGAGTTTATCCGTGCTCACCACTGCCGCGACTGTTTCGCTCGTGCCATCTTGATATGTTAATAATGCATCGTGGTCTAATAAATAGGATGAGGCCAAGAAGATATTGTTATCGCCTGAATGGATACGCGTATATTTGTTCCACATTCCACTAGTAATGCCAGCTTTGCTCGCTTGAGAATCCGCTTTCGCATCGATTTGGAAACATACAGTTGGAGAAGTCGCTTCTTGTTGATAATAAACAAATGATCTTTGTAAACAAGCCGCTTCAGAAATAAAGAAAATGATTAAAGCTAAAATGCAGTTGTTAAACACACCTGCAAACAAAATGATGATTCTTTTCCATTTCTTGATGCCTTCAAAACTTCTTTCGGGAGGAACGACCATTCCATCAGGGAGTTCCACTCCTTCTTCATACATTGAGACATATCCACCAAGAGGGAAAGCACGAATGGAAAAATATGTTTCACCATTTTTTCTCTTTCTATGGAATAAAGCTGGGCCAAAACCGATGGAGAAATCTAAACAGTAGACATTAAAAGCTTTCGCCATCGTTAAATGTCCAAGTTCATGAACAACGATTAACACTGATAAGCAGAGAATAAATAGGACGATATAGCCTAAAACAGATAAAAATGCCACTAATATTCTCCTTTCTTAATTAATTCTTGAACGTAACGACGCGTCGAACGATCAACCTCATATAATGTTTGATAATCTTTTGCATCCTGACGTTTATGCTCCTTCATGCAGCGGTCGATGATATTTTCAATCGCCAAGAAGGGGATTTCATCTTTTAAATACGCGTGAACTGCCACTTCATTAGAAGCGTTAAATACCGCGCCATAAGTCCCACCTTTTTCCATCACCGTATTCGCGTGATTAACAACTGGGTATCTATTGATATCAAAGTCATGGAAATGATATGGACCAAATTTATGGTAATCATCTGCCACTTCGGTATCAAAAGGAATGTTGCCTTCATATAAAGCGAAGCGAATAGGGTTACGCATATCGGGGTGAGATACTTCCGCGCGATATGTGCCATCTTTATATTTCACTAACGAATGAATCATTGATTCATCATGTAACAAAATGTCTATGTGGGAATAATCATACCCGAATAAATAATAAGCTTCAATAACTTCGAAAGATTTGTTGACCATACTCGCACAGTCGATCGTAATTTTTGGTCCCATCTTCCATGTGGGATGTTTTAAAGCGTCGCTCGCTTTAACATCAACTAATTGCTCTCTATTAAGTTTTCTAAAAGCCCCACCTGAAGCAGTAATCACGAGTTTATCAACATCATCATCTTTCACTTTTAAACATTTCCATAATGCGGAATGTTCACTATCGATAGGGAATAGTTGGCCATGTCCTTTTTTAAGTAGGTCGTTGATGATATCTCCACCCACTACTAATGACTCTTTATTAGCAAGGGCTAATTTGTAATTATTTGTTAATGAATATATTGATGGATATAATCCAACGAATCCCACCAAAGCATTAACTACCATTTCCGCTTTGCATTCATCGATGAGTTTGATTAAACCATCATCTCCATAAAAGAATTTCACATTTGGATAATGTTTTTGATAATAACTAATTTTGTTTTTATCTTGAATACAAACGGCTTTAACAGATGGGAAAAGAGAAAGAATCCCGTGGATTTTACGGGTTTTTCGTCCAATTGATATACCAAGGAGAAGAAAATCTTGAGGATTTTTCTTAATTATATCTAACGTTTGATAACCAATTGAACCGCTCGCACCAAGAAGGACAATTGATTTACTCATAATAACGGGTTAATAACTCCAAATGTTGCCGCTTCCACAATGATGATGAATAAACCCATCACTAAAGCCGCGAAGATGATGGAATCTGTGCGGTCAAGCACTCCACCATGACCTGGCATAATTTTGCCAAAGTCTTTAATACCAAAATATCTCTTCATCGCGGAGAAGACGAAATCGCCTAATGTCGCAAATGGAGGAATAACAGCAGAAAGAATGACGATATTATACCAGTGATTCAAGTCGAAGATTGATATGCCATTTTGAATAGGGAGAATTGGATAGCCACAAGCCGCCAAAACGATACCAAATGTCGCTGATAAAACCGTGGAAATGATTAATCCGCCAAAGAAACCAGCCCAAGTCTTTTTAGGAGAAATTCTTGGATTAATCTTCTTTTTACCGAATAACATACCGGTGAAATAAGCACCGATATCAGTGGAAAAGACAGCAATTAAGAAATAGATAATGAGTAGCATACTTGTAAATGTATTATTCGTATTGTAATACCCATCAGTCACCCCCATTAAATAGGCTGGATAAAATCTAATGAACACTAAGCATTGGAATCCTAATGCAGATAATAAACCTGTTGTTAAGATGAAACTTGCATCGCGGACAGTGAAATTCTCGTCCCACATGATGATATAGAAAAGAGCAAACATCGATAACACTAAGATGAGGAATGAGATATATAAGGAATCGAAATAGAAATAAGCATGTCCATCCCCAATCGCGCCATAAGCGATGAGATTTCTAAACATTGGCCAGAAGGTCAAAGAGAACATCGCTAAGCAAGAGAAGATGTATAACCAAATGGAATATTTCTTTTTCGCACAGTGGACGATTTCATATGAAGCAATGCCAACCACCGCAATCATTTCTGCTAAAAATAGCCAGTCGCCTAAGATGACCGCTGGAATAATAATTGCTAAACCAACAATCGCGGAAATAACACGTGTTTTCAAAGCGACTTTTGCCTCTTCGTTAATTTTATTAATAGTAATTGTATGTCTACTATTTCTTTGCATTTCTTCGCTCATTCTTTAATTCCTCCAAATCTGCGGTCCCTATTTTGAAATTCATCAATACATTTTCTAAATTCTTCTTTTGTGAAATCCGGCCACGGAGTTTTCGGGAAAAGCATTTCCGCATAAACTAATTGATATGGGAGATAATTGCTCGTTCTTTGTTCACCGCTAGTTCTAATTAGTAAATCAACAGGCGGCAATCCCTTGGTATATAAATAATCATTGAAATTATCTTCAGTTAACGAATCGATATCTTTGCCGTTATTAACTTCTAATGCAAATAATTTCGCAGCTCTAATAATTTCTGCTCTACCACCATAGTTAAGGCAGATATTAAAAGTAAAGTTAGGGCAATCTTTAGTTCTATCGATTGCTTCATTGATCGTTTTTTGGGTTTTAGGAGGTAAGCGAGAGATATCGCCACTGACGATAACTCTTGATCCATCCTTAATCAAACGGTTGATTTCCTTTTTGAAGAAAGCATCCAAGTATTTGAATAGTTGACTGATTTCCGCTTTTGGACGATTCCAGTTTTCAGTTGAAAAAGCATATAAGGACATCACTTTGATATCCTGCGCTAAGCATTCTTCATAAATGTCGATGATGCGGTCACAGCCAGCTTTATGCCCAGCTGTACGTGGTAGGCCACGCGCTTTCGCCCATCTACCATTCCCGTCCATAATGAATGCAACATGTGTTAATTTGTTGTTCTTTGCCATATTAAAGTTATTATAACTTACGCGCGAAAATAAATAAAACACTATATTAAAAAACCAACCATTTGGTTGGCTCTTTATTATATAGACATGATTTCTTTTTCTTTTTCAGCGATGATAACATCGATTTTCTTCACTGCTTCATCGGTGACTTTTTGAATATCTTCTTCCACGCGTTTTTGATAATCTTCCGTCAATTCTTCATCGAGTTTGACGAGATCCATATATTCACGTCTGATATTTCTAATGGTCACTTTCGCTTCTTCGCCGTATTTATGGGCTTGTTTAGAAACTTCTCTTCTTCTATCTTCAGTCATCGCAGGGATATTGAGTCTCACGAGTTGACCTTCGTTGATTGGGTTAAGGCCTAAATCAGAAGCATTGATCGCTGCAACGATGCTTTTCACATCGTTTTTGTCATATGGCTTGATTAAGAGTTGTCTTGGTTCTGGAACAGTAATCGAAGAGATTTGATTAAGAGGGGTTGGAGAACCATAATAGTCAACATCGATACCGTTAAGCATCGCGGCAGAAGCTCTGCCTGTTCTTAAAGTTGTTAAAGATTGAACTAAGACATCAATTGACTTGTTCATCTTATTTTGTGCGTCTAATGCGATTTCATCCATTATAGATTCCTCCCTACTGTAGTACCGATATCTTCACCGTTCACTACTTTAATAATATTATCAAGGTTTTGCATGGAAAACACTCTTAGTTTTAAATCAGTGTTTTTAACAAGTTCCACTGCTGATATATCCATGACTTGTAATTTTCTTTCAATCACTTCTTCATAAGAAATAGTTTTAAAGAATTTAGCGTCTGGATTAGTTCTTGGGTCTTTGTCATAGATACCTTCAACACCATTTTTTGCCATCAAGATGACTTCACAGTTAGTTTCTAAAGCTCTTGTTGATGCTGCTGTATCAGTGGTAAAGAATGGTTTGCCAATACCGCCCGCAAAGAATAAAACATTTCCTTCATCAAAAGCTTTATTAGCATCTTCTTTATTATAAGAATAGGAAACACCTTCAATTGGTGGAAGAGCAGTAAAAACTTTCGCCTTTAAGCCGTTAGCGATTAAAGCATTGCACATCGCGATGCAGTTGATAGTTGTTGCTGTCATACCCATGAAATCAGCAGGAACTTGATCGATACCGAGTTCACCAGCGAGTTTACCGCGGTAGATATTTCCTCCCCCGATAACGATGCCGACTTGGGTGCCTTGTTCCACTAATGATTTAATGACTTGAACGATCTCTTTCACTTTGCTAGCATCGATTGTTTGATGCTCATTAGCGAGAGCTTCGCCTGATAATTTTAATAATATTCTTTTATACATAATTAGTAATAAAAAGAAGCACAAAGTGCTCCTTTATTTGTTAATTTCCTTCATAACTTCGCTAGCGAAATCATCATGTCTTTTTTCAATGCCTTCGCCAACTTGGTATCTCACGAAACATTTGATGCTCGCACCATTATCTTTGAGGACTTGACTAACATTCTTGCTGTCGTCCATGAGATAAGTTTGAGACGCTAATGTCATTTCAGAGAAATATTTGTTGAGTTTGCCATCTAAAATCTTTTCTTGGAATTCCGCTGGTTTGCTAGCGAATTTTGGATCGTTTTTAGCAGCTTCTCTTTGGACATCTCTTTCATGTGCTAAGACATCAGCTGGGACATCGTTAAGAGTTAAGTAAGATGGGTTATTAGCAGCGATGTGCATCGCTAAGCCTTTGGCTAATTCAGCACTGCCATTTTCTAAGATGAGAGCGACAGCAATCTTACCACCCATATGGAGGTAAGTACCGAATTCTTGGCCATCTTCTTTCTTGAGAATTTGATATCTTCTAAGATCGAATTTTTCGCCCATTTTAACAGTTGCATCAGCAACTAAATCTTTGACACCGTCTTTCGCGGCTTCTAAGCTAGCATAGTTATTCGCTAAGAGGTTTTTACCGATGGATTCGACGAAGTCATGGAATTGTTCGCCTTTGGCGACGAAGTCTGTTTCACAGTTAACTTCTAAGATTACAACACGATTGCCACATCCACATGGGATAGTTAAGGCTAAACCTTCGGCAGCGATACGATCGGCTTTCTTCGCAGCTTTGGCTAAGCCTTTTTCTCTTAACCAGTCAGTTGCTTTGTCTAAATCGCAATCGTTAGCGAGTAAGGCACCTTTGCAGTCCATAAGACCAGCACCAGTGCGGTCACGTAATACTTTGATTAAATCGATTAATGAATCAGCCATGATTATTATTCCGCCTTTTCTTCAACAGGAGCTTCTTCTTTTTTAGCTGGTTTCTTGGCAGGGGCTTTCTTTAATTGTTTTTCTTCTTCGGCGACTGCTTGTGCTTTATCTTCAGAAGTTGCTCTTAATTCTTGTTCTCTTTGGAATTGGGCAGCACGAGCCGCTCTTTCCGCTCTAATTCTTGCTAATTTCTCAGCATTTTCTTTATCAGTTTGTTTGATGACTTCTTTCATAGTGACATCTTCACCTTCATCTTTGCTATAAGCAACGACTGGTAAACCGCCTTTGGCTTCAACGATAGCATCAGCGATGACGGCTAAGATTAAGGCCACGCTACGAATAGCATCATCATTGGCTGGGATTGGATAGTCGAATAAATCTGGATCGGAGTTAGTATCGACGATACCGAACACTGGGATACCGAGTTTCTTCGCTTCAAAGACAGCGTTATGTTCAATATTTGGATCAACGATGAATAAAGCGTTTGGAACTTTTCTCATCTCTTTGATACCGGATAAGTTTTTGTTTAATTTTTCTTTTTCTTTTCTTAAACCAGCGGCCTCAGTCTTTGGTAATAAATCGAGTTCGCCTTCTTCTTCTCTCTTTTCGAGTTCGTTTAAGTATCTGATACGACCTTGAATAGTCTTGAAGTTAGTTAAGGTACCACCTAACCAACGGTTAGTCATATAGAATGAACCACTTCTGAAAGCTTCAGCTTCCACAGTTTCACGGCATTGTGGTTTAGTGCCGACAAATAAGACTTTACCACCATCGGCGACGATTTGTTTCATCGCGAGGTAAGCAGCGTTGATGCATTCAACAGTCTTGGCTAAATCAATGATGTAAACATTGTTTCTAGAACCATAAATGAATTTCTTCATCTTTGGGTTCCATCTTCTTGTTTGATGTCCGAAATGGCTACCAGCTTCTAAAAGCTTTTTCATGGTAATAATTGGGGCATCTGGATCATGGATAACAGCATCCATTGGGTTGGCAGCGACTTCTTCCGCTGCAACTACTTTCTTTTCTTCTTCGCTCATTTTTGAGCCTCCTTTATGTTTTTTACCTCCACCGCTTCTGACAACGACCACAGAGCCAAAACCCAGGTTCTGCACAAAGGGTTGAATTCACGGTGTGTGTAGTCCCTACTTAGTAGAGCCGTCATATATTCTACCCAAGAGAAAAACTATTAACAAGGGGAAAATATTGTTTTCATATATTTTTAGTCTTTTTTAGCCCGAGGATGAGCGGATAAATATTCCCGTTTAACTTTTTCTTCTGAGACGTGAGTGTATATTTGAGTGGTATTGATTGAACTATGCCCAAGGAGTTCTTGAATGACGCGTAAATCTGCTCCATTTGATAAGAGCTGAGTGGCAAAACTATGACGTAGTAGGTGGGGATGCAGGTTCACATATTCACCAGTTTTTTCCTCAATTTTGTCCAATATAAATTCAAGACCTCTAAGAGTCAGTTTCTTACCGTTATTATTTAATATCAAATTGTAATATTCTTTCTTTATGCCTTTTTCATCGAATTCTGGATGTTCATCATATTTCTGTTTTAATAAGGGGCGAGACTCCTTTAAATATTTGCTAATCGTATTCGCACATTCGCTGGTAAAAGGAACAATTCTTTCTTTTCTTCCTTTGCCAAAAACCCTAAGTGATCTATTCCTCACATTGACATCGCTGATCTTCGCGTTGATGAGTTCACTAGCGCGAACCCCACAGTAATAAAGTATCTCTAATATCGCTTGGTCACGGAGAGCGAGTTCATCTTTTCTTTCCGCGTTTGCTTTAAGTAATGCTTCCACTTCTTCTCGATACATCACATGAGGTAATTTCTTTTCCGTTCGTGGAGAAGAGACAAAGGCAAAGGGATTAATCTTCACATATTTTTCTTTAACTAAATAGCTATAGAACTGACGAAGTGAAGATAGTCTTCTCATACAACTACGTTTACTGACATTACTGCTTATTTCTTCGGTCAAAAAGTTACGAATAATCACTAAATCAACATCATCGATGAGGCAATCTTCTTTTGAGAGAAACGCACAAAACTTATCGATATCACGACGATATGAATCAATAGTCATCGGAGAATAGTTTCTATCGAATGACAAATGGTTTAAGAATTCTGCTTCATACTTATTCATAAGCTGTTTTTCTCACTCCATTATAAATTACTTTTCTTCTTTAAAAAATAATCGAAATGTTTTACTCATCTCGATTATTAATTATTAACTTTATTTTGAAGCAGGATGGTTTCTTCTTTTATGTGGATACGACTCCATATAATCACAATTAGGATAATTGTTACAACCGAGGAAATATCCACGTTTCCCACGCTTTTTCACTAAAAATCCATCGCATTTCGGGCATTTTTTTACAAAATCGCTCTCTGTGTATTCCACCTTTTCCTTCTCGATATATCTGCATTTTGGGAAGGAGGAACAAGCGACAAATTCTCTGCCTTTTTTATCTTTTCTGATGACGAGTGGAGAGCCACATTCAGGGCAGTTTCTACCAACTTGCACCACTTCTGCTTTTTCTTTTTTCACGTATTTACATTTTGGGAAATTAGAGCAAGCGATGAAGGAACCGTTCTTCCCGTGTTTATGCACGAGCGGGGAACCGCATACTGGGCACATTTCACCAGTTTCTTGACCAGCATCTGGGTACATTAACTTCTTTGCTTTTTCGACTTCATCATTAAATGGATAGAAGAAATCAGTAAGCATCTTAAGTCGAGATGCTGAACCATCTTGCACATCATCGAGGTTAGTCTCCATCTGCGCGGTGTATTTCGCATCAACGATATCTGGGAAATATTTATTTAAGACCACAGTTGTCTTGATACCTTGATCGTTGATGTTGAGGATACCAGATTCGTTATCGACATATCCTCTTTTCTTAAGCGTTTCAATCGTGGAGGAATATGTTGATGGACGACCAATGCCCACTTCTTCCATCAGCTTAACTAATCTCGCTTCGGAATAGGCGGCAGGTGGTTGGGTGAACTTTTGTTCGGCTTTCTTTTCGATTAAAACAAATTCTTCACCTTCATTCACACTTGGAATCGCACCTTTATAATCGACATCTTCATCTTTATAAACGATCTCAAATCCTGGGAAGATAGTTTTACTAAATTCTAACGAGAATATATATCCATTATTTTCTAATAAAATCTCTTCTACTTCCACTTTCTTTGCTTTCATCAAAGACGCTAAAGTACGATTATAGATGAGTTTATACAAACTATATTGATCTGGTTTTAAATATCTTCTTACACTTTCAGGGGTGAGGTGATTGCTCGTCGGTCTGATTGCTTCGTGAGCATCTTGTGACAAGATGTTATGTTGATTTCCTCTCACTCTACCGAGATATTCTTTGCCGTACGTTTCTTCAATATAAGCATTCGCACGTCCGACGTATGGTCCGGATAAACGCGAAGAATCAGTACGGATATAAGTGATTAAACCAACGTGTTCTCCGTTGATTAAAACACCTTCATATAAAGTCTGGGCGAGGAACTGTGTCTTCTTCGTTTTAAACTTTAGTTTATTAAATGCTTCTTGTTGTAATGTTGAAGTTGTAAATGGTTCTTTTGATTCAATGTGTTTGAATGATTTCTTCACTTCGATAACTTTAAAAGAATCACCCAAAGCATTGATGATTTCATCAGCCTTGTCTTTATTATTAACTTCGACTTTGCCTTTTTTATCGCCTTTGAAGTTCAATGAAAATTCGGCATTTTTATATTTTGCTTGGACGGAGAAAACCCAATATTCTTCTGGGACGAAGCTTTTGATCTCTTTATCATGATCATAAATCAATTTTAAGGTCGCAGATTGCACGCGTCCCGCACTTTTAGAATGAATCTTACTATTTAATAGGGTTGATAGTTTAAAGCCGATAATGCGGTCGATAATACGTCTTGTCTCTTGGCTAGAAACGAGATTTAAATCGATTGTGCGTGGACTGTTCAATGCGTTCGTGATGGACTCGCGGGTGATTTCATGGAATTCCAAACGTTTATTCTTGTTTGGATCAAGTCCTAAAACCGAGGCGAGATGCCAGGCGATCGCTTCTCCTTCTCTATCAGGGTCAGTTGCCAAAATAACCTCTTCTGCTTTTCTAGAGAGAGCCTTTAATTCATTAACCACTCCAATTTTATCCTTATTTATCTTATACGTGGGTGCGAAGCCATTTTCGATGTCAATGCCAAGCCCACCTTTGCCAGATGTGGCTAGGTCACGTATGTGACCTAATGACGCTTTTACTACGTAACCATCGCCTAAGTAACGTTGGATTGTGTGGCATTTTGTTGGGGATTCTACAATAACTAGTTTCATATGTCTACAATGCAAAAATATAGTTGTTATATCTCCGCTTGTCAAATGCAATTTCTATATTATGTTTTCTTAAATAATCATTTATTTAATATGGCATTAATGTTTTTTTGAGCTTTCTCGTCCCGTCCATTACGAGTCTCACATCCTCACTATCTTCGACGAGATAAGCGCCGTCTTTAATGAGTTGATTGCAACCGCTATTATCTCTAGCGCGGTACGGGACGCACATCACTTCTTTTGATATCATCTGTGCCCAGTTAACAGTAATCAATGTCCCACTTCTCTTCTTTGCTTCCGTGATAAGTATTCCTTTTGCAAGTCCCGCGATAATACGGTTACGCATTGGAAAATTGTCCTGGTCAGGAACCGTCGCATTGGGATATTCAGATATCACTAATCCTTTTTCTTTTATTTTTCGATATAAAGAATAGTTCTCACTTGGATAACAGTAGTCGATCCCAGAACCGAGAACCGCGATTGTCTTCCCATCATTATCTAACGCCGCACGATGAGCAGTCGCATCAATTCCTTTTGCTAAACCCGAAACGATGAGATAATCAGGGACTAATTCTCTCACAAATTCTTCAGTAACACTGATTCCTTCTTCGCTCGCTTCACGTGAGCCAATGACCGCGACCGCTTCTTTTTCCTTATATAATAAAGAAATATCACCGTAGTAATAAATCACGAGAGGTGGTCTCGCGCTTTCTCTAAGACTATCTGGATATTCTTTATCAAAGAAAGTGAGGTAACGACTCTTGATGTGTTTTTCCGCATTCAAGATATCTTCCATCGGCGGGAATTCTTTCCTTTGAAGTAAGCGGAACATTTGCTCATAATTTCCCCCTGTTTGCAAGGAGAGAGCTAGCAACATTTTTTTAATTAATTCTTCATTCATATTAAGCCTCCTAAAAAAGTGCTCCTAATATAAAAGACCCTAAAAAGTGAAAATTTTCGGGAAATTTTTTTATTTTTTTATAATTAAAATAATGTTTGTTGGACGTTTAAACTATGTTTAACAGGTTTATAGGAAAAACGATAAATTTCTTTGATTGGACCAAATTTGTTTAAAAGTTCGACGTGAAGGGCTGTCACATAACCCTTGTGTTTAGCGATTTGATACTCTGGATATTTCTTATCTAATTCATAACAGATGTGGTCTCTAGTAACTTTCGCTAAAATGCTCGCTGCCGCAATGCAAGAACACTTCGCATCACCCTTGATTAAATCGATATATGGCTTACCGGTATTCGGCAATTTCATCGCATCAGAAACCACTAAATCAAAATCGTAATTCATGTTTCTAATCGCACGCATCATCGCTTCTCTCGAGGCTTCTAAAATATTCATCTTATCGATCTCTTGAGGTGAGCACATGCCGATACCATAAGCAATCGCATTATCAATAATAATTTTATATGCTTCTTCTCTTTGTTTTTCGCTTAGCTTTTTTGAGTCGTTTATAAGTGGATGAGAAAAACCGCGTGGAAGAATAACCGCCCCTGCTACTACTGGGCCAAGCAAGCATCCTCTTCCCGCTTCATCAACACCGACAATCAGTTTAACTTCATCGGAATAATATTCGTTATCTAACTCAAGCATTATTAACCCACTCTAAAGTAAATTTACCAATGAGACCATTACGGAATTCGCTGAGGATTAAACTCGTCACTTTTTCAATGTCGATCTCACCTTTAGCTTTAAGGGCTCCACGTTTACAGCCAATCATGTTAATCGTCTCTTCAATATCACCAATATTATCAATGCCAAATCGCGATGATAAACCATTAGGGTAATGGGCTTTTAAATTGTTTAATAAATAAGTCACCAAATCGTATTTTGGTAAAATTTCTTCGCGAATTGAACCCAATAATGCAAGATTTGCAGCTTTTTTCTTATCTTCATAATTCATTGGCAAAATCCCTGGAGTGTCAACAAGTAAGAAGTCATTGTTAACCTTGATGAACTGTTCACCACGTGTAAATCCTGGGCGGTTTTCAACCCCTGCTGCTCTTCTTTTTGATAGCTTATTAATAAGGGTTGATTTACCGACATTTGGAATGCCAACAATCATCGCTCTGATGGGTTGTGGTTTCATCCCTTTCGCGATTTCTTTATCGTGCTTATCTTTACCATACACTTTGATTTTATCAGTTAGTATTTTGCTGACGTTATCTCTACTGATATCTAAAAGTAAAACATCTTTATTTTGGCTTAAGAAATATTCCTGCCATTTACTAGTCTGTTCTTTATCTGCTAAGTCGCTTTTTGTGAACACTAATAGCCTTTTCTTATTACCAATAATCTTTTCAAAATCATTATTAATACTAGATATAGGCGCGCGTGCATCCAAAAGTTCGATGACCAAATCGACTGATTTGATTCTCTCCTCAATCTTGATGGTCGCTTTTTTCATATGTCCGGGATACCAGTGAATATTATTCCCCATATCAATAGTCCACTCCATTAAATATTCTTATTTGATAAGGACGTTTATCAGTGATGTTCTTATCCACTACTTTGCATCGCCCTTCGACTTTAGTAACAACGCCGACTAAATCGCTATATAACAACGGACCAACAGAAGCATCAAAACTATCTAGTGAATTGTCCCAGTTATCACCAGCGACGAAATATTGGTCTTTTGCTAATGTGGTTTTGGGATATGAATGATCCTGTTTGATATGCGATGTATCAAATGGAAATGATAAAACATCATATTCCGTTGCATTCTTATATAATCGCATCTCATTGACATATTGACCGTTTTTATTAACATAGCTAACTTCAAAAGTATCACCAGGTTTAAACAATAATCTTTTTATTTTCAATGTTTTTTCTTGGTCAGGTAATTTTCTTTCGCTTGGATAGTGAGTAGTCACAATTTGAAATCTCTTCACATTCTTAATCGCACTATCATGGCCGTCATATGTGCCGTAGTCCGCATCGCTATAATCTCCATTAAGAGTTGGACTCATCGATTCGCCGGAGACATAGAAATTGTAATAATAATGCGCATTAAAAATGCTTTGCGATAAAGCGAGAATACCAACCACTAATAAAAGAGAGAGCATAGGCCACAAGAAAAACTTAATAGATTTCTGCTTTTGAGCTTGCATATCTAAATTATATTTAAATATAAATAATAAAAAAAGGGTTTTATCAACCCTTTCTTCTTACTTAAGAATTTCTTTAATACGCGCTGATTTACCGCTGCGTTGACGAATGTAAGTAATTTTGTTTCTTCTTACTTTACCTCTTCTAATCACTTCGATGGAAGCAATGGAAGGAGAGTGAACTGGGAAAGTTCTTTCAACACCGATGCCACTGGACATCTTACGAACAGTAAACGTTGCAGAAATACCACCACCGCGACGAGAGATAACAACACCCTGGAAGTTTTGAATTCTTTGTTTGTTACCTTCAATAATTCTGACGGAAACTTTCACTTCATCACCTGAAGAGAAGGCTGGAATGTCAGAGCGGAGTTGGCTCTTAGTAATCTCATCGACTAATTGTAAATTCATACTAACGCCTCCTTGCAAATATTTGTCTCTTGGTGTTCATTCTCATTTTGACAGCGGAGCACCCGTATCACGATTAAACGTGCTTGAATATAATACCATAGGTAGAAGGCAAATCAATAGTGATTTTTTATAAAAAAGAAGAGTAAAATACTTATGAAAGGTCCTTATCAAAAATGAAACAACAATTTAAAGAAGTGAAAGCTGTTGATAACTTTTATCAAGCAAGCAGCTTTTTTCCAATGCCATTAACATTAATTGGCACCCTCAATGAAGATAAAACTATTACTAGTTTTGGAGCTTACTCTCTCATCTTCCCTTATTACATCGCTGGCAAAGAACATTATGCGATGGTCTTAGAATGCCGCAATTCATCCAATACTGCAAAAGGAATATTAAGACACGGCAAATGCACGATCAATTTCTTGCCATATTCCAAAAAGAATTTCGCTCAACATGTCGACTGCGGATTCCCTGGTGATACCCCTGAAGAAAAGATGAAGGATTTTAAATTTCATCTCTCAGATTCTAAATCTAAAGAACTAGATCCACAGGGTGATTATCCAAAAATTATCGATGAAGCACTTCAAGTATTTGAATGCTCTTGGTGGAAAGAATTAGACAACGCTCAAGATGATAAAGTGCAAGAGGAATATGAACCGCCTTACCATTATTTTAATGGTATCACATCAAAATTCGGCGCGCATTTCATTCTTAAAATCGATCATATTTTAATTAAAGACCCTTATTTTGATGCCATCATTAAAGGAGCGAATAAAAAGAACTTCTGCCCACTACCAACTAACTGGGGATATCGCGATTCTAAATTCTTCTGGTGTTCGGATTTTACTAGACCCGATGCCATAGGCATTCCTGATAGAGAAGTCGACGTCTCCAGTGTCAAATATGCGATAGACCGTCTCGGTGTCGATGATGTTACTTTCGATGATGAGGCGATGAAAATGCTCGTAAAGATTCCACGTCCATTCTTAAAACTCGTCCTCAATGGCTGCGTTGATTGGGCGCATCAAAATAATGTCAAAGTCATCGGTAAAGATGAAATGGCGAAAATCAACGAATCACGAAAGAAGAAAAAAGCGTAGGTGTAAAGTAAAAATACTTGACACATCTATATTATCAATTTAATATAATTAGGCCTTATATAGGAGGATATTACTATGGCAGTCAAAATTAGATTAACAAGAATTGGTAGACATAAAGATCCATTCTATCGTATCGTCGCCGCCGATTCCCGCTATGCGAGAGATGGCAGATACATTGAACAAATCGGTTATTTCGATCCACAAAATGGTGTTGAAAACGCCACTATCGATGAAGAACTCGCTCTCAAATGGTTAAACTTAGGTGCACAACCAAGCGATACTGTGAAAGCCGTCTTCAAAGCCAAAGGTCTCAATGCCAAACACGCTGGTGTCGAAGATAAAAAACCAGCTAAAAAAGCCGCTAAAAAAGTAGAGGAAAAATAAAGATGGATTACGAGGCAATCATTCACTCGTTAATCGATCCAATTGTTTCTAACCCTGAATCTATTTTAATTCGTGTTTCCGAAGGCACTAGTCCTAAAGATGTCTTAATCTTAATCGTCGCTGAACAAGAAGACGCTTCTAGATTAATCGGACGCAAAGGAACAGTCGCCAATGCATTAAGAGAAGTCATCTCTGTCGCTGGCAAAAACGAAAACAAAAGAATCCATCTCAAATTTGAATCTTTTGACGAAGAAGGAAAAGAGGATTAATCCTCTTTTTTGCTAAATCTTTTTATGGAATATTTATCACTTGGAGTCATCATTGGAAGCTTTGCCCTTGACGGAAGCGTTAAGGTTCTTTCTTCTACTGATTTTTCTAGTGATCGATATAAAAAAGGGAGAACATTATTTTTAAGAAAAGAGGAAGATATCGTCCAAGTGACAGTTAATAAGTATCGTCATTCTGGCGAATTAGATATCGTCACCTTTAATGAACTCACTACACCAGAAGAAGCTTTAGCAAAAAAAGGATATGAAGTTCTCATCAATAAACAAGAAGCTAAACTACCAAAAAACACTTATCATTTCTATGAATTAGAATCCTGTTTTGTTTATGATGAAAAGGATAATAATCTCGGCAAAGTTATTAAAGTTGAAGAATATCCGGCGCAGATAACTTTAAGAGTAAAAAGAGATAACGGAAAAATATTTCAAGTGCCTTTTGTCGGTGCTTTTATTAAAAAAGTCGACATTTCTAACCATATAATCATCATTAATGTCATCGAGGGAATGCTATGAGAATTACTATATTAACCTTGTTCCCAGAGATGTTTACTGGCTTTCTCACTAATTCCATCATCAAAAGAGCAATCGCGAAAGAAGCAGTCAGTGTTAATATCGTCAATATTCGCGATTATACATTAGATAAACATCACCGGGTCGACTCCGCTCCTATCGGGGGAGGGGCTGGTTTAATCATGAAATGTCAGCCAATCCTCGACTGTTTAAATGATGTTAAAAAAGATAGTAGTAAAACTATTCTCCTCTCACCGAGAGGGTATACATTTAATCAAGCAAAAGCACATGAATTCGCTAAAGAAGAAGACTTAGTTATCATCTGCGGTCATTATGAAGGCATTGATGAAAGAGTGAATAGATATGTTGATGAATTAGTCTCAATTGGAGACTATATCTTAACTGGTGGAGAAATAGGCGCGATGGCTATCTCTGATGCAATCATCAGATTATTAGATGGCTCCATTGCTTCCGAAAGCATCGTTGAAGAAAGTTTTGAAGATGGTTTATTAGAATATCCACAGTATACTGAACCAAGTGAATATAACGGGGATAAAGTTCCAGATATTCTTTATTCTGGCAACCATGAAGCCATTGCTAAATGGAGAAAGAAACAGTCTCTACTATTAACCAAAGAATATCGTCCTGATTTATTTAATAAATATGAGCTTTCTAAATCAGATAAGAAATTATTAGAAGAAAGTAAAAACGATAGCCAACCCAAGTGGGAAGCTACCGCGATTAATAAAGGCAAAAAGTTTATTAAATAGTTGACTAGTTAACTAGAGTTTTAACACTCGTCCAGTTAGTAACGGTAATCCATCTTGATTAGTTAATGAATAAAGGAAAGGACGACATACATTGAAGTGAATATAAGGTAGATTGTTTGCTAACAAAGTATCCTCATGTTTTTCCTCTACAACTTTTTCTTTACATATACCACCATTTGTTATTCCAATTCCAGAAAAATGATTAATGGTCCTTGGACAAATACCATCGTCTTGTTTTGTCGCTTCATATTTAGCATTTGAATTATCAATTAATTGATCAAATGCATAAAAGTTATTTGTAGAGAATATGGGCAACGTATAATCAACATTGGCTTCGTATTCAATTTCACATTCTTTTGTTAATAGATTAATAAAATTATCATCAAAAACTTTGATATAATTAGTCCCTTCCTTTGGAAGTAGAATGTTAAAATGATAACCATTAAAAAGCGGAATATAGCAAAGCATATAATCAACGCTTTCGCGCACCACTAAAGTGGCTAAGTTTGGTAGTTCCCCATGAATGTAACAGACATTTTTGTTAACGCTGCCATCATAATTATTAAAGGGAAGAGGTTTTAAGACCTCAAAAAACCTTGTGTTAAGCCATTCAGCACTGTAAAAGAAATTGCTTAGCAATATCGCATTGCCTGGATTATTAATCTTATTTTCAATTTCATAATCTGCTGAAAACAAATTGTTTGTCTTTTTATCAAAATATGCTTTTTGTAAATTATTTACATCATCATTGTTATTCAAATCCATGTGATATATATCTGAATAATATTTTGATAGATTATCTTTATAAACATCACTGAATTGATCTTTAATTGATTCGTCAATAATCATTGCTTGAGACACACTCGACACTGTATGTCCTTTCCCTTTTGTATCAACAATATCCTGATGATTATTTTCAATCATCTTGACGGTTTCATTGATATGATTATAACTTTCATCATCTATATGAAATAAATCTGCAACTCTCTGTTTTATTTCTCCTTTAGATGTTTCATAGAGCATAAAGAAACTATTCGCCACTGAAACAGGGGAGAAAACATAGTTTTCGTTACCTGCTTGTTTTTCTACTTCTTTATTCAACAATGTAGAAAAATCACGAATTGCATTTATATATTCTTGAGATTGATTCTGATGCGAAAGATTGAGTGGTGCTTCTGGTTCTGCGAATAGATGCTTTTCAAGCACTGATTTACCCCAAACGAAAAAGTATGTCAGAACAATTGAAAGAGCAGTTGCTAATGTGACAAAAGAAGAAAGCGATATTATTAAACAACGTTTTTTATGATTATTCATAATATATTCCTTAGTTGGTTACAGCATTAACTATATTTGTAAAAAGCGCACTATTCCGATAAAAAATAGATATACACGAGCTATAAAGATAAATGATTTACATTCCAGGGAATCCGCCCATACCACCTAGCCCGCCTAAACCTCCTGGTGGCACTCTTCCGCTTTTTCGGTATGATTCCATCTGTTTCATCATTTCTTTAGTTTGATCATATTTCTTTAAGACGCGATTGACGTCCGCGACAGTTTTGCCGCATCCATTCGCTACTCTCATCTTACGGGAGTATTTAAATAATTCCGGATTTGCTCTTTCTTCTGGAGTCATCGAATTGATGATGATTTCAAAGTTGCGCATTTCTTTTTCAGCAACTGCCATTTGTTCATTGCTGATTTTTGGCATACCAGGAATCATTTTCATAATTCCTCTTAAAGAGCCTAATTTTTGCACTTGTTTCATCTGGGCTAATAAGTCGTTCAAATCAAACTTACCACTCATCATTTTATTAACAGATTTACGAGCTTCTTTTTCATCTAATTCACTTTGGGCTTTTTCCACCAAAGTCATAATGTCGCCCATACCTAAAATACGATCTGCCATTCTATCTGGATGGAAGGCATCGATATCAGTTAATTTTTCACCGATACCAGCGTACTTAATTGGGACACCAGTCATGTGCTTAATAGATAAAGCGGCACCACCACGAGCATCACCATCTAACTTGGACATAACAATACCAGTTAAGGCTAATTGTTGATTGAATGTATTCGCGACGTTAACAGCATCTTGACCAGCCATCGCATCGACTAATAAGAGGATTTCATCTGGCTTTACTTCATCTTTGATGTCGTTTAATTCTTTCATCAAAGGCTCATCGATTTGTAATCGACCAGCAGTATCGATTAAAAGGATATCGAAATGATCATCGAAAGCTTTTTTCTTCGCTTGTTTAGCAATTTCAACAGGAGATACTTTGTTACCTAAATTAACAACCGGAACACCCACTGATTTAGCAATGGTCTCCAATTGGTCAATAGCGGCAGGACGATAGATGTCGCCAGCGGCTAATAAAACTTTCTTATTTTGTTTATTTTTAAAGTGATAAGCAAGCTTGCCAATCGTCGTAGTTTTACCACTACCTTGTAAACCTACAACCATAATAATTGTCGGTCTATTTTTCGCTAAGGCGATTTCTGTAGAATCCTTACCTAAAAGGTCTTCAATTTCATCGTGAACAATACCAACGAGGGTTTGAGAAGGATTTAATTTTCCTAAAACATTTTGACCAATTGCTTGTTCTTTAACGTTATTAGTAAATTCTTTAACAACCTTATAATTAACATCCGCTTCTAAAAGAGCAATGCGGATTTCTTTAAGCATGTCATCGATATTTTTTTCGGTTAAACGCGCTTGGCCTTTAATCTTTTTAAAAGCTAGGGATAATTTATCTGTTAATGATTCAAATGCCATCTGTTAATATCCTTTCTATCTCTTCAATTTCTTTATTAATATCTTCATTATTTGATTTTTGTTTAATTTTTGCAGTGATTTTTAATATTTTTTCACTTTTTTCATTTATTTTTAATTTCTCTTCAAATTCTTCTAATTTGTTGATTCCTTTTTTTAAAGCGTCATCAACTGCCGCTCTAGAAACCTTCCTTTCACTAGCAATTTCACTTAAAGAAAGATTATATGAGTAATAGCATGTTAACACCTCTTTTTGAAGTGGAGTAAGAATTTCTCCATAGGATAATAATAGGCTATTGATATGTTCAAATTGCTCTATCTCAGTCATTAGCTTCTCCTACGCATAAGCCATATAAATATTTGTCGAGATCAAATTCTTGTAAGTCATCCATTTTTTCGCCTAAGCCGATAAATCTCACTGGAACACCAATCTCATCTCTGATGGCTAAAATTATCCCACCTTTTGATGTTCCATCCATCTTAGTAATCACTACTCCTGTAATCTTACTAACTTCGGAAAAGGCCTTTGCTTGGATGACACCATTTTGACCAGTTGTAGCGTCGATAACGATAAATGTTTCATGTGGTGCACCAGGTATTTCTTTGCCTAATACTCTTTTGATTTTAGCAAGTTCATCCATCAAATTTTGTTTTGTTTGAAGTCTTCCTGCTGTATCAACAATTAATAAATCGACATTGTTTTTCTTTGCTTTAACTGCTCCGTCATAAGCAACAGAAGCAGGATCACTATTCGCGGCGCCAGTCACGATATCAATCTTGAGTCTTTGGGCCCAAACAGTTAATTGCTCAATTGCCCCTGCTCTAAAAGTATCCGCGGCGGCAAGCATCACTTTCTTGCCTTGCTTAATATAACGGTTAGCAATCTTTGCAATGGTTGTTGTTTTACCAACGCCGTTAACGCCCACTACTAATAAAACAGTAGGTCCATTTTCTACAAATCTAATCTCGTTAACAACATCCCCTTTATCCGCATAATTGATAAATAATCTATCGACCAATAATTCATTAATTGCCACAGGATCAGTGATGTTTTGTTCCTTAGACATGTCTAATAATTCTTCGATTGTTCTAAGCGCTAAAGAGACTCCAACATCAGATTCAATTAATATTTCTTCTAATTCTTCAAAATAATCTTGGTTAACACTTTTATATCTTTTGGATAAATCAGTTAATTTATTAGAAAAATTACGACGGGATTTTTCCATTCCCTCGCTATAAGTTTTTGTAGATTCATCATTTTTAGTGAATTTGTTTTTTAAAAAAGATATTAAACCCATTATACTGACCTCTTGCTAAGAGCGATTCTCGCCGCATCTTCTTCCGCTGCTTTCTTCGATTTACCTTTACCAGTTGCTAATATTTGCCCGTTGAAAGTGACATTAACAGTGAATGTACGGTTATGAGCAGGCCCATCTTGTCTCACTAGTTCATAATTCACTCGATCTTGATATGCCGCCTGCATCTCTTCTTGTAATCTCGTCTTCGCGTCTGTTAAATCATAAATATCAACATTCTTCACATCGTTTAAGACGATATTTTTGATGACTCCATAAGCGACCTTAATTCCTAAGTCTAAATATATCGCTCCCATGGAAGCTTCAAAAACATCTTCTAATATTTTATTAGAATGACTGATTTGGTCGTGTTGAATTGATTGACCAGTGGTAATAAATTCTACGTAATTGAGTTTACGTGCATAATCCGCTAAAGAGGAGCTGCGCACGATATTGCTTCTCAACTTGCTCATAAGTCCTTGGTCCATCGTTGGATGATTCTTATAAATCAAATCGGCAACAACATAACCAATCACCGCATCACCCATATATTCAAGTCTTTCATAATCGTGATGCTTAGTTTTCGCATCCGCATTATATGAAGGATGGGTAAAAGCCAATAAATAAAGTTCTTCATTTACCGGTTTAATATGAAATTTCTTATAAAAATTCTCTAACTTATTCATCTTTTAACGATTCCTTAATCTTATTAACAACTTTGCCTTTAACGAGTTTATCTAAACAGGAGATACCGCTTTCAAAGCAGTAGCTATCCGCATTGCCGTGTATTTTCATCACATTCCCGTTTATTCCAAGGAATAAAGCCCCTCAAGTTGAACGATAATCCATCGTTTCGCTCATCTGTTTTATGCCACTTTTCACAAATAGATAGCCAATCTTGGTAAAGATATTCTTTTTAAAAGTGGATTTCATCATACTGCCGATAGTTTTAGCCATTCCTTCACTTGATTTAACAAAGATATTGCCAGTATATCCATCACTAACGACAACATCCGCTTCTCCAGAACATACTTCACGAGCTTCAATATTACCTTTAAACCCTGGGAAATTCTTTTCTTTTAATAGTTTGTAAGCCACTTGTCCGTTAGGAGAACCTTTATGTTCTTCTGTCCCATTAGAAAGAAGTTGCACATTTGGGTTTTCTTTATCATAAACAGCTTGATAATAATATCTTCCCATTAGTGCAAACTGCACCATTTCTTCTGGTGAATTTTCATTGCTCGCTCCCGCATCTAGAAGGATGACATATTTATTCTTAATTCTTGTTGGGAATGGAGCGACTAATGCCGCGCGTTTAATCCCTGGGATATTTTTTAAAATGAGGGTGGCTAAAGAGAGAAAGGCTCCTGTTGATCCACAAGAAGCAATCCCATCATATCCGCCATCTTTATATAAAACGAGAGCTTTATACATCGATGATTCTTTCATTCTCATCGCCTCTATTGCCCCTGCTTCCATTGGAACGACATCACGGGCATCAACAACTGCGCACTTACCTTCTAAAGCGACTAACTCTTCCTTTTTACCGACGACAGTAAAAGATGTCTCAGGATATTTCCCAAGATAACTGATAAGCGCGTCAACGACGATTTGACTGCCCTTATCTCCACCCATTGCATCGATTATAAGTTTAGACATGGAATGCTCCTTGTCTTATTATATATAACTTTCCAACCTATAAATAGGTTTTCTTTTTATACGAGGTAATGTAGTCCCTCGCCTTCTTCCACTTCTTTTTCTGCTTTTGAGATGATATAACTATTTCCTTTAACAGTAGGATTCGCTAAAATCTCTTTCGCATCCTCTCTAGCGACGACAAATATTTTGTAGTCATTAACAATATTTAAGAAAGAGAATTCTGGAATGCCGCTTTGTTTTACCCCAGCGAGTTCACCAGGACCTCTCATCTTCATATCTTCTTCTGCGATTTTAAAACCATCCATAGATTCTACTAATACTTCTAATTTATCGACTTCCGCATTAGCTTTATCTACCGCTAAAACACATAAGGCATCATTACCATCTCGACCAATACGACCGCGTAATTGATGGAGGGAAGCAAGGCCAAAATTATTCGCATCATAAATGACCATCAGGGAGGCTTGTTTTACATCAATCCCCACTTCAATAACTTGTGTAGAAATGAGAATTGGAGTTGTCCCATCGATGAATTTTTCTAACGCCAATTCTTTATCTTTAGATGATAATTTTCCGTGCAAAAGCCCAACTTTTTCATGAAAATGCAACAAATATCGTGCAAAAAGTTGCTCTGCTGAATAAGCTTTGTTCTCGTCATAAACAATTAATGGAGCGACGATATATATTCTTTTTCCTTTATCAACTTCTTGCTTCACAAGCTCGATGATTTTTTCATCTTCATTGTCCATAATTACCGTCTTCACATTACGGGAATTAGCAGGGAAAGAATATAATGTTGAAACATCTAAATCTCCATAAATAGATAACGCTAAAGAACGGGGAATTGGAGTAGCAGACATCATCAATAAATCCGTCGATTTTCCTTTATCAAAAAGGGCTAATCTTTGGTTAACGCCAAAACGATGTTGTTCGTCGATAACCGCTAAACCAAGAGAAGAATATTGAATAGATTTAGTAAATAATGCATGGGTTCCGATAATGATATCGATGTCCCCTTCTATTAAATCATAATATATTTGTTTCTTCTCACTCGCCGGAGTTGAACCTAAAAGCAAAGCGATTTTCACTTTTGTATTTTCAAATAATTTCTTCGCGTTTAAATAATGCTGTCTCGCTAACGCTTCCGTTGGAGCGAGCAATGCTCCTTGATCTCCCCTAATATAATTCGCATATAAACAGATGAAAGCCACTAAAGTTTTACCTGTACCAACATCGCCTTGAAGTAATCTATACATTAGCGCGGATTGATTCATATCTTCAATGATTTCATCACAGGCTTTCTTTTGGTCATCAGTTAATGTAAAAGGAAGTTTCTTTAAAAATGGTTCACATAAGGATAAATCAATAGGTTCTTTTTTAATCTTGCTAAGAGACTTGTTGTTCTTCCTAATGATTTGGTTTTTTAAAGAGAAGAGCAAAGCTTCTTCATATTTTAAATGACGATATGACTGTCTAATATCTTCTTTAGAAGATGGGAAATGAACTTTATTAATCGCTTCTTCTTTATTGATCAGTTGATATTTATGTTGATATGAATACGGAACTAAAGAATAGATATGCCCTTCTAATTCTCTTAATCCTTTTTTCACTAGCCTTACAAAAGAAGCGTTATCTAAAGAAGAAGGGAGAGAATAAATCGGTTTATATTTTTCATTATCATTTAATTCCCCTTTATAGGAATGAATCATGTTGACTTGGTTTTTCTTACGGTCATATACGCCATTCACGGTGATATAATCACCGAGAGAAAAATTCTTCCCCATGTATTCTCTATTAAAGGCCACTATTTTTACAGTTAAGCCAACAGAAGTTTCTACGTCAAAAGAAACAATTTTAACGCGTGGAGTATTTTTAAGTAATAAGGGGGTAACTATCTTGCCGTATAACGCCACTCGCGCTTTATCGATATATCCTTCGCGCGAGGTCACTTCAAAATTATCATATCGACGCGGAAAATGATTGATCACTCCATATAAAGAATGAATATTCATTTGCTTTAAAGCTTTATTGATGCGGTCCGATTTTGAAATGGCTTCCATATCGTCATTATAACAAAAAAAGGCAATATATAATTGCCTTAATTAACTTTTTTCTTTCTTTTATTCAATACCGACTAAATAGGAGTAGATTGGTTGATTGCCAGCGCGCATATCGATATCGACATCTGGGAGGTTATCTTGAATGTAGTTAGCGACTTTGTTCGCTTCTTCTTCGTTGACATCCGCACCATAGATGATGGTGATAATGCTGCTCATCTCATCAACCATTCTCTTGATGAGTCCAGTAATCGTTTCAAAGCGATCTTTGCTCGCGATGACGATTTCTTTTTCAAATATTCCAATGAAGTCATCTTTCTTCATGGAGACACCGTTGATTTCTGTATCTCTAATAGAGAATGTCACTTCGCCACTCTTGACGTTCTTTAAAGCAGATTTCATCTCTTTGAAGTTCTCTTCAACTGTAGCCTCTGGGTTGAATCTAATCGCGGCAGAGATACCTTGTGGAATAGTTTTAGATGGAATGACGAAGGCATTGACATCTTCAACCATATCACAGGCTTGGCTGGCCGCCATCACGATATTGGAGTTATTTGGGAAGATGAAGACGTTGTCTGCATTGGCTTTTTTAATCGCTTTGACGAAGTCTTCACTACTTGGGTTCATCGTTTGTCCGCCCTTAACGATAGACTTGATGCCCGCTTCTTCAAAGATGACATCGATACCAGAACCAGAGGAGACGGCAACCATCGCGAATTTCTCTTTTGGAAGATTTTCTTCCACTTCTTCCGCTGGTTTGTCTTCATTACCACCTTCATTAAGGAGGCTATTCTTCTCATCTGCACCACCTTCAAGAGCGTGATGTTGTTCGGTCATATTTTCAATCTTTAATTTGATGAATTCACCAAATCCCTGCGCGTAAGTAAGAACAGCGCCCGGATTTAATGTATGGACGTGAACCTTAACGATATCTTCGTCTTTGACGACCACTAAGGAATTACCGTGTGATTCTAAGACAGTTGTAAATCTCGCTTGGTTAAATGGTTTTTTTGTGTCTTCAGGACCAAGTCTCATAATGAATTCTGTGCAGTATCCGAATTCATCGCTTTCCATCTGCGCTCCCGCGGCTTGAATAGGATTAGTTTCTGGAGCTTCTTGGTTTCTTTCAATAAATTTGCCTTTTAAGGCACTTAGCATACCATCATAGATTTTAATTAAACCTGCACCACCGGAGTCAACGACACCAACTTCTTTTAAAATTGGGAGTAATTCTGGGGTTCTATTTAAGGATTGATTAGCTTCTTCAATCAAATATTCCATCGCTCTTTCAATGGAGGTGGATTCTTTGACTTGTTCGTGCATAAAATGCACAGACTCTCTCACGACTGTTAAAATAGTTCCTTCTACTGGTCTCACAACTGCTTTATAAGCAACCGCAACCGCGTTTTCAAAAGCTTCAGCAAGTTCCACCGCGTTGACTTTTTCTTTGCCGCTAAGGCCTTGGGATAAACCTCTAAAGATTTGGGAAGTAATAACACCAGAGTTACCTCTCGCGCCCATTAATAAACCACGGGAAAAAGCTTTAGAAATTTCAAAGATATTCGTATCGGATCTATTTTGAATCTCTTTACTACCAGAAGTCATCGTTAAATTCATATTCATACCAGTATCACCATCAGGAACTGGGAAGACGTTTAACGCGTCGATTTCTGGGTAGAAATTATATAGGTTATTCGCCCCACTGAGGAGCATTTGTTTTAAATCTTGACCATCTATTTCTCTCATATTTATATACCTAAGCTACAAGTGAATCCGCATAGACGTCGACATATTTAAATGTCCCTGGGAAGTTTTTGTTAAGAACAAAAGTGAGTTGGTTTTGAGCTTCTCTTAACACTTCCGTAATTTTGATATCAGAAGAGAGCACTAAATAAACATCAACTGATAGACGACGATCGGGATGTCTTTGGATGATGATTCCAGGAGAAACATAGCCTTTCTTTTCACTGGCCTGTTCGGAAAATCCATAAACACCATAGCAATTTTGCACTGCTTCATTGATGATTTGTACAATCAACGAAGACTCAACATCAATATTTTTATTATTCTTTTCGCTCATAAAATACAACCTTATCGGTCTAGGTCTATTTTACAAAGTAAATAGATAGTAGTCAAGTCAGTGAGGATGTGACACTTTCCAATATATGTTAATTATACTAGTAAAAATAACCTACTTATTGATATCTAAGTAGTTTAATAATGCACTGTATTGGACAGAGATATCTTGGCTTACAAGGACTAATTGTCGCTCCGCTGCATCTCTAATGAATGAAAATAGAGGAATTTCATCGATATATAAAGCGATGAGGTTATCTTTCCCTTGTTTTATTTCCGCACCAATCGCATAGAAATGGGTGACATCTGAACCAATCTTTAATAAAGAAGCTTCTCCTAGATTGATTTCACAGTTAATTTCTAAGATTTGGTCATGAGGATTAGCTATTTCATAGGATTTGACCTGATTAAGAGGTGGATAATCGCATTTTAAAGATAAAATCTTTTCTTCATAATTGCTATTAATTGGTTCAACGATAAAAGGAATGCGAGAATTCATCAAATAAGCGAGATAAGAAGTTAACAAAGAAGATAAGTCATTTCTACTAACCGCGAGGATTCCTTCTTCGTTAAACAAGGAAAGAGCTAAATTAGGAGAAACACCTAGTTCGTTTATAATAACCTTTTGATCGAGAGTAAATCCGACGAGATGATATTTATCGACAAATACTTTAATCGCATTATATAAATATAAAGACTTATTTAAAGCTTTAGAATTCTTCGCCATCTTTTTGAGCTTCAATAAATGAGGTGGATTCCCTATTTTATTTTTTCTAAATTCTTTAAATAGTTCTTCTTTCCCAATCTTAATAACAGATATACCAAATGTCTTATTCATCTTCCCAAAATCAAATTTAGGTTCATATGAGCTTTCTTCGTTAGGTATAAACATCCCAAATGTCTTCCCGTTGATGCTTTTTTTCACACGTGAAATATCGATATAAGTTGGTAATATCCCCTTTAACGCATTAAGCGGATCATCATCTAAAAGAACATGATAACCATTTTTTCCTAAATAATTATAGATGGATAAAGCTTCTGCGTAGCTTCTCCCTTTACAGAAGGTGAATAGGTAAATATATTTATTTAGCTTTTTAAGGTGTTTTTTAAGTTCTTCAAAGACATCATCGCTCTCGACAAGAATTACGTCCACTGGAGAGTCAATAACCCCTTCCACAAGGGAAATATCTTCTTCGAGGAGTTGTTCTGATAAATCTTCTAATAATAAATCATCTTCCCCTTTTAAAAGTTCGTCATTCTTATTGATCAGTCTTATGAGATTTATATTCATATATCTATTATAATAATTTCTTAAAAGAAATTAAATGAATAAAAAAAGCCCGGCAGCTCGCTATCTTCCCTCTCGGTATTTTCGCCACTACAGTGCTTAACTTCTGTGTTCGGTATGGGAACAGGTGTGTCCACTGCGCTATCGCCACCAGACTTTATTTTAGAGAGTTGTTCTCTCAAAACTGAATATTAACATTAATCTTCCATTTGTTAAAGCGAAACTTTAAATTTTACTTTTAGGATCTTAAAAATCTTATGAAATTAAGTCCTCGACCTATTAGTATTAGTCAGCTAAATGCCTCACAACACTTACACTTCTAACCTATCAACCTTCTAACTTTGAAGGGGTCTTACTTCTTGCGAATGGGAAGTCTCATCTTAAGGTTGGCTTCACGCTTAGATGCTTTCAGCGTTTATCCATTCCATAGGTAGCTACCCGGCCATGCCACTGGCGTGACAACCGATATACCATTGCTATGTCCATCCCGGTCCTCTCGTACTAGGGACAGCTCCTTTCAAACTTCCTACGCCCACGACAGATAGGGACCAAACTGTCTCACGACGTTTTGAACCCAGCTCGCGTACCACTTTAATTGGCGAACAGGTGCCAAACCTGGTCGTCGATGTGAACTCTTGGACCAGATCAGCCTGTTATCCCCAGGGTAGCTTTTATCCGTTGAGTGACGGCCATTCCACAATGAAACCGCCAGATCACTATGCCCGACTTTCGTCCCTGCTCGACTTGTTTGTCTCGCAGTCAAGCACCCTTATGCCATTGCACTCGAAATATGATTTCCAACCATATTGAGGGTACCTTTGGGCGCCTCCGTTACATTTTGGGAGGCGACCGCCCCAGTCAAACTACCCGCCTAACACTGTCCTCCTCGCCGGTAAGGGAGTGAGTTAGAGTAATCGAAATTCAAGAGTAGTATCCCAACGTCGACTCCTCCGAAGCCAAAGCCCCGGTCTCAAAGTCTCCTACCTATCCTGTGCATGAATCTCAATTATTCAATATTAAGTTATAGTAAAGCTCCATGGGGTCTTTCCGTCTAGTCGCGGGTAACCTGCATCTTCACAGGTAATAAGATTTCACCGAGTCTGCTGTCGAGACAGCGCCCAAATTATTATACCATTCATGCGCGTCAGAACTTACCTGACAAGGAATTTCGCTACCTTAGGACCGTTATAGTTACGGCCGCCGTTCACTGGGGCTTCAATTCAGAGCTTGCACTCCTCCTTTTAACCTTCCAGCACTGGGCAGGCATCACCCCATATACATCGCCTTGCGGCTTGGCATAGAGCTGTGTTTTTGGTAAACAGTTACTTGGGCCTCTTCACTGCGACTCTCTTGCGAGAGCACTTCTTCTTGCGAACTTACGAAGTAATTTTGCAGAGTTCCTTAACAACAGTTATCTCGCTCACCTCAGATTACTCATCTTGACCACGTGTGTCCGTTCTCGGTACGGGCCGTATATACTATAGTTAGCAACTTTTCTTGAAAGCTGGTATCACCGACTTCGCTACTAGGACGAATCCATTCGCTCCCCATCACGTATTTGCCTTAAAGTGTGCGGATTTGCCTACACACAAGCTACCTCGCTTGGTCCAAAATCCAATAATTGGTACGGTTAACCATCTCTGTCATTACATCACATATATACGGGTACAGGAATATCAACCTGTTATCCATCGACTACGCCTTTCGGCCTCGCCTTAGGACCCGACTAACCCTGGGAGGACGACCCTTCCCCAGGAAACCTTAGTCAATTGGTGGATATGATTCTCACATATCATCGTTACTTACACCGGCATACTCACTTCCATACAGTCCACAAGTCCTTTCGATCTTGCTTCGCCCCGTATGGAACGCTCCCCTACCACTTTAGTAGAACTAAAATCCGTAACTTCGGTATTATGCTTAGCCCCGGTAAATCTTCCGCGCGGAGGCACTCGACTAGTGAGCTGTTACGCACTCTTTAAATGGTGGCTGCTTCTGAGCCAACATCCTAGTTGTTTATGCATCTCTACATCGTTTAACACTTAGCATAAATTTAGGGACCTTAATTGACGGTCTGGGCTGTTTCCCTTTTGAGCATGGAGCTTATCCCCCACACTCTGACTGCAAGGATACCGCTGATGGCATTCGGAGTTTGATTGCAATCAGTACCGCTAATGCGGCCATCATACATTCAGTGCTCTACCTCCACCAGTTAAAACCTTACGCTAGCCCTAGAGCTATTTCGGGGAGAACCAGCTATCCCCCGACTCGATTGGAATTTCTCCCCTATCCACAAGTCATCCGCGGGCGTTTCAACGAACGTCGGTTCGGTCCTCCAGTAAGTTTTACCTCACCTTCAACCTGCTCATGGATAGATCGTCGGGCTTCGGGTCTATGTCTACGTACTAAATCGCCCTATTCAGGCTCGCTTTCACTACGGCTCCGTCTCTACGACTTAACCTCGCACGCAAACATAACTCGCCGGTTCATTCTTCAATAGGCACGTCATCACCCTTTAACGGGCTCTGACTTATTGTAAGCATACAGTTTCAGATTCTTTTCACTCCCCTCCCGGGGTTCTTTTCACCTTTCCCTCACGGTACTGGTTCACTATCGGTCACTAGTTAGTATTTAGCCTT
>SVBB01000007.1 GCA_015059105.1 Erysipelotrichaceae bacterium | reverse complement strand
GACCCTTGAGGGTCTGTGGAGTAATAGCCCTTATAGGGTCTAGTCAGTACAACGTATTTTATGCGTTGGTACTATTTCTTTGTGACATATTCCCACCACTTATAGAAGCGGGGGGTTTCTTGCTTGGTTTCGTTAAAACTATAAATTAAAGGTAAAAACTAATTAGATTCTGCAAAACTCCCGTGAATGGTTAAAAATATTTTGGCGAATATTTTATAATTAGATGTTCTATAATAAAGATGGCAAATTATGATTAAAATAGCGATTGTCGATGATAACGAAGAGCAGATATCTTCAATTAAAGAAGCGATTTTAGAATACGGTAAAAGCAATAACCTTTCCTTTAATATCGATTATTATAAGTCCGCTTTTGCCATTGATAAAAAAGACTCGGATTATTCCATTATCTTTTTAGATATTCAAATGCCGGGTATCGATGGAATGAGCTACGCTAGAGAGGTGAGGAAGAGAAATGAATCAGTGGTGATTTGTTTTACCACATCTTTCGCGCAGTATGCGGTTAAAGGATATGAAGTCGACGCGGTTGACTATATTCTAAAACCTATTGTCAAATCTGAATTCTTAACTAAATTCCCACGTATTCTCCGTTATGCTGTTCACGATGACGATGAGAAGAAAATAAGGATTAAGACTAAAGATGGAACAAGAATTGTTAATATTAATGACATCATCTATGTCGAAGCATATGGACATACATTATTCTATTATTTATCATCAAATGAAAAACTGGAGTCCCGCTATTCATTAAAAGAACTGGAAAAGATATTAACTGTTGATAGCGGTTTTGCTAGATGCAACGCTGCTTATTTAGTCAATCTACGTCAAGTTAAAAATGTGAAAGGGAATGATGTGCTAATGAATAACGGCAACAATCTTCCAATCTCACAAGGGAAAAGAAAAAGTTTCATCATCGCTTTAACTAATATCTAACATGGGAGACTTAATATTGTGGCTATATAGTGTTTTTGGAGATTATTCGACTCCTTTAATCATCCAGTTTTTTTCAATTATTGAATCGCTTATTATCTCTTTTATTGTATTTAGTAGAAAGACATATCGTAAAAACTTTAAATTAACTATTCCTTTAACGATTATTTATATAATTGCATATATTTTTCTTTCAGCATTAATTAGATATGCGATGGCAGGCACAGGAGCGTGGCTACAAATTGTCGCGTTATTTATGAGCTGTATTTTTGTATTCCTGTTTGAATTTATTTTGATTGATACTAGTTTAGAAGGAAAATTATTAGATACGGTTTCAGTGCTGGCGATTTGCACGATTGTCGGGCGCCTATATTCACTCCTTCTCAATGCATTTGGTGTTGATGAAAAAACAGGAATTTCCTTTATTAAAGATGTATCAATGGGGTTAGAATATCTCATTTATTGGCTTATTCATATTGCGATGTATGCATGTTTTATTCCTTTCTTTCGTAAGAAACGTCGCCCCGTTAGTTCAAAACGCATGCGTTTATATGCGATTATTCTTTCAGCAGTGATGATGCTTATTCTTGAATTAACAATTACATTCGCGAGAAATTATGATGGATTATCTCCCCTTAGTTATATCAATAAAGTATTATGCATTTTGCTCGGTTTTGCCATTTTGTTCATCCAACGTTATTTCTATTACCATAACAATAAATACGAGGAGCAACTCGTTGTCAACGAGATGATGAAAGAGGAAGAAGCACAATTTGAAGATTTACGTTCTTCTATTTCGGTTATCAATGCAAAACTTCATGATTTAAAACATCAAATCGAGGATTTTCAAGATCGCATCACCAGTGAGGAACTAGAGAAATTCAAAGCCGCCGCGGAAACATATGATTCGATGTTTGATACTGGCAATCGCGTATTAGATATCATTCTTTATGAGAAAAAGATGATATGCATGGACCGTTCTATTGCCTTTTCTTCTCTTGCCGATGGTGCGGTGGTCGCGCATATGGATAACACCTCTTTATATTCTTTGCTTTCTAACGCGATATCTAACGCAATTGAAGCTTCTTTAAAAATCGAAGAGAAGGACCGATTTATCGGGGTAAACATCTATCAGAAATTAGGAATTGGCTACATCGAAATATCAAACCGTTTTGATGGAGTGATTAATAAAGATAAAAACGGTAGACCAATTACTAGCAAAAAAGACGAGACAATGATGCATGGTCTCGGCTATACTTCAATGACATTTATCGCCCAGAAATATAATGGATATATCATCACCAGCAATACCGATTCCGTCTATACTTTGAAGATTGTTTTACCTTTACCATAATTCTTTTTTTGCGTCATTTTTTTATTGAATTGTGCTCGTTGGCACTTTTCTTTTTATCCTCTTTTTAAAATGGAGTTACAGCAATTATGAAAGGAAATACACTATGAAAAAAAGTCTATTGCTTTTGTCACTTGGCGCGATCGTTAGCTTATGCGCTTGTGGCTCAAATGAGGGTTCTGCTTCTAAAACTGCAGATTCATCCTCTACACCAGTAACGGAATCAAGTTCTACCAAAACTGAGAGTTCTGGAAAAGAAGAAAAGGCGGCTAAGCTCACACAAGCATTCTCTTCTCCTGCGCGCTTCACTTATGCGAACTCGAGACCAACTTACAACTACTACACCGCCACATATGCATTCGAAACTCTCGATTTGTTTGATGATGGAACTTATCAACTCAATGAGATTTCAATGACATTCTCTGGCGTCGTTCTTCCAGAAGAAGGAAACGGTGGCAATGGTAATGAAAGAACGAATTTCGTCAAACGTTATTACGGCAAATTCACTTCTTCAAAAGATGAACTCGACGAAGACATTTTAAATCTTTCATTAGGTTCTCCAGATCGTCTCGTGGTCTTCAATGATGCTTCTGAATTCTACGACACAGCTAACTGGACTGCCTTAATGTCCAAGAAAGCCGGCACCACTTATTCTTATGATGAGAATTACCAATTAGTGCCAACTGAAGGTGAAAAGAGCGCGCTTGACTATTTAAAAGAGAACGTCTTTACTTCCTTAGAACTCTCCGCTGTTGTCTCCGAAGCCAAGATTGACTTTGAAGCGATTACTGTCGGTAATGAAAATGCCAAACTTGGAACATATAAAGATGGCTTAAATGGCGGTTATTCTTCTCCAGCGCAGTTCACTTATGCGAACATGAGACCAAGTTACAACTACTACACTATGGAATTTGATATGCAAACATTAGAAACATATAACGATGGCACTTATGTTTTAAATCAATATTCATCTCTTTTCTCTGGCGTTGTGCTCCCAGAATCTGGTAATGATGGCACTGCCAACGAAAGGGCTAATTATCAAGTTTCTCTCTATGGTACTTATACCAGCGAAGTTGATGATTTAGACGAAGATACTACTCATGTTCACTTATCAGAAGCGACAAGAATCGTCAACAGAAATGATGCTTCTGAATTCTACGACACAGCTAACTGGACTGCCTTAATGTCCAAGAAAGCCGGCACCACTTATTCTTATGATGAGAATTACCAATTAGTGCCAACTGAAGGTGAAAAGAGCGCGGCTGAATATTTAGCAGAAAACAAGACTCCAGCCGTTGATGCCGATGTCTTACCAAAAGAAGGCAAACTCGATTTCATCACATTTGAAAATTAATCACATTACAAATGTTTATGGTGGTAAATAATTACCCCCTTTACTGATTTAAGAAAGGAAAAAGATATGTCTAAAAAAACAGTACTTCGCGGTATTACTGCTGCTTCTGCTCTTCTATTAGGACTAGCAATCTTTGGACGTCAAGCGGCCTTCGATAATGAAGGACAGGTCAATAACTTTCTCAATGGTGGCGCCGCTAGCGGGGAAAGCGCGAGATCAAGCTATAAAGACGTCAAAGAGATGCGTGAAGCTGAAAGAAAGGTGGAAGTGCAGACGGAAGCTGAAGGAAGTGTGCTCTTCTTCAACAAAAATGCAGCATTACCGCTTAAGAAAAATCCACGTGTAACCTTGTTTGGACACGCTGCGGCTGATCCAATTTTCAAAGGCACAAGTGGTGGTTCTGATGTTAAAAAAGGTATGGAAAGTGTCGCTGATTTCAAATCTGCTTTCACTTCCCGTGGCATTGCGATTAATGAAACGATGTATGACGCTTTAGCTGCCTCAAGCATCTCACGTAAAGTTAAAGGCGATATCGCTGAAGAAGAGGTGAGCTTCTATACACCAGAATTACAAGCTTCATATGCAAGCGATTATAACGATGCAGCGATTGTCGTGCTCAGCCGTCTCGGTGGTGAACAAAACGACTTAGCAGCTCATCCAAATGTCACCGGTGATGATGGCACATTTGGTGTTGTCACTGATGAAGATGGTTATCCAGTCGATGTTGAGGGCAAAAGAATGCTTTCTCTTCACGACCGTGAACTCGCTTTGCTCGACATGATTAAAAATTCTGGTAAATTCGCCAAGATTATTGTCTTATTAAATACTGGTAATCCAATGGAAATTGGGCAGCTTGAAGAACATGGTGTCGACAGCTGCTTATGGATTGGTTACCCAGGGTTTGCAGGTTTAGAAGGTGTTGCCGATATGTTAGTGGGTAATTCCGCTCCAACAGGACGATTAGTCGATACATATGCGACTTCTTCTTATTCTTCTCCGGCGATGAGCGGCTTTGGTGATTTTACTTGGGCTAATATCACGACAAGAGGTCAGAATAAATATATTGTCTATGCCGAAGGTATTTATATCGGTTATAAATATTACGAAACTCGTTATTATGATCAAATTTTGAATAAGCATAATGCAACTTCTTCTAAAGGAACATTTGCTTCTAGCGCTGGTTGGAACTACGCCGATGAGATGGATTACACATTTGGTTACGGTACTTCTTACGCTAATTTCAAAGAAGAGGTCGTCTCATTATCTTGGGATCAAAGTAAACACGAAGTTAATGCGGAAGTGAAAGTCACTCATCTCGGCAATCAAACTGGTTCCTTATATGAAGGAGCCACTAAACACACTGTCGAATTATATGTCAACACTCCATATATTGATGGAGGCGTAGAAAAGAGTGCGATTTCCTTAATCGGTTATGGAAAAACTAAAGAACTCAAAGAAGGTGAATCTGATACTGTCAAAATTTCAGCTTCTGATTATCTATTTGCTTCCTATGACCAAAATGCGATAAATGGCGCGGATAACACTAAAAAAGGATGTTATATCCTCGACCAAGGTGATTATGTCTTCGCGGTTGGTAGCGATGCCCATGATGCTTTAAATAATGTCTTAGCATTAAATGGCGTCGGTGGTTTATTCGATGCAAAAGGTAATAGTGTGGTTGGCAACCCTTCTTTAGCTAAGAAAATTAATTTAGCCGCTTATGATAATGTCACATACGCAAAGAGTGAGAACGGCGAATTAGTTTATAACCGTTTCGATGGATTATTAGATTTAAATGACCACGTCGATGATTCCATCACTTACCTCACTCGTAACGATTGGAACACCTTCCCAGTGCATAAAGAACTCGATGGTTTATTAGCCCCAGATGCGGTTAAGACAATTATTAATGGTCAGTGGTATAAAATTCCTGCTGATGCTCCATCAGTCAGCAGTTTCAAACACGACCAAGTCTATGATGATCCAATCCATTTCATCGATATGAAAGGTGTGGCCTTTGACGATGAGAAATGGGAGAGATTCATCGATCAATTATCCATTTCCCAAATGGCTAGCATCGTCGGTGAAGTGTTTGGTAATCCTGCCTTTGATGATCCAATCAACTGTCAAAAGAACGTCTCTTATGACGGACCAGATGGCATTCAAACAAAAGCTGGTTATGAACATGTCTGCGCAGTTCTTGCTTGTTCAACTTTCAATGATGAATTGCTCAAATTACGCGGTGAATTCATGGCGGAAGATGGTATGGCGTGTGGGCAACAAGGTGTTTACGGCTTCGGCTGCAATATGCACCGCACCCCATATGGTGGAAGAAACTTCGAATATTATTCAGAAGATGCGAATATGTCTTATCTTGCGGGAGCAGTTCAAACAAAAGCCGCAACTGATAAAGGTTTGATCACCTATGTGAAGCACTTCCTCGCTAATGACCAAGAGATTTGGCGCACTGGTAATAGCACTATCATGACTGAACAATGCTTACGTGAATATGATGCAAGAGGTTTTGAAGGCGCTTTCGTTAAAGGTGGTTCATTAGGAACAATGACATCTAACACCCGTGTTGGTTTTGAAGTTAATTCCATGTCCAAATCATTAATGACTGGTGTATTAAGAACTGAATGGGGCTTCAAAGGATTAGCGATGACTGATTCCAGCGCTGGTTCCCATTACTTCTTAAGAACAATCGAATCTGTTGAAGCGGGCACTGATCAATTCAATAACGATAAGAGCCAAGCTGACACTATTCGTCAGCAAATCGTCAAATCTAAAGACGGCAATATGTATAAAAACTTACGTGAAATCGCAAAACGTTACTTCTATGTCTACACTCATAGTTTCAACACCGCTGATCAAACAAGCGACCAAAAAGTTGAAGTTAAAGAATATGGATGGAAGATTGCAATGAATGCGATTGTGATATCACTCGCAGCAGTCACTGGTGCACTCGCCTTATCAACATTAGGTTTAAGTGTTTATTCAGCTATTAAAGGAGGAAAGAAAGATGATTAATTATCTCAAAAAATCCTATTTGCAATCAGGAGTGGGTGTGATTATCTTAACCATCACCAGTCTCGTGATGCTAGTAGCAGCAATCGTTTATCAAATTATCGATTTTGGGACATTAAAAATCCTCGATGAAGGAGATAAGACACTTGTCTTCATCATGTTCTTAATCGGTGGTATTGTCGGCTTATTCATTCCTCTAGTCCATATCAAAGTAGTGGAAGATATATTGCCTCTAATCCCCGTTGTGATGTTTGCGATTGGCACTGGTAGAATGTTCTATCTCACTGTCTATCCATTCGCGGATATGATGACTAATGTCCAGTGGTTTGGAGGAAGTTTGTCGCTATATCTCACATTCTTCATTATCTATCTTCTCGGCTCTATTGCCGCAATCGTTGCTAATTTCTTTAGCAAAAAAGAAAAAGCAGCTGTTGAAATTGTTGAATAATTAAGGATTGTTAATTCTATAATTAACGCACCAGAGATAATATCAAAGGTGCGTTTTTATGTTTGATTCGTTAGGGTCATCGCGCAAGAAACCCCCCACTTCTATAAGTGGTGGGAGTATGTCACTGATTTATCAAAAAATGTAATTTTGTTTAACAAGTAAAACTTATGTTTTATAATATATTTAAGATTAAATTACATTTGAAGGAGTATAAACATGCCAAACAACAAAGATAGAGTATGTATTATTGGCGCGGGTCCAGCAGGTATTTCCGCTGCCATGTATCTTGAGAAAAAAGGATACACTAACTACGTAATCTACGAAAAACAAAACAAAATTGGTGGTAAATGTTGGTCACCAAAATTGAAAGTCAGCCATAACGGCGTCGAAGAAGAAAAAACATTCGAAACAGGCGCGATTATGGGTGCAATCACTTACCACGCGGTTCACGAAGTTGAAGAATTCGGTGGTTATTACCATAAAGGCCCAGATTTCAAACCAGGCGAACCAAATATGAGAAGAGAATTCCGTTCTTTAGACGGAGTTGTTCAACATCCATTTGAACCAAAAGTCGATTTCTCAGTCGGCAAACTCTTAAGTTTAGTCAAACTTAAGAAACAAATGAAGAAATTAAACAAATTAATGCAAACCAAATATGTCGGTTATGACTGCTATGGTCACCTCGGCATTGCTAAAGGTGAATATTATGGTATTTCTAAAGGTGTAGAAGGACACTGCGGAGCCACTAAAGAAAATTCGTTCCCAAATTATGTTAAAGGTGTTAATCCAAATCTTAAAGATTTGATGTTACCATTCTCCGAATTCTGCAAAATCAACGGCGTTGAAGAAGTGCAAAGAATTTGGATCGCTCCATTCACTTCCTTCGGTTATGGTTATTTCGATGAAGTCCCTGCTTCATTAGTCATGAAATACCTTGACGTTACTACCGCCTTAGAGTTCGTCAATTTAAGACTCTGGACTTGGCAAGAAGGTACCCAAGAAATCTATGTCAGAGCGAATGCGAAATTAAAGAATCCAGCATTACTCGAACACGAAGTCGTGAAGGTTGAAAGACCAGAAGGCGGCAAAGTTAAAGTCACTGTTAAAGATAAGAGTGGCAAGACTAAAGTTGAAGAATTCGACAAATTATTAGTCACTACACCATTAGATCACTTCAAAGATTACGCGGATGCTTCTCAAGAAGAAAAAGATTTATTCAGCAAAATCATTCACGAAAGATATATCGATTATGTCGCTGAATTCGAACCAGGCAAATCCCCAGTTATCTCTGGTTACATGGTTGAAAACATGGTTCCAGAAAGACTTGGTCACGCGATGGTCTACTATAACAGATGGCAACATCTCGGTGCAGACTGCCCAGCCACTGTCTATGCTTTAGCGAACCATACAGGTACTCCAGATGTCACTTATGAATTCGCTCAAAAGACAATGGATGAAGATATGGCGAAAGTCGGCTTCCCAGTGAAGAAGAAACACTTCGCTCAAGAAGTTTATTACTGCCCACATGTTTCTTGCAAAGATTTCCAAGAAGGTTGGTATGACCGCTTAGAAGCCTTACAAGGACAAAGAAATACTTTCTACGCAGGCGAAATTATTTCCTTTGGCGATATGGAAGATACTTGTGCCGCATCTAAAGATATCGTCGGTAGATTCTTCTAATTTCAATAATCAAGTTATAAAGAGGACCTTCGGGTCCTTTTTCTTTGTCTAATATTTGTATTTATTACCAAAAATCGTTATGATTATGGTATGGATTTAGGTAAAAGATTTAAAAGATTTCGCGTCAAAGCAGGATATTCTCAAAAGGAAGCTGCCCAACTACTTGGCGTCAATAATTACCAGTTAGGTAATTACGAAACCAACCGCAGCGAGCCTAATATCGACACATTAAGAAAGATGAGTGAAATTTATAATGTCACCATCGATGCTTTAGTGGGTAATTTTAGAATTAGCAAAACACAAGATACCCCAATTGAACTCGATGATAGTATGTATGATTTCGATTATCTTGTTAAAACAGTGGAAGATATCGCTAAAAAGATCGACGAAATGAACGCAAACAAACAATAATTACTATCTATATGAGAATGAACTTTCTATATTAGATAGTTTTTATTTTGCTATGAATAATAATCAGATATTATATATTCTGATTGTGTTATAATTAGAAAATGTTATGAAGAAAAAAGTTGTCAACAAAGAAATCGTTAGGTTCTCCCCTTCTTCTGAGACGGGTCTTGCTATTCAAGAAATTGCTTCTCGTCAAGCAGACGGATTGCTCAATATTAATAGCAATCCTACAAACAAATCTTATACGAAAATTATCCTTGGTAATATCTTCACAGGATTCAATATTTTAATGTTTGTTGTCGCGATTGTTTTACTTTTAATCGTGGGCCCAAAAGTTATTACTAATTTGATGTTTTTGCTCATCATTGTTTTTAATATCCTCATTGGAACAATCCAAGAATGCAAAAGTAAAGCGACGATTGAAAAACTTAAACTTTTATCTGATAACAAGATTAAGGTGAGAAGAAATGGTCAAGAAACAGGTGTTTCTTCCACTGAAATTGTTCTCGATGATGTCTTAGTTCTTTCTCCTGGCGACCAAATTCCTGCCGACTGTATCATTCTTGAAGAAGGGGTTATCGAAGTTAACGAATCATTATTAACTGGTGAATCTGTTCCTGTTAAAAAGAATAAGGGTGATCAATTATTCGCGGGTTCATTTATCGTGAGTGGGGTTGCTGTTGCTCGTGCGGATAAAATCGCTAATGACACATATATTTCTTCAATTGAAAATAAAGCAAAATTAGCCAAACAACCAAAATCTCATTTGATGTTAGCGATTTATAAAGTTATTCATGTGATGACTTTTATTGCGATTCCGCTTGCAATTGTTGTTTTCGTTAATGAATTCATTCACGGAGTGACAAATAATCATGCTGATTTGCCTTTATTTCCACGGTTTTGGGGTGATCCAAATGTCATCTCTGACGCAGTGTTTTATTCAGGTACAACCATTGCTTATATGATTCCATGTGGGATGGCTTTGTTGGCTTCTATTGCGATGGCTACAGGTGTCGTCAAATTAGGACAGTCAAAAACATTAGCCCAAAACTTATATTCTGTTGAATCGTTAAGTAGAGTTAATACTTTATGTTTAGATAAAACCGGAACATTAACAGATGGGACGATGTCGCTTGATAAATATGTAATATTAGATAAAACTGTTAGCGATGAAGATCTTCAAGTCTTAATGGCTTCTTATTTATCAGCTTTTAAAAGCACAAACCAAACTTCAACAGCGTTAATTCAACGCTTTGGTAAACTTGAAAATAAAGTAGTTAACCCTGGCCAACATCAAGATACTTCTTCCGCTTTATCAAATGCTTTTAATGTGAAAAGCGAACTCAAAGTGGCTGACACAATTCAATTCTCTTCAGCGAGAAAATATTCCGGTGTCGAGTTCTTTAATAGTGGCTGGTATATTTTAGGCGCGCCTGATTATTTGACCACTGATAAAGAAATACTTAATCAAGTCGATGAATATGCAAAACACGGCTTACGTGTCGTTTTACTTACGAAGATTGATGGATTAGTCACCGATAAAGAAAAACTCCCAGCAAGACGTCATAATGTTGCGATGTTTGTAATTAGAGATACAATCCGTCCAGAAGTTAAAGATACAATGCTTTGGTTTAAAGAGAATGATGTCGATATTAAAGTCATCTCTGGTGACAATTTAGGAACGGTTAGTTATATTGCAAAAGAATCAGGTATCGCCAACTGGGATAAAGGATTTGATATGTCTAAATTGACCCCAGAAGATGATTTAGAAGAGATTGTTTTAAATCACTGGATCTTCGCGCGTGTTTCCCCAGATCAAAAAGCGGATATCATCGCTGTTCTTAAAAAGAATGGTCGTATCACTGGTGTTACTGGCGATGGATTAAATGATTTGCTAGCCTTCAAACAAGCGGATTGTTCTATCGCCCTTGCTAATGGGGCTGCGGCTACTAAAAACGTTGCTAACCTAATCTTATTAGATTCTAATTTTGCCAATATGAAAGAGGCGGTTTTCCAAGGCCGAAGAGTAGTGAATAATATTCAACGTTCTTCGTCTCTTTTCGTGATGAAGGATTTCTTATGGTTATTCATTACTATTATGCCAATCTTATTTGGTCTACCACATATGATTCAACCAACAGTCATGACTATTGTTAATGTTTTCATCACCGGCATTGCTTCTTTATTCATCTCTCTTGAACCAGACAAGACACGCGTTAAAGGTAACTTCTACCGTAATGTTGTGGAGAAAGCACTGCTTGCAGGGTTCTTTATGTTTGTTCCAGTATTATTAATCATGATATATAACGTTATTGCTCAGCTTGTTACCACTCAATCGTTTGATGCGAGTAAATTATTAACGGTTTTTGATAATGGTAAAATCGTGCAATTTGGTTGGATACCAGTGATGGCGTTATGCGTGACTGTTGCGGGCTTCATCATCTTCTTTGAAAGCTGTAAGCCATTTACGAAATTTAGAAAGATTCTTTTTGGAGTTACTCTAGGTGTTGTTTTATTAGTCTTATATCTCGCTCCTGAATATTTTATTGTTTCTGGTACAGATATGCTTGGTAACACAGGGGGTTTCTTAAAGATTCCTTCTTATGTTGTTTCACATTTAGGACCTAATGCGACACTTGCTTTCTACCGTACGATGAATTTGGATCAAATCCTATTTTTAGTGGGCTTTATTCTTTTAGCATATCCAATATATTTATTCACTCGTAAATACATTTCTATTGTTATTGATAAACTTCTCTTCTCAAAAAGAGAATATCTAGACGAATAAAAATAAGTCCTGAAAATTTCAGGATTTTTTGTTCTGGTTTTTTACCAATAAAAAACGCCTTTGACTGCCGTTTTATCATTTGTTTTTGCTAATTCTTCTTACTGACATACCTATATAATGATCATCATTATATCGATTTTTTCTACTAGTGTTGGTTGAGTGATTTGTTGTTATGTGTCTATTTTCTTTATGAGATTAATTATAATAATTTTAGACAAATTGGCATTGTACTGCATCTTATTATTAGGAGGGATAATGAGCATCTCAAGAAATATTGCTCATCAATTTATTGTTGGTGATCCTTATGCCACTGGATTAGTGTTTGAAGAATATAAAAACCTAATGTATTTTGTCATTGCCTCATACGTCTCTAATAGTGATGATTGCGATGATTTACTAAGTGAGTCGTTCATAAAAATAATCCAACATAAAAGCGAGATAAAAGATATTAAAAACTTAAAATCGTTCTGTGTTTCAATTGCCAGGAATGAAGCCCTAATGTTTTTAAGAAATAACAAGATCTCTTATACGGATACGATTGATGAAATATACGGCGAAGAAGATCGCTATAATCTTATGCTTAACGAACTTGGTTCAATGCTAAGCAACAAGGAGACTATCATCATTTATTATCGAGCAGTGTTCTCCTATAGTTGGAAAGAAATAGTTTTGGCCACGGGTATCCCAGAATCTAGTGCTAAAAAAATCTACTCCGAGGCTAAGAAAAAAATGAGGAAGGTTCTATTATGACGTTTAAACAAAAAATGCGTATTTATGGAAACGAAAGAATTTCAAATTATGCAAAAAACCCTTATTTTGCAGGAAAAAAAGCAATTAAAATGCCGCTTTTATCTGTTTTTATTGGTCTAATAAGTTTTACTATTATTGGTATAGTTATTTCTCTTGTCACGGTTAATTCTTTAGGTGTTTTTGCTTTGTCTACATTAGAGAGCAATGCGTTGAACGAGGTAACAAAGCCTTATAATTTATCACATCAAAACGTTTCTGATGAATTCATAGAGAGCGTAAACAAAGTTGGTGAACAGTTTTTCCAAAAAACTCTAGAAGATGGAAATGACAATGTAGTGGTTTCACCATTTTCTTATGTTCATTCTTTATACGCTCTATATGATTTGAAAAACGATTATTTTAAAACGGATGATTTATTATACAAAGATGGTAATTACAAAAACGAGATGAAGAAAGCTCTAAATAACATCTCTATTAAGCATGTTGGTGATAACCGGAATAGCATATATTCAAATCAGTATCTAGGGTTATTTGGTAATAAAAATATCCTTAACACTTTTAGTGAAGATTATATTAATCTCCTTTCTAATAATTATTATGGTGAAATATATTTATCGGGCAAAAATAATGAGGACACAGCAAGGCTAGTCAGCGATTATCTATTGAAAGAAAATGCTTTGCAGAATAATAATCCGGAATGGAGTTTTGCTGATTTAAATATTGTAAGTGGTTTCTCTTTTGAAGCAAATTGGCAAAAAACAGATTTTAAAAAGATGGTAAACAAATACTCCTTCGTCAATGACGATGAAACAGTTACTGACGATGTTGATTATTTGTCTGCACAAAATACAGAAATATCAATCGCGGAAACAGATGAGAATTATTTTATCTCCATTCCAATGTCACATTGTTATGATTTCAATATCATTTATTCAAAATATACTAATGTCGCTTTTGATGGGGATTTGTTATCGCTTCATAAAATGGAAAAAAAGCAGATAAATGCGAATGTGATTATACCGATGTTTTCTACTGGTTATACCTCTGATTTAAGCAATCATATATTGGACTATGATGTTTTGAATACGTCGTTATATCAAAATACGCATTTTGAGTTGAAAGAAAATGGCGTTACTGCGTTAGCAATAACTGGGGAAGATGCTTCTAGTGGTATAGAAGTTATAGACGATTATAACTATAATGTTTTTATCAATCGCCCATTTATTTATTCAATAACTAACAACGACGGTGTTGTGTTAATTATTGGTCAATTAACTAATATTAGTAAGGAGGGTTAACCATGAATATAAAGATGATGAACAATAAGCTTTTAATACCATTTTTACTTTTCGTTACTGCTTGCTCAAATATTGAAGCATCACCTAGTTCTACTATTTCAAGTTCATCGAACCAACTAACCACAAGTGAAACAACGAATGATATTCCTTTAGATGGATATATTATTCGTATAAATAAAACTGCGACAACAACAAGTGGTCTCAAGGAAGTGGTGAAACAGTTTGTAGATCATAATGGTTATCTTTATACCCTCAATGTTGATTATTTTGATAATGTTATTAATTCTATTTATGTTATTGATTGTTATAAAAACACTCAAACCGACTTATTACTTTCTATTGGCGCACTATACCTCCATTTAGAACTATACGACAACGTGACTATTTATGTTTCATGTAATCTATGTTACACGGACAATATTGTTTTAAAAAAAGAAACCGATAAAGAATATGTTATTTTAGAAGACGATATTTATGGAAAACAACAGAAAAAAGGTAAAATACAATTAAGTAGTCCAGTCGATGGCTTTGATGAATTAATTAATAACGCTAAAATTATCGTGTAGTAAAAAGTGTATTTGTAATAACAGAGGCTGTTAAAAAAACAGAATTTTGCAAAGAAAAATGACGCAAATCCGTCATTTTTTTCTTTTTTATATTGTGTCTTTGTTTTGCTATGTAAATATTCTCCTAATAGCTCTCCAATATTCCTCATCGACGAGGGCTTTAAACGCATGGCGAATGTTGAAGAATAATTATCTTGGAACGTTATTTTCGAGCTGTTCTATTCTTCTTAAGTCTTTCGGTAAATAGATAAACATTGCGACGACATTACTGATAGTCGCGATAATCCAAGTGATTGGGAATAGGGCATAGAGCCATTCTATCGTGTGGAATTCTGGTAGTGGGAAGACTGTTAATATCAAAACGATTCTTAACACTGTGCAAGATAATAAAGTGGTCATCATTGGATAAGTGGAACGTTTTAAACCACGTAACACCGCGGCTGTAAAGTTCATCGTGAAATCAAGAGCGTAGAAGAATCCCATGATGAATAATCTGGTTCTTCCTGCGTTAATTGCTTCTTCATTAGTGACAAACAAAGATAATAGTGGTCGATATAATAATCCAGTCATTAATGCGATAATGCCGCATCCAAGCAAACCCCAGAATAAACCATATCCAATACACTTTTTGATGTTATCTTTTTTCTTCGCTCCAACATTGGCAGCAATGAAGGTCATCGTTGCTACTCCGATGCCATCGACAATAGCGTGGAAATATCCTTCGATATTACCTGATGCAGTAGCGCCGTTTTCAAGATTCACATTGCCAGGGTCAATAGTGTATAAAGAAGATTGGATAAAAACATTGGGTAAAGAAAAGAAGAATCCTTGTAACCCCGCTGGAATACCAACTCTGAGAACTTCTTTTAATACCGGAAAATCAATTTTTAGCTTTTTAAAAGAGAAGCGTACATATATTTTTTTATCAAAAATGAGGACGAACATGCAGATGATGGCACTTATAGCTTCAGCAATAATAGTGGCTAACGCAACGCCAGCAACACCCATATGAAGCGGGAAGACGAATATTAAATCTAATCCAATATTTAATAAGCCCGCGACAAACAAAGCAATAAAAGGAGAATGGGAATCGCCTTGCGCTCTTAACATCTGCGCGGAGTAGTTATATATCATAAGGAATGGTAACCCGCAGAAATATATTTTTAAATATAATGTGGCTTTTGCAAAATAATGCTCTTCTGTTCCCATTAGTTCCAACAAATTATCGGAAATAAAAAAGCCAACAACACCAACAATAATTCCTGTAATAAAAGCAAAAATCATTGAGGTATGCAGTACTTTTTCAGCTTTTTCAGGGTTTCTCGCTCCCTTAGCTTCTGAAAGAATGACGTTTGCACCGATGGAAATGCCAGTGAAGACGACGATGATGAGATTGATTAATGCAGTGTTAGAAGCAATTGCCCCCATCGATTCAGCAGAGTCGCCGTAGTGGACGCTTGTTAAGTCGACTGTCACATATAATAATTGCATCACCTGTGTGAGTATTATTGGAAGAGCAAATAAAATAATTTTCCAAAAAAGATTACCTTCGGTCATATCAGTATCTTGATGGAAAAATTTTTTCAAATAATTGGTCATGTGAAATAATTATATTCTTCTTGCTTAAGTTAGCAAGAAAGATGATATTAAAAATTTCCTTTTAGTGGTAGAGAGCTATTAATAATGTTTTCTCCCATCAGTGGATCGACGTTGATGAGGGAAATACCTTCCGCAGCAGCTTCATAGCTGTATGATCCGTTTTTTGGAAGATAAATGTCTACACTTCCGTCAGCGTATTGTTCTGCGGATAATATATTGCTAATCATGGTGCTATCTTTATATTCAAAAACTACTTTGTTGAGGTTATTTTCAAATAGCGAGAATGATGTTGGCTTTTGAATGTGAAGAATATAATAAGTTCCATCGTTGAATTTGCATTTATTTTCACCGAGGAAACGCGAATCGCATGTGCAAAGTAAAGAATAACTTAATTCTGGTTGGTGAGCAATCATGAGCCCCATCGCGTTGTCGCGATATAGAAGTTGGGCTAATATATCTTTTCTTGCGACGAATGAGCCGGGAAGATATGCAAAGAAATCAAGGTTGTTAATATATAAATCCTGCACGTCTTCAAATGTTTCTTTATTCGCACCAAAAATTTGTAATAATAAAAGTTGCATATCGGTCGCGAATTCAACGCTTTTATCGGTTCCTAATTCGATAAATAGGTTCTTGACAAAGCTATATTCAAAGATGATGTCAATAATTGCGCTAGTGTCTATCTTTTCAATTTTTGGATTTGCACCATACACTGTTGCAATTAATTCTCTTAATCCGCTTTGAACATCTTCATAATAGGTGTCTCTATCAATGAAACCATATAAAGCAATATTATCTATCAAAGTGTGAACAAAACGGCCTACCGACGGATGAATACTTTTGCGTGGGAGTTCGTATTCAGTAGCAAGGGATTCACCGACATCAAAGAATTTCCAATCGTCAACGGTGTAGCTATGGAATTTGTCTGCGCCATAAGTGAAGTGGTACAAACTAAGTATTTTCTCTCTTTCAGTTGTATCAAAATAAATATCGTTTATTCGGTCTGAATAATAGTGATCAGTGCCATATCTTACAAAGCCCCATTGATAAGGAGCAACAAGGGGAACGAGGTCATTAAAATTGACGAAATTATGGATTCCTTGATATAAAGGGGAACGCGCTTCTTCAAGTGATGCGTCGACTCCCATTGGTGGTTCAAAGCAATATGCGTATATATCGCTTGTTGAATAATTATATTTGTCAGTGGAATATTGTCCGTTTTCGGTACGATTTAATAATTTGCCAGCAGTTAAATTAGAGGTAATAGCCGCGCGAGAATATCCGGATATCCACACTTTAACATGCCCGTTAATTTGGTTTGTTGCCACATATTGGTCAAAACCTGCGACTACTTTGTCACTAGCCTCATCAAAACCTTGTGAGTTGCCTTTTTCTCCAAGTGTAAAGTTGCTGGTCCATTCTGCTTCGTAAAAACCGCCTCTAACTGCAATAGCAATTAAAGTAAAATCACCTATCGCTTTACTAGCAATCCCAAAAGCGATACTGTCGGTTTCAGGTTTAACAAAGAAATAATCGTTAAAATATAAATTAGTAAAACCTTCTTTTTCCCATAATTCTTTTAAGTATTGGTTATGGGTTTCGTATTCTGGCCCACTTTTAAATGTTGAAAGCGCCATCGCGTGGCTTGCTAAAGCAATTTCTTCATGGACGTCTTTATTATCAAGCAAAAAATAGTTGTCGTTATAATATGTATCAAAAGTAAACTTACCAGTTGTGAATGATAATTTATCGCTTTGCTGACATCCGCTTAGAGTTAGTAGAACGGGAACTAATAGTAAAAAACCAAATTTATTTCTCATTTAAATCTAGTATACTATATTTAGAAAAAATGAAAAATTATAATCTACATTTGATATCTTTAAGAGAAAATAAAGGCCTCACAATCAAAGAAGCAGCCAAGCAGATGGGCATGTCTCGCACGATGCTTTTTTGCTATGAAAAAGGTTATTTTCGTCCGAATAAAAAGAATCTCGAAAAAATAAATAAGTTTTATGAAATAGAACTATCCTTAGAAGGACTTGATGGGTATCCTGCCGCCAGCAAAGAACATCTCATGGGCAAACGTAGTAAGAATCTCAAAGGCAAAAGAATCGCTTTTGGAATTGTTTCTGCTTTTTTTGCGTTAGTCATTACTGCCGGTGCTTTGCTATTTTCAAGATCAGTAAACAACACCAACTACTTTTATGGTCAGACATATCAAGATGTAAGAAACGCAGTCATTTCCAAAGGATCAACTGGGCACGATATTGTTACTGGCATGGAGTATTATTATGTTAGTGATAGTGTTGATGAGGCTGATGGTTCTACTGCCATATTTTACCAAAGCAACAATATCTTGTATTTTAATGATTTTACATATTCAAAGACTATCATTGATGAATCGGCTTTAACTTTTGAAAGGTTTGTGTACCAATTTGGTTCCAATCTAGGAGTTAATTCTTATCTCTGCCGTTTCACTTTTGGAGATGTGCTTTTTGGCACACACTTCACATGTAGTTTTGTTTTTGATGGGAATGCGGTTAGCGAAATTAGTAATGTCAAAGTTGTTACGGAAGGATTATACACGGAGCTTGATCAAGATTACTTGCTTCTTAAAGTAAATAAAGGTGTAGGTGAAATAAATGCCGCATTTTCACAACTTCTCAGTAATGTTTCTGGTAAATCCGTAGATTTTTACAACGATTTTTTACCAGCACGTGAGCAAGGTCGTGCGACGAATTTCATCCTTCAAATAGTTGGTTTGATTCTCCTATTTGTCGGTATCACTTTCTTCTTTATTTTCTTCTCTATTTTCCTTAGATTATTGTTTGCTAATATCAAACCACGACTTATTAGTGCAACACCGAACAGTGAAGAAAATAGCGAAGTGCCAAACGATTGGAATATCCATGTTGGTATCCCAGATGCAGTGATTATCATTTTTGGAAGAATTGTTCGTGCAGCTTCAATTATTTTATTCATACTTGCTTTGTTGGCGACTCTTAAGATTCCAGCCCTTTCTGCTTTAGCAAATCCTGTTTTGCTTGAGACATTTAAAACGGCATGGGTTATATCGATTTTCTTAGATTTCTTTATCACTGTTAGCCGAATTAGAAGGCCTACAGATCTTATTCGTAAACTTCTTTATAATCTCGCGATGTTTTTGTATATTGCGACAGTTGAAACTGTTGTTTTAGTTATCGTTACCGCATGGGGATATGACTTAGAAGGACTTGTTTATAAATATGTTCCTGGCAACGTTTTCCAAGTCATAGCAATTAATTACATCATCTTGCTGTTTTTATTCTTCCAGCCTGCCTTCCTTGATAACAAAAAGAAATATGTTCGCGTTTTATGGCATTCCCTTTCTTTAATTCCTTTAGGAGCATTAATAACGATATATTATTTTTCAAATCGTTATGCGATGGTTTATGGGGTTGAAGAAAATATCCTTATCAATTTCTGGTTCCCTAACTCATATTTGCTTCTCTCTGTTGTTAGTGTGGTTTTCATGTACATCGTATTTTTCCTTAGGCTTTTTTATGAAAGGAAATACGGCATGCACAACTCACAAATTTTCTTCCACGGGGATAAATTTTCTCTTATCCAAAATATCGTATGCGCTTCTTTGATTATCTTAGTTGCTTCTTTAGATTTCATCTTTGTCCATAATCAACAAGCTCATTATCTTGGGCTAGGTAATAATTTCTGGATGTTCATTCTTGTGCCATTTATCTTATTATGCAAATATAGCCCAAATAATCAACAAACTTTCTTGTTCGAATATGAATTTGAAAGATATTTAGAAAAAGAGAGCACATAGTGTGTCTCATTTATAAAATTGAAAATAATAAGAGCATATTTTTTCTGGTGATATTTCGTATCCGTGACGGAGATAATATTGAAGTAAAGCCGTATAACCATTGATATATTGATGAATTTTAATTTCTTCGGGAATAGAGTTATTGCCGATTATTTTTTTATTAACCATCGCGAGAATAAATGGTTTAAGCCTTTTTCTAAGTCTTGACATGAAAATGTTTGATGCGTTGCTATTAAGAATTGATAGAACAATCTCTCTTTCATCAAGAAAATAGAAGAATGATTTTACGAGCAATTCTTTTAATGTGTCGATGTTGTCTTTAGAAAAATCGTGGTTCTTTTCTTTTAAAAATATATTGTTAAATATGTCGTCACATATATACATGATGACTTGGTCTTTGGTTTTAAAATAAACGTAGAATGTGGAACGACTTATACCTGCGGACTTGATGATGTTTGAACAATTGAATTCGTTATAACCAACGTTCTTAATCAGTAATGCAGTCGCGATATATATCTTATCTAACGCGGTAAGTTCATCTTTTTTGTATCTCATAAGAAATCGAACACATTATACTATTTTTGTTTCTTTTTTGCTAGGTACTTACTTTCCTTATCTTATAAGATAGATATGCTATGAACGAAAAGGCTATCATGTCGTTATCAAAGAAAAGAAGTATCACTCTCGCAGTTTTAGTAATTTTATTGATTGTTTTATTCTTCTCTTCAATCTTTATCGGCTCTTCAAATATATCCTTTGTCGATGGATTAAAAGGGTTATTTGGAATTGGGGATGAGACTAATATCATCATCGTTCAAAATATTAGATTGCCGAGAATAGTAGCAGCGGTGCTCGTCGGTATCGCCTTATCTTTGTCTGGTGTCATCATGCAGACGATGAGCAATAATGTGATGGCTTCTCCTACGACATTAGGCGTTTCTAATGCCGCAGTATTAGGAGCAAATATCGCGATTATCATAATTGGCGGTGGAGTGATTGCTTTTAATGGGGGAAACATTACGATTACTAACCCATATTTCACTTCTGGTATCGCTTTCTTATTTGCATTACTTGGAATCCTTCTTGTTTTAGGATTATCAAGAATTAATAAATTCAACAATGCGACGACAGTGTTAGTAGGCATCACTTTTGGAACATTTTGTACTGGCTTAACAACACTCATTCAATATTTCGCGAGTGACACAACTCTGGCTACTGCCGTCTATTGGTCATTTGGGGATTTAGGAAGAGCGAATTATGTTGACGACTTAATCATCTTGGTGGTCGCGGTTATATCATTAGTGTTCTTCCTCATCTTTTCTTATCGTTATAATGCGATGTTACTTGGCGAAGACACTTCTTCAACATTAGGCATCAACCTCAATGTCTTTAGATTTATCTCTCTGTTACTTGCTTCTTTATTGACTGCTGTTTGTGTTTCATTAGTGGGTATCATTGGGTTTATCGGTTTAATCGTTCCTCAAGTATGCCGTAAACTCGTCGGTAATGATCATCGTTATTTGTTAATTACATCTTCATTGATGGGGGCGGTTGTTCTTCTTTTCAGCGACATTATTTCACGCATTTTATTAAGTGGCTTCTCACTTCCTGTTGGAGCAATCACTTCAATATTAGGTGCGCCTATCTTCATCGTTATTTTATTAGTAGGGAGGAAGAAACATGCTTAAGGTATCTAATCTTTCCTTCTCATATAACAAGAATAAAAAAGTCCTGGATGATGTTTCTTTTGATATTAAGCAAGGTGAATGCGTCATTTTGCTTGGTCCAAATGGCGTTGGGAAAACAACGCTTCTCTCTTTGCTATTAGGAAACAATAAAACTAAAGAAGGTTCTATCTCGTATTTTGATAAGGACATCAAAGAATTAAATGCGAAAGAAAAAGCGGATTATATCTCTTATGTTCCTCAGCTTATTTCTGGTAATGACTTAACTGTGTTTGATACCGTCATTTTAGGAAGATTACCTTATTACAAAATCTATCCAAATAAGAACGATATCAACCTTACAAATGAATATATTTCTAAATTTGGTTTACAGGAATTAAAAGATAAACAAACCAACCAAATATCTGGTGGCGAAAGACAGATTGTATCTCTAGTTAGAGGTTTGATTCAAGAGAGCAAATTATTGATCTTTGATGAACCGACGAATAACTTAGATATCAACGCGGAGCTAAGGGTGTTAGACATCATCAAAGAAGAAAAGAAGAAAAATAAGTCGTTCTTAATATCGATGCACGATATCAATCAAGCATTAGCAATAGGCGATAAATTCATTTTCTTAAAAAATGGAAAAATATATGCGATTTGCAGTAAAAACGAAATAAAAGAAGCAATTATTGACGAAGTATATAACGTCAAATCAAAGATAATTAAGTTAGAAAAAGGAGATTATGTTATCTATGAAAAGTAAAGCTTTATTTACCTTACTATTAGTGCCATTTATGGTAGGGTGCGGCTCAAGTCAACCTTCCTCAAGTGCCGAACCAGAATTTGTCACGATTTTAGATGGGCAAGGCAGAAACGTTAGAATCGAAAAAGGAAAGACGAATAGAGTCATCTGCATCGGTGCGGGTGCTCTTCGTTATTATTCTTATATCGGCGACATCAGCAAACTCGTTGGTGTGGAAGAAATCGATAGTGGAACGACCTTTGGTGTTGGTCAAGCTTTAAGACCATATTATATGGCGGGTTATGACACTTTCAAAACTTTACCAGTTATCGGTAAAGGTGGTCCAATGGCCCAAGTTGCAGATGCGGAAAAGATTGCGGCAGCTAAACCTGATATTATCGTTTCTTTCTTATCTGCGGACGCTAACGACGAACTTCAAAAAACAATCAATGTTCCAGTTCTCGGATTAAAGCAAGGTGGAGATGGGGTGTTTGATACTGCAACGATGAATTCCTTCCTCGCCTTAGGTTTAGCGTTTAATAGGAGCGAACGCGCTTCAGCTCTCAATCACTTCATCGAAGACTGTGCAGATGATTTTAAAGATTTACAAATGACAGAAGAAACTTATTATGTCGGCGGTGTTGGCAACTGGGGACAAACCAGTATGTATGGATCTTTCCTCGGATTCCCAGTTCTAAAATATGCGAAAGCTAAATCCGCAATCGATGATATGGAATTCAAAGATAAAGACGGCAAAGTCATCTCCAAAGGCCAAGTGACATTAGATATGGAAAAATTACAAGCGACTAACCCAGACCATATCTTAATGGATACTGCTGGTATCAATGGCTTTATCGCTGACTATAAAAAAGAAGGTAACAAAGCCAAGTATGATGCTTTAGATGCTTTCCAAACTGGTGAAACATATCAACTCATGCCTTATAATGCTTACTATTCAAATTTAGAAATCCAACTCATGTCCACATATTATGTTGCTTCTATTGCTCACGAAGAATTCACTGTTAATCTCGATGAGAAGATGAATGAAATTACTACTAAGTTCTTAGGTAAAGAAATGTATAATGAAATCAAGGCTCATCAATATGGTATGGGCGGTTATAAACAAGTCGATTTGAAAGAATTAGCAAAATAATGAACGAGAATATCAAAGAATACTTTAATGCGGTCGCGGTGAACTATGTCCATGAAGACAAGAAAATCATCGATGATCTTTTGGATTCTTTGTTCGTCACTCGTTGCCACCGCATTCTCGACTTAGGATGCGGTAAAGGTATCATCTCTGAAAAACTCGCTTCTCGTAATAACGGGGAAGTGGTCGCGTTAGATTTATCAGACGAAATGCTTAAATATGCAAAAGAAAGAATCAACGATGAACGCGTCAAGTTTGTAAATGCAGATTTTTATCAATATGAAGATGAACCATTTGACGCGATTGTTTGTTTTGATGCATTTCCACATTTCTTAGATGTTGATGGTTATGTGAATAAGGCCAATCAATTATTAAAAGAAGATGGTCTATTTGCCATCATCCACGATATTGGAAGAGGTGAACTCAATTCTCATCATAAACAGCATGCCTTGGGAGTATCGAGATCGTTGCTCTCTCCAGAAGAAGAGATAAAGCCATTTCTAAAATATTTCAAACCCATTGAGTTAAGCGAAAGCGACACTTATTACAAACTCATCATGGTGAAGAGATAGAAAATGCCACTTCGGTGGTTTTTTTATGCCTATTATTTATTTATAAAATAATTGTGGTAAACTATATAAGTATGATATCTAAAACTAGATATATTGAAGATAGCAAAAATCTTACCAGTCTTTTACCTTCCATCAGATATGTAAATCCAAAATATCTTTTTTGTCCTGTGACAAATGCGAGATGTGCGACTGCTGATATCCTTGTTAAAGAAGGCGAACATGTCAATTGCTGTCAAAAGATTGGGATGCGTCATGGACCTTTCTTTGACCAACCAATCCATGCGCCTTGTTCTGGAACTTATCTTGGAACTGAAAAGCATTATCATCGTAACGGAAAGCTTGTCGATTTTATGAAGATTGAAAATGATTTTCAAGAAACGTATGATCCATCTGTTAAAACAAGAACTCCAGAAGAGATTGCTGCCTTAAGTAAAGAAGAGATGACCCAGATTATTAAAGATTGCGCTTTAGTGGGTTTAGGTGGTTCATCTTTCCCTACATATGTCAAATTTCAAACCGATAAACCAATTAATATGATTTTAATCAATGGTATCGAATGCGAACCATATATTACTGCTGACCATAGATTAATGCTCGAATATCCATATCGCATCATGGACGGTATTAAATATGTGATGCAAGCATTTAACTGTAAGCATGCGAAGATTTGTATCAAAAAGAAATATAAAGATATAAAGATGGTTTATGACCAAGTTATCAAAGAATACGCAGGTTCTGGAATTGAATTATGCTTAGTCGGTAACTACTATCCTCAAGGATGGGAAGTGGAAATGATTAAGAATGCGACTGGCATCAAACTCAAACAAGGCGAACTTCCGTCTAATCGTGGGATTATCAATTTCAACGTTTCGACAATAGTTGGTTTATATAAGGCTGTTAAATATAACATGCCAGTTATTAAAAGAAATATTACGATTACAGGGGATGGTATCAACTATCCAAAGAACTTTAGGGTTCGCGTTGGTACCTCGATTAAAGAATTAATTCCTCTCTGTGGTGGATATAAAAATCCTGATAAAGAAAAGGTATTCATTTTAGGTGGTCCAATGATGGGTGCATCTGTTCCTAATGATGACGTCATCATTTCTAAAACTGTGACTTCTATCATCGTTTTAGATAAGACTGAATATCATGAAGAGCCATGTGTACGATGTGGTTCTTGTGTTCTTTCTTGCCCAACCCATCTTGAACCAGTGCAGATTATGAACGCGGTGAAAGCGATGGATAAAGAAAGAGTGAAGAAACTCAATCCTTTAAAATGTATCGAATGTGGTTTGTGCTCATATTCATGCACATCCAAGATAAATGTGACTGATTATATTAGAAAAGCGAAGATAATGGCGAAGTTATGACAATTGTAAAAGAGAATTCTCCACATCTAAGAAGAAAAGCTGATGTCACCCGTATGATGAGCGATGTATTAATCGCTTTGGCCCCGACACTTATCTTTTCCTTTGTTGTTTATCCAATTAACACACTTATTTTCTATGCGATTTCTTTAGCGATTATGATTCTTAGTGAATTCATCTACGTGGGCTTAAGAAATATGCCTCCAAAAGATGGCACGAAGAGAACTTTTAAAGAGTGGTTCCAGTACGCTTATAAAGACCATCATTTCAATAGAAACAATGTTTTAAGCGCTTCTATTACCGCGACGATATTCACATTGGTGATGCCAGCAGGCGCGCCTATATACGCCGTTATCATCGGAGCATTAGTTGGTATCGTTTTTGGTAAACTTGTCTTCGGAGGGCTTGGTAGCAATATCTTTAACCCAGCGGTGGTGGGAATGCTTTTCGCGAAATTATGTTTTGGCAGCCAATACGTTAAATATGTTGATACATGGTTCTATACTGCCCCTGATGCGGTAGCAGGTCCATCAATGCTTTCCGGTGGTCTATCTTCCACATTAGATAATTTTGTTAACAACATGAATTATTATTCGCTTGGCGATTTATTCCTAGGAAGAATTCCAGGAACCCTTGGCGAAGTATATAAGATTACGATTTTAGTGGGAATGGTTTATCTATTAATTAGAAGAAGTGCGGACTATCGAATCATCCTCTCTTATTTAGGAACATTCACCCTTTTATCCTTAATTGTTGGATTAAGCGTCTTTGGAAAGAATAATGATGTTAATCCATGGATGTTCACTTTATATTCCTTATTCTCTGGTGGTGTTCTTTTTGGAGCGGTCTTCATGTTGACCGACCCAGTCACATCTCCAATCAATCCTCCGTCACGAGTGATGTTTGGAATTATCGCGGCGGTATCAACAGTCTTCATTCGTTATTTAGCGGCCCTTCCAGAAGGCGTTGGTTTCTCCATCTTGATTGCAAATATGATTGCCTGTGTTTTAGACCATTACGAATGGAGCTCGTCCATCTATACAAAGAAAAAGATTATCGGTATGGTTTGCTTAGTTGTCATCCCTGCTTTGATACTATTCTTATGCGTTTATTTAGGAGGTGTTTATAATGGATAGTCAGAAGAAACATTATATTATCACCGCCATTACGTTAGGCTGCATTGCGGCAGTTGCCGGAGGAATTATTGGCCTCACAAATATGCTTACAAAAGACCGCATCGTACAAAACGAGAAAAATAAAATTAAGCAAGGAATTACCGAGATTTTTGGTGAAAATGTTGCGGTTAGTGAAGAAAAAACACTCTCTAATTCATATAAATATGTACAGTATTATTACGAAGTTAAAAGTGGTGACAAATTAGTTGGCCAAGTCTTTAGAACTAGTGGTAGTAATATGTACGGAAAGATCTCTTTGATGGTTGGCTTTGATGGTAATAGCCAAGTTTTTAAAGGTTTATCAATCGTTACAAATGAACAAACTTATGCGACAACTTTAGTCGAGAATTATATCGTTCCAGTGAACGACGGAAATAGAGATATTGAAGACGTTTCTTGTGGAGCGACATATGGTGCAAAACTCGTTAGAGATATGATCAATGAAGCACGTGAAGCGACGGGAGAATTGATGTATGACTGATAAGATTAAAAGAGAAAAAGGTTATACGAAAGCAAACTTCCTCAAGGGTTTATTTGTGGAGAATCCTTTATTTGTCTCCATTTTAGGAACTTGTCCTGCTTTAGCGACCACGAAATCTTTAGAAGCCGCGATTGGTATGGGCTTACTATTTACTATCGTTTTGATTTGTTCTAACGTTTTAGTCTCTCTACTTAGAAAACTGATTCCTGAAGAGATTAGAACCCCATCATATATCGTCATCATCGCGACATTTGTGACAATGGTGAAGATGTTTACAAATGCATTCCTTCCAGAACTGTATTCAACATTAGGAGTGTTCATCTCTCTTATCGTTGTTAACTGTATCGTTCTTGGTAGAGCTGAAGCCTATGCTTCTAAAAATAACGTCTTCGATTCCTTTATCGATGCCTTAGGTATGGGCATTGGTTATACTTTAGCGATTATGTTAATGGCAATATTTAGAGAATTCTTAGGTACTGGAGCATTTACTTTTGGTAAGATCTTCACATTTATTCCAGAAGTGAAATTACAGATTATTCCTAAGGGATATGAAATCTCATTATTCCAAACTCCTGTTGGTGCCTTTATCGTCTTTGCTCTTATCTTAGCGGTCATCGCCTTTATTAGAAATAGAAAAGCCGAATTAAAATTCAATTTAGATAAACAAGAAAAGATTAGAAAAGCTCAAGAAGCGAAATTAAAAGCTGCCCAAGCAGCAGCGAATAATGGAGGTAATAAATAATGGTTATGCAAACATTTGTATCTTTCCTCCTCGCGATTGTTTCTTCAATGCTTATTGATAATGTCGTTCTTTCTAGATTCTATGGTATTTGTCCATTCTTAGGTGTTTCTAAAAAGGTGAAATCCTCTTTAGGAATGGGCATCGCGGTTGTCTTTGTCATCGTTTTAGCAACTCTCATTTGTTGGCCTTTATATCACTTTATCTTAGTACCTGCTGGTATTCCTTTCTTAGATACAGTGGCCTACATCTTAGTCATCGCTTCTTTAGTACAACTCGTCGGTTTATTCATCAAGAAATATTCTCCAACTTTATATAAATCTTTGGGCATCTATTTACCACTTATCACTACAAACTGTGCGGTTCTTGGTGTGGCACAAGGTAATACAGACCAAGGACTTAATTTCCTAGAAGCAATCGCGAATGGTTTAGGAACATCTATCGGTTTCTTGCTCATCATCGTCACATTCAGCTGCGTGAGAGTGAGACTTGAAAGCGCGAATACTCCTAAAGCATTTAAAGGATTACCAATTGCTTTAATTACCGCGGCGATTATGGCGATTGCGATGATGGGTTTACAAGGATTATTCTCAGGAGTGATTAAGTAGTATGGATCAAACAGGTTATCTCATTCTTGCGATATCTATTCTTGTAGGACTATTAGTAATCTTTATGGTGTCTTTTGTGATATATCGAAGAACTCCTGCTCCTAAGGGATGTGAAGATATCAAAGCTGATGAAGAGAAATGCGCGGCTTGTTCAAATGAACAATGTCAATTTGCAAAGAAGAGAGAAGAATAAATATGGAAATACTTTGGGCAATACTTATCTTACTTGGATTAGGACTTGTATTAGGTCTTGGTTTAGCGATTGCCGCGAAAGTTCTTCACGTCAAAGAAGATGAAAGAATTGAAGAAGTCGCAAAACGTCTTCCAAATTATAACTGCGGTTCCTGTGGTTATGCTGGTTGTCACGACTTAGCAGAAGCTATCGTTAAAGGGGAAGAAACCAATTTAAGAAAATGCAAACCAGGTAAAGAAGAAAATAACTTTAAACCAATTTTAGAATATCTTGATTCACATCCAAACGAGGACGGTAGTAAAATAAAAGCCCATCTATAATATGAGCAAGAAACTTTTACCGTTCATCTTAATCAGTTTATTAACATCTTGTTCGACCAATAATGTTATTGAGGACAAGGTTTTTTGTTTTGACACGACAGTGATATCACAGCTATATGAAGGTAGTAAAGAAAACTTATCCGATATCAAAGACATCTTGTTATATTACGATAAGGTTTCCGATAACTATTATGACCGCGAAGGAATCACGATTAGAAAGATAGGCAGCGACCCTATCAAAGTCGAACAACAACTATATGATTTATTAAAAACTTCCGTTGATATTAAAGAAAAAGGAGCAATATATTTTAATCCATTATGCGGCTCTTTAGCGAAAGCGTGGAAAGCTTCTTTAGCGGATAATAAAGTGCTATCAGAAGATGTTATCGCCTCTGAACTTACGAAGATTAATGCGTCTTCTTTAGTCTTTGAACCAGACTATATTTTATATAAGAACGGAGAAGCAGAAATCGATTTAGGCGGAATTGTTAAAGGTTATGCCTTAGATAAAATCCAAGAATATTTAAAAAACCACAATATTGAAAAATATTTGATAAATGCAGGCTTTTCTTCAATTTTGCTTGGAAAAAAGAATACAAATGATGGTTATTTTACTGTCAAAATTTCAGATTTAGATAATACATTTATCAAACTGAAGGACTGTTTTATTTCGACTTCATCCAAATCTGTGCAAGGGGTGAAGATTGGCGATATTACTTATTCTCATATCATTAATCCTGTTGATGGATCAGCGATAAATAAAAACGACGCGGTTATCGTCGTCTCTTCTTCTGGAACATTAGGGGATGCATTATCGACATCGATGATGATGAATAGTGTGGATGAAATCAAAGAAATAGAGAAGAGTCAAAACGTTAAGACCGTTGTCATTAAGGATAAAAAAGTTATTTACTGCAACGAGGGGCTAAATCTTTTCCATGGATAAGAAGAAACTACGAAATGATATAATTCTCGTCCTCTCTTTATTAGTTATTGCAGTGGTATCTTTAGTTGTGGTCAATGTGAACGCGAACCGCACTAATTTAATTGCGAGCATATCCGTTCAAAATAATGTTGTTGAGAAAGTGGATTTATCTCGTAACGAAGAAAAAGATTTTTATATTAAAGGACTTAAAGGTGAAGTCCATGTTCATACAAAGGATGGAGCAATCGCTATTATCGAATCGAATTGCCCACATCAAGACTGTGTAAAGATGGGCTACGTAAAAGAGTCTAACCATCCGATTATCTGCGCTTATAACGCGGTTTATATCGTTATTGATGGGCAATCTAATTATGATGTGGAGATTGGCTAATGGAAGAAACTAAGAAAAAGCCATATATGTTTAACATCCATAAGATTGCCTTATTAGGTGTTTTAACAGCGGGAGCAGTGGTGATCGCTATATTAGAATCGTTTATTCCTTCCATTGGTATTCCTGGAATTAAACTCGGTTTAGCAAATATTGTGATATTGGTTGTTTTATATGAACTTGGCATTATCGATGCGATTATGGTCAATTTAATTCGTGTCCTTGTGGTTGGACTCGTACGCGGGACATTTATGTCGTTTGGCTTTTTAATGTCATTATCCGGTGCAGCATTATCGTTAATAGTGATGATACTGTTTTATTTATTAATTAGAAAGTTTTCTATTATCGGTGTTTCGGTTATTGGAGCAATCGCCCATGTCGTGGGTCAAATATTGGTCGCGATGGCGTATCTAGGAACATCATATGTTGTTTTATATTTACCAGCTATTGGATTATCTGCGATTATCACTGGTGTATTTGTTGGTATAGTTGCTTCCGCGATTATTCATACGAATATTATCAAGAAGCAAAAAGAGAAATATCATTATTAGTAATCAATAACTAATGTATTTTTTACAAATATTGTTTATTTGTTTCTTTTTTATTGATTTAATGCTTTTTATTTGTTTTAATAAAAACAGTTCGAATACGTGAATTATTATTCATGCGCTTGGTCTTAGGACTGGTTCGTTCATTGCCCGAAAGGGCTTTTTTAATTATTTTAATTATTTCGGTTTCGTCATCATTGCTAATTTTAATTGATCTATCTTCTCGTAATCGCGTACGAATATCAGATCTTTTTATATTAGTGTCTAAAAAAGAACATAGTTGGTTTGGCTCACCTGTATAAGGGTCATACTTAAATCGGAAGTGCTTTTGTGGATTATGAGTAATAACCATATATGACCACATTTTTCCATCTTCTGATATTTGTAAGGCGGTATGTACTTTTTTGCCTTTTAGAGCATTTGTTTTGTAAAACTTAAGCATATTATATTTTTCTAATTCAATGGATGTTTTTTAGAGATGGTATCTTCATAATAATCACCTCACTTTTTCTTGACAAATTAACAGAATTTGTTGTTTAATAATCATGTCATGCCGAAGGATAAGAAATTATCACTTCACCGACTAGCGAATAAAATCGCGAGGGCTAATTGCCCATTTTTTTATTTAATCTTATGTTTCTTTTTATAATGGTGGCCAAATACAAAACTTTTATTTTTAACTCTTTCGGCTTTTCTTAATGCGTCATTATCAAGTTTCATATCCTTGTATTCTTTGTCACCATAATCATTCCTAGTGCCACGAAATGGTCTAGGTTTAATATAAGATTTCTTAACGTATTTATCGGTAGGCGAAATAGGAATAAAACCTTTTTTATAAGTGGTCTCAGTAACGGTAGAGTCGTATTCACCATTTAATCTATCAATATTATAAATACGACCAGGATGACCGCTTTTACTACCATCACGGACATTATAAAATCTTCCTAATTTTAATTTTGTTTTTCCTTTTTTCTTTGACATAAAAACTCTCTTTCTACCTCAAACGATGGATGTTTTTTTTGATTGATGGAAACATCCAAAACCATCGTAAAGAGGAGTATTAATACGAGCCAGCTTGGTAAGAATTAATGCGATATAAGTTAGTGTTTAAGCATTGCTTAGAATCTAACCATCTCACGAGTTCATATCCACCTGGGTTATAGACGATATATTGATTTCCTTCATCTGTTCCTGTGAAGTATCCTTTGCCATCATTTTGAGGATAAAGAAGCACAGGCGCATCTAAAGTAACTCCATCTAATTTACGTGTGATTTCAACGTTGATATAGCCTCCATTAAATGTGCGTGATCCTGTGGATAGCCAGCCTGTATTATTTGCACTTTGGGTGTTGATGTATGTGACTTGGTTATTGCTATCGGTATAGACGAAGCGATAAGTTGTTTTCACATCTTCAAATGTTACGGAACTAGACTCAACATTTATTCTCGTAGGTAAGCCGAAGTCTAGGTTGCTGGTATTACCAACTGCGATGACGTGAGCGGTGAATGTTTTGATAACATCGGCAGTGTTATATACAAGCGATAAATCATATGCAACACCGAATAAGGAACGTTGCGAGAATTCATAAGCTTTTGTTCCAGGCATTAAGGCTGTATCGCTATAAACGGCATCATAGAGATTGATGAGAGTGAAGTTCTTAGTGAGATCAACTTGTTTAATTGCCCAATCATCTCCGATAGTGAGACCGCTGTCAACCATTTGATCAGCGGCGTCACCAGTGATATAGCCAGTAACTGTCGCGCTGATGTGGTCAACTCTCCAATTTGTTCTCGTTGGAATAGTGAATACTTCTGAGAAGTTAGTCGCATTCATCTCCCTCGCACCATCGTTTCTAATGCTGCTTACCGAGACGGAATTAGTGTTTGTTAATAGTGATTGATAAGTCTTCTCACTAACATCGTTATAACCTTTAAAATATTGCTTACAGTCTAATGTAATAGTGGCTTTCACATTCGTATTCGCGTTACATGTTAAGACTAATTTAGCTTGATGGGCAAAGTCTGCCTTTTTAGTGATTGTAAATCTCTTATTATCTTGATCGATGTTGAATGAGAGGAATTCTTCAACCCCTTCTGTCCCATCGACGAATGATAATTCACCAATGATATCTTTTCTAGTGGAATTACCTGGCATAACTGTATAGGTATAAGTGTATGATATACTACCGTCTTGATTTTCTGTTTTATTCATCAATTTGACGGACATGTTTTCCACTTCTTCAGTGGTTTGGAGGTCATCGTTTTTGATGACTTCATTATTTTTAGATTGTTGATTATTGAAATTAAACAATCCTGTGTTTCTGCTGATGAGATATCCTCCAAGGATGCTCACAAGCGCGGTTGAGCAGCATAACACCGCTCCTATTTTTGTTTTCTTTTTCATAGATTCTCCTTTTTTAATTAATGATTTATTAGAGATGTTCATTTTCATCTTTTATTTTTTAGGTCGTCTTTTTTCACCTCCTTTTAACTGTTATTTGAATACGAAATAGGGTAGGGGCCATAGTTATTAATAAGGGCAGTTAAACTTTGGCCCCTATATATAAAGACCCGAGAAATACGATTTTTTCGGATTTTATTTTCAGCAATTTTTACAAACGAAAATAAAAGACCCAAAGGGTCTTAGGGTTTTTAGGGAATTTGCATTTTGTTAACATTTTTTGTTCGCGTGCTATGATATTTAAGAAAAGAGGATTTTTTTATGCAGGTATCTTTAGGTAGAGAAAAAGCTAAACGAAACATCGTAATCTTCGTCATCGGCACATTTTTACTATTTATTGCATCGGTATTAACCAACGCTGCTGATGTCGCACATGTGGAGTGGCTAAATTACTTCGTCGTCATGTCTTTTGTGGGTACGATACTTCAAATCATCGCGATTGTTTTATTAAGAAATGTAAATAAGTGTTATGCGAACTCTTTGTGGGCGTTAATCCTTTCCTTATTATGTCTTCTTGTCGTTTTCATTTTGACTTTGATCGCTAGTACTCAACAAGATCCAACCACACTTGCGAAAGTCGCTGATGGATTCAGCATTGCCTCTTCAATCGCAGAAGCATTAGTCGTCATCTTCTTTGTGAAAGGCACTAACCAACTCGCTGAAGAAAACGATAAAGGAATGCCAATATTAACCAAGATTATCATTCGTGGTTATATCCTTATCTTCTTATTATCAATTATCTTAAGCTTACTCAGCTATATCCCAGCAATTGGTGAAAACGCGACTGTAGTCAATGTGTTCGCGATTATCATTCTCGTTCTCTATGTGATTAGAGAAATCGCTTATTTATTCTTCTTAATCAAATCTCTTTGGAGAGTTAAGTAATTGTTTTAATAGCAAAAAAGAAAAGCAACGGGGTTGTGAACCGTTGCTTTTTAGTTTGGTTTGATTAACTATTTCTTATCAACTGGGAATCTATCGCGATTAGCAACGTAAGAAGTATGTAATAATTCTTCGGCTTTTTCGGATAATGGTTTACCTAAGAAATCGTCATATAATTTTTGGATATCTGGGTTGTTGTGAGATTGTCTGATAACTTGTCTTTCGTCTTCGTTATATAAGACGGCAGCACGTTTCGCACGATAAGTCTCACGGATGTCGTCATCTTCGTTTGGAAGAAGGAGTGGTTTGACATATGGTTGTCCGCCACCATTGATACATCCACCTGGGCAGCCCATGATTTCGATGAAGGCATATTCGGATTTGCCCGCTCTAATTTCATCAAGAAGTTTCTTGGCTTCTCTCATACCAGAAGCAACTGCGACTTTCAAGACAGTGCCGTTGATGTCGATAGCGGCTTCTTTAACGGATTCTAAGCCACGAACTTGTTCGAACTTGATTAATTCATGTTCTTTTCCAGTTAAGGCGAAGTAAGCAGTTCTTAAGGCTGCTTCCATAACACCACCAGTGACACCGAAGATAACGCCTGCACCGGAGTATTGACCTAATAAGTCTTGATCCCAGTTTTCATCTTCTGGAAGTCTATTCCACATGATACCAGCACGTTTGATCATCTTTGCGATTTCTCTAGTGGTTAAGACGGCATCGACATCGTCTAAGCCATCGTGACCTTGATCAGCACGTGTTCTTTCATATTTCTTGGCAGTACATGGCATGATGGAGACCACGAAGATATCCTTTGGATCAATACCGTGTTTTTCAGCGAAATAAGTCTTAGTAATCGCACCTTGCATTTGGTGTGGGGACTTACAAGTGGAGACATTTGGAATTAAGTCAGCATAGTAGTATTCCATGTAGTTAATCCATCCTGGGGAACAGGAAGTGATTTGTGGTAATACACCTTTGTGATTAATTCTTTCTAATAATTCATTGGCCTCTTCCATGATAGTGAGGTCAGCACCGAAGTTGACGTCGAAGACGCGGTAGAAACCGAGTCTACGTAAGGCGGCAATCATTTTCTTGGTACCGTTAGTACCAATCTTTTCACCGAATTCTTCGGCGATAGCAGCACGAACGGCTGGGGCGACTTGGCAAACGACTTTCTTGCCCGCTTTTAAGGCTTCATCGACTTTGCTGATTTCGCTTTGTTCCATTAAGGCGCCTGTTGGACAGACGAGAACACATTGACCGCATTGCATACATGGGGAATTAGCAAAGCTACGGTTTTCTGCTGGAGAGACAATCGTGGAGAAACCACGGTTTTCAAATCCTAAGATACCGATGCCTTGGGCTTTCTTACATGCTTCAACACATCTACCACATAAGATACATTTGGCAGTGTTTCTTTTTAAGCCAGGTGCGAGTTCATCAATAGTCGCTTCTGTAACCGCGCCCATATATTTGCCATCTCTGGCACCGACGAGTTCTGCGACTTTTAAGAGTTCACAGTGACCTTCTTTATCACACTGTAAGCAGTTTCTTTGGTGGTTGCTTAATAATAATTCAACGGAAGTTCTACGCGCTTCCATTGCTTTTTGTGAGGAGATTGAAATCTCCATACCTTCGTTAACAGGGTAAGCACAGGAAGCCACTAAACCTCTTGCGCCTTTCACTTCGACTAAGCAGACGCGGCAGCTAGCTAATGAGCATTCACCCTTGTTCCAAGAACAAAGTGACGGAATGACATAGCCGCATTTACGACATGCTTCAAGAACTGTTAATGAGCTATCTACTTGGTAATCTTTACCTTCGATTTTGATATTGACTAAAGCCATCGATAGTTCCTCCTATTGTTTAATGATTGCGCCGAAGCGACAATTGCTCATGCATAAGCCACATTTGACACACTTACTTGGGTCAATTTTATGAATGAACATCTTTGGATTTCTGACAGTTGGTTGATCAGTCTTGCTGATGCATTGAACTGGGCAGTTTCTCGCACATAAGCCACAGCCGACACATTTATCTGGAAGAATCTTGTATTCCATTAAGTTCTTGCAGACGTGGGCTGGACACTTCTTATCGACGACGTGAGCAATGTATTCGTTTTCAAAGTTATTCATTGTAGAAGTGATTGGGTTAGCGGCAGTTTGACCTAACGCACATAAGGAGTTAGTTCTTGTCGCATTAGCGAGTTCTTTTAAGTCTTGGAGATCTTGTAATGAACCTTTCCCATCAGTAATCTTCTTTAAGATTTCTAACATTCTCTTTGTACCGATACGGCATGGAGAACATTTACCACAGGATTCATCACAAATGAATTCCATATAGAATTTTGCAACGTCGACCATACAGTTATCTTCATCCATAACAATCGCACCACCGGAACCCATCATGGATCCACGTGCAACTAAGGAATCGAAGTCGATTTCGACATCTAAGTCTTTTTCAGTTAAGCATCCGCCGGATGGGCCACCAGTTTGAATGGCTTTGAACTTTTTACCATGTGGAATACCGCCACCGATATCGAAGACTAATTCTCTAAGAGTAGTTCCCATTGGAACTTCCACTAAGCCGACGTTATTGACTTTGCCACCTAAGGCGAAGACTTTAGTACCTTTTGATTTTTCAGTACCAATCTTAGCATACTCGCTAGCGCCTTCTCTTAAGATGTATGGGATGTTCGCTAATGTTTCAACGTTGTTAATGATTGTTGGTTTACCCCATAAACCTTTAACGGCTGGGAAAGGAGGTCTTGGTCTTGGCATACCACGTTTACCCTCAATAGAATTGAGGAGGGCTGTTTCTTCACCACAGACGAATGCGCCTGCACCTAAACGGACATGGCATCTAAATGAGAAACCGGAACCTAAGATGTTGTCACCTAATAAACCAGCTTCTTCTAATTGTTTAATCGCAAGTCTTAGTCTTTTAACTGCGATTGGGTATTCAGCACGAACGTAGAAATAACCGTTTTGTGCACCGATTGCATAACCAGCAATCATCATACCTTCGATAACACCGATTGGGTTACCTTCTAAGATGGATCTATCCATGAAGGCACCTGGGTCACCTTCGTCACCATTACAGACGACGTATTTTGTATCGTTCTTTTGGTCTAAAGCAAATTGCCATTTTCTACCAGTTGGGAAGCCCGCGCCGCCACGTCCACGGATACCAGAGTTGAGCACTTCAGTGACAACTTCTTGTTGGGACATGTGGAGAGCTCTAGTCAAACCTTTGAATGCTCCGTAGCCTAAAGCTTCTTCGAGCATTTCTGGGTTGATCATAGAACAGCCATGTAAGGCGATTCTCTTTTGCTTCTTATAGAAGTTGATGTCATCTTGTTTTTCGACTTTTTCATGAGTGGCTGGATCTTCATAGAGAAGGTCGACGATAGTTTTGCCACCGATGATGTCTTCTTCGATGATTCTTTCAGCATCGGATTCCTTAACCATTCTATATAATCTATCATCTGGGAAGATTTTGACGAATGGACCTTGGGAACAGAAACCGAAACAACCGACGACATTGACTTCAGCTTTATCTTCTAAGCCTTTTTCTTTGATTAATTCTTGTAATTTGAGAAGAATTTCGTGGGAGTTAGAGGATAAACATCCTGTACCACCACAGACAACGAGGTGTTTCTTGCCGTCATTGCCAGCAAATTTTTTCGCTAATTTGTCAGAGTATTTGACAATTAACTCTTGGAGTTCTTTTTCATCTGCGATTCTACACATTATGCAATACCCTCCATATCTTTATATTCTTTAATGATGTTAGCTACATTACCAACTTCCACCTTTGGATAGACCTTTCCATTAATGGAAATAGCTGGTGCAATACCGCACGCACCGATGCAACGTAGCGCATCTAATGTGAATAAACCATCTTCAGTAGTTTCACCTGGTTTGATTTTGAGTAACTCTGAGAATTTGTCCATCACGAGTTGGCTGCCTTTAACATAGCAGGCAGTACCTAAACACACACCGATAACATATTTTCCTTTTGGTGTGAGAGAGAAGAATGAGTAGAAAGTAACAACACCATAAATCTCAGCGACAGGAATGTTGAGTAATGAACCAACTAATTCTTGGACTTCGAGTGGGATGTAACCATACTCTTCTTGAATTGCTTCCAAAATCATCATCAAAGGAGTTTCTTCGTTTTTGTAACGTTCAACAATCTCTGCGATTTGTTTGGCAGCATGTGGTTGTAACTTAGCCATAAATGACCTCCATAAACATAATAAAATTATGAATTAAAACGTTTTAATCTTCAATTATTTCTTAAATTAATTAGAAATATTGAAACCAAAACAGTTCAAGCATATTACTAAATATTTATATTTTTGTCCATTTTGACGAAAGAATTATTAGAATAGACAAAAACCAGTAATAATTGTTTAAATTAGTACGCTTATGTTGATATTAATGCCGACATAAAATATAATGATCGTATGAGGGAATTTGTTAAAAAGCATATCGGTATTACAGTTAAAGCTATTTTGATTCTTTTGCTTATTGTTTTTACTGTGGTTCTCATCTTGTTAAAGAGCAACACGGCGATATGTGAAGCGTGGACGAGGAGTTTTGCAAGATGGTATCAAAGCGCTTTTGGAACGATCTTTAAATATATTCCATTCTCTTTGACAGAAGTCATTTTTATTACTCTAGCAATTGTAGGCTTTATTCTGTTATACCAATTCACTACTTGTATGCTTAAGCATAAATACTCTGTTGGAGTGAATAAAATGCTTACAATTGTCTTAACTGCGACAACGATCATCACATTATATCAAGCAACTGCAGAAATGGCCTATAACCGTGAAAAGCACCCTATAACGGTTTATGAGGAACAAGTAGATAAGACAGAATTTAGGAAAATTAACGATTACTTCATAGAAGATGTTAATAAAGTTACTGCAGAAATGCAGTTTGAAGAAAACGGCAATTTGATTTGCCCATATTCAATTAAAGAGATGAATGATTTGCTCGAAGATGAATTTATGAGATTAAACCATGAGTATGGCGATTATTTCACTTCTTTTACTACAAGAGCAAAACCAATGGTGACATCCTTCCTCTATCGTGAACTTCATATTACTGGGGTGACTTTTATGCCAACGACAGAAGGTAATATCAATTATTTGAATGTCAATGCGTTAAAGCCGTTAACATTCGCGCATGAAATACTCCATACGAAAGGAGTGATGAAAGAAGAGGATGCTGACTTTATCGCGTTATATTTGATGCTCACTAGTAAAAACTCATATTTTAGATATTCTGGTTATTATTTCTCTTTATCTTCTTTATATTATTTATCTAATTTCACAGGTGTAGATACAGACTATCAAGAAGTGATTGGCTCAATAAATAATAGTTTCAAAAGGAATCAAAACTTTGGATACACTTACTGGAAGGAGCATAATGCGTTCGCAGATTTTGGTAATTGGGTAAATGATATTTATCTCAAATTAAGTGGAGAAAAAGAAGGGACATCTTCTTATAACGACACCCCAACAGATGTCGATAAAGAAAAGCAAGAAGTGATCCATTTCTCTTTATACCAAAAGCTTTATTTCAAATTGTATTATGAGGCGAACCCAAAATAGTTTAAAATAAACCATATGAATAAGTTAGAAAGCAAAGAAGATTATTTAGAAAGAATATTGATGCTCTCTCAAAAGAATGGTTCCGTCCGTTCAATTGATATCGCGCATGACATGGGTTTTTCTAAACCTAGTGTTTCGGTGGCGATGAAAAAGTTAAGAGAGGGTGGTTTTATCACTGTCGATAAAGAAGGTCTTATCTCATTAACTGAGGAAGGTAGGAAAATCGCTGAAAAAACTTATGAGCGACATAAGGTCATTAAGTCCATCTTAATTTCGATTGGTGTAAGCGATTCTATCGCGGAAGATGATGCTTGTAAAATCGAGCATGAATTAAGCGATGAAACATTCGCAAAAATACGCGAGGTTTATAATAATGGAAAACATCGTAATTAATAAAAAAGAATATACCCCAGTTGAAGAATTAGGCGAGAACCTCCTTCTCGTCAATAGAGACGGTGTTAAATACGTTGTGAGATGGCTTGGAGTTAAGACTGGTGCTTTCTCTGATTTTAAATACGCGATGAAGAAGATGAAAACCTCAAGAGTCTCTTCTCCAACGATTTATGCACTTGATAAAAAGACCGGATATGCGCTTATCCAATATATTGATGGACCAACGATGTATGATGAACTTCGTGACCATGATTTTGAAGATGAAATCTATCAACAATTATTTGAAATAAATTGGCTTGCTAGAAAAGCAATGATGCAGTTAGACTTTAACCCACAGAACTTTAGAATAATGGATGGGAAGATTTATTATATCCCTTTCACATTTGATTTTTATAAAAAGAGTAACGACTTTGTAGAAAAAGATTTAAGACTTTGGTTTTACACGAAAGAATTTGAAAATTTACTGACAGAAAACGGACAACTTTTAGATCACAAACGTTTATTACCTGATTTCAATCTCAACAAAAAGATTGTTCTTACAGTTGTTAAATATTATAGATAGATAAACTATATTCATTATCTTCTATAAACCTACTTTTATATGTAATACGAAGAAGTATGTTGGTATTCCTCTCGTATTAATAGAGACATGATGATTAAGATTTATGGGCATTACGATGTGCCTGTTATTTGTTATCCTTGTTAAGACAAACAAAGCGATGATTTTTATAATAACGGGATGATTGATATCTTCGCGGATTATATTGAAAACGGGAAGATATCATCAACCAATATGTAACCCAGATGCTCGGTTATTCAACTACCGAGTAAGTTCACACATGCTAATTGATTGGTAAAAATATAGTTATATAAAGTAGCAATTCAATTGCTATTTTTTTATAATGTTTATCGTATGAAAAACTTTTATTTAGAAATATTGCACGTTGATAAGAACTGTGGAGCGAGATACGGAATCTTGCACACTCCACATGGGGATGTTGAAGTACCAGCCTTTATGCCTGTTGGCACGCTTGCAACAGTGAAAACATTATCTCCAGAAGAAATTAAAGAAATGGGCGCAGGTATCATTCTAGCAAACACATATCATTTATCTTTAAGACCAACTTCAAAACTCATTGAAAAAGCAGGTGGTATTCATAAATTTATGAATTATGATGGACCAATCCTCACTGATAGTGGTGGATTCCAAGTCTTTTCTCTCGCAGAAAATAGAAAGATTTCTGAAGAAGGCGTGACTTTTAAAAACCATTTAAATGGCGATAAGCTATTCTTCTCTCCAGAAGTGTCAATTCAAATCCAAGAAGAAATCGGTTCTGATATCGCGATGAGTTTTGATGAATGTATGCCATATCCAGTGAGCTATCAATATGCAAAAGATTCTACAGATAGAACAATAAGATGGGCGATAAGAGGCCTTAATGCGCATAAAAGAGAAGACCAAGCGTTATTTGGCATTGTTCAAGGTAGTGACTATACAGATTTAAGAGAATATTGCGCGAAAGAATTAGCAAAATATCCTTTTGATGGATTCTCTATCGGCGGTACATCAATCGGCGAACCAAAAGACGTTTGCTTTAAAATGGTTGCTGATTCAGTAAGATATTTACCTACGGATAAACCAAGATATTTAATGGGCATTGGCTCATTAGATTATATATTAGAAGGAACAGCGTTAGGCGTTGATATGTTTGACTGTGTCCTTCCTACTAGACTTGCTAGACATGGCGCTTTGATGACTCACACTGGAAGGGTGAATATTAGAGATGCAAAATATAAAGAAGATTTCTCCCCACTTGATCCACAGTGTGATTGTTATTGCTGCAAAAATTATACAAAAGCGTATCTCAGACATTTATATGTCTGTGATGAAACATTTGGCAAAAGACTTCTCTCCTATCATAATGTGAGATTCTTAATTTCGATTATGGAAGGGGCAAGACAAGCGATTAAAGAAGATAGATTTATCGAATATAAAAACGCTGTTTTAGCGGCATTTGGGGATAAAAGAGGTTTCTAATGGATATCAATTTATTTGACTTTTACCTACCGGAAGAATTAATCGCTCAAACACCAGCGGAAAAGCGTGATCATTCACGCCTTTTAGCGATTAACAAAGATAACCATACGTATGAAGATAAACATTTCTATGACATCATCAACTATTTAAAACCTGGTGATGTTTTAGTGAGAAATAATACGAAAGTTATCCCGGCTAGATTACTTGGAATTAAGGAGATAACTGGGGCTCACTGCGAGCTACTTTTACTCCACCAAGATGAAGAAAAAAAGGACTGTTGGGAATGTCTTTGTAAGCCTGCAAAATCGATAAAAGTGGGCACCAAAATTGACTTCGGTGAAGGCAAATTAATTGCCGAATGTGTTGAGGTTAAGGATGAAGGACTAAGAAAATTTGTTTTTCATTATGAAGGAATTTTCCTTGAAGTGTTAGATGCTCTTGGAAAGATGCCACTGCCTCCATATATTAAAAAGCAGCTTTGTGAGAATGATCGCTATCAAACAGTATATGCAAAGTATGAAGGAAGCGCGGCGGCTCCAACAGCGGGTTTCCATTTTACAGAAGAACTCAATGATAAGATCAAAGCCATGGGAGTGGAGATAATTGAGGTGACTTTACATATTGGTTTAGGAACGTTTAGGCCAGTTAATGTTGAAGATACAAAAGACCATGTGATGCATTCAGAAGTATATGAAATAACGGAAGACGCAGCCAGAAGATTAAATGAAGCAAAAGCAAATAATCGTAGGATAATTGCAGTCGGGACAACATCTGTTCGCACATTAGAAGCTAATTATACTAAATACAATACTTTTAAATCGACGAGAGAAGACACGAATATCTTTATTCAACCAGGATATCAATTTAAAGCAGTGGACTGCATCATCACAAATTTCCACTTGCCTAAATCTACTTTAATAATGTTAGTTTCATCATTTATGGGTTTAGATTTCACCCAAGAAGTTTATAAGCATGCAGTGGATAATAGATACCGCTTCTTCTCCTTTGGTGATTCAATGTTTATCTATGCAGCAAAATAGAAATTTCAATAAAATATTCAAAAATATCGTTCAAAACCTTGATATTTCTAATGGTAAGCCTAAACTTCTTTTACATGTTTGCTGTGGACCATGTTCCACTATCCCATTAGAAAGATTAAAAAATTATTTTGATATCACTTTATTGTTCAATAATTCAAATATCTACCCTAAAAAAGAACACGATAGAAGATATGAAGAGCTAAATAGATACATCGATGAAACCGGATATGGTTATCCGATCATTTATATCGATTATGATTACGATAAATATATCGCTGATCTTAAGCCGTACGCAGAGATGCCAGAAGGTAGAGAAAGATGCCGCATATGTTTTAAAAAGAGGTTAAAACAGTTATTTGAAATTGCTAGTGAAAATCACTTCGATTATGCTTGCACGGTGATGTCGATTTCGCGTTATAAAAACTCCAAAGATTTGAATACGATTGGCGAAGAATTAGCGAAAGAATATCCCTCTGTAAAATGGCTTTATGCTGACTTCAAAAAAGAGAACGGATACGAGGATTCACTGCAAATAATTCGTGACCATGAGATGTATTTTCAGGAGTATTGTGGATGCGAGTTCAGCTACAAAAAATACCAAGAAAAACAGGAAAATAATCACTGATTTTGGAGCATAAATAACACACCGAAAGCCGTTGTCATTTGTTGCGGCTTTTAATTATTTGTAAAAAAATTTAATAAATTTGTTGACACACATATACGTGAGGAGTATATTTTTAACGTTGACTGCCCGCGTTGAAAAGCGAGGTTGCGGACACGCCCACTAACGTTGTCATGAAAACGTGTCTGGGAATTCGCTTCGAGAGGGAGAGTCAAAACTAGAAAGTGTGAAAGGAGAAAAAATTCATGGCAAAAACAACCAAGATCAGGGTTCGCCTCAGAAGTTACGATCACGTCAACCTCGATGCTAGTGCTGAAAGAATCGTCACTGTTGCGAAAAAGAGTGGTGCCCAAGTAGTTGGCCCAGTTCCGCTCCCAACGGAAAAGCAAGTGTTTACCATTTTAAGATCACCTCACAAGCATAAAGATTCTCGTGAGCAATTTGAAATCAGAACACACAAAAGAATTATCGATATCAAAAACCCAAGAAAGGAAACATTAGATGCGATTCGTAATCTAGACTTACCTTCAGGAGTGGATATCGAAATCAAATTATAAGGAGGTAGGACACGATGAAAGCTATTTTAGGCCGTAAACTTGGTATGACTCAAGTCTTCGCTGAAGATGGAACAATGTATCCAGTGTCAGTCATTGAAGTCTTACCAAACGTCGTCACTCAAGTCAAAACTGTTGAGAAAGACGGTTATGCTGCTGTCCAAGTCGGCTATGAAGATAAGAAAGAAAGCCGCGCTAACAAAGCAGAAAAAGGTATTGCTAAGAAAGCCAATACAAACCCACATTACATCTCCAAAGAATTAAAAGGTGATGAATTAAGTGGATACCAATTAGGCGATAAGATCACATGTGGCATCTTCAAAAAAGGCGATGTCGTCGATGTTATCGGTACTAGTAAAGGTAAAGGTTATACTGGAACCATTAAAAGATGGAATATGACCATCGGACCAAAGGGTCACGGTTCAGGATACCATAGAGGACAAGGTTCCTTCGCTAACCAAGGTCGTTACAACCACGGTGTTATGCCAGGAAAACACATGTCCGGACATCACGGTAACAAATCCGTCACATTATTAAACGTCCAAATCGTTGATGTGAATGAAGAAAAGGGCTACATCTTAATCAAAGGTGGCGTCCCAGGACCACGTAAAGCGATTGTTACAATTCGCACAGCCGTCAAAGTCGTCAAACACCCAGATGTCGTTAAAAACTTACTCGTGAGAGTTAAGGAAGAACCAAAGGTTGAAGAACCAGCGGTTGAAGCCCCAGTCGCGGAAGCCCCAGTCGCCGAAGCTCCAGCAGCCGAAGCCCCTGTTGCAGAACCAGCAGCTGAAGAAAACAAATAGGAGGTAGATAGAAATGGCTGAAAAGAAAAACGTCTCAGTTAAAGTCGTCAATATGAACGGCGAAGAAGTTTCTAAGCTCAATCTAGATGCTTCCATCTTCGGAATTGAACCTCATCAACAAGCATTATTCAATGCTGTCCAAGTTGAACAATCCAATTCCCGTCAAGCCACGGCGAAAACCAAAGTCCGTCACGAAGTGAGCGGTGGTGGTAAAAAGCCATGGAGACAAAAAGGTACAGGTCGCGCACGTGCCGGTACTACTAGATCCCCAATTTGGGTCGGCGGTGGTACAGTCTTCGGACCAGATGGTAATCAAGACTACACACTTAGCCAAAATAAGAAAGAACACAAACTCGCGTTAAAGAGTGCCTTAAGCCTCAAAGTCAAAGAAGGATTAGTCGTCGTCGACAACATCGCCTTCACTGACAAGAAAACAAAAGAATGTGTCAAATTCCTCAGCGCGGTTAACGCTTGCACAAAGGTGTTAATGGTTGTTAAGGAAATAGATGCCAACGCGTTCGCCTCTGTGCGTAACCTCGGTTGGGTCAAACTCGTCACTTGTGACAATGTCTCAGTTCTCGATTTATTAAATTCCGATTACTTAGTCATTTCACAAGAAGCGATTAAAGAAGTCGAAGGAGGATTAAAGTAATATGGCAAGAGCTGCTAAGAAGACTGAAACTAAGAAAGTCGAAAAAGCCGAAGTCAAATTCTCTAAACCAACTGAAAGAGACTTCGCAGTGATCGAAAAACCAGTCATCACTGAAAAGAGCATGAACATGATGCAAAACCAAAACAAAGTCGTCGTTCATGTCGCCCCAAACGCTAACAAGACTGAAGTCAAATTAGCTTTCCAAAGAATCTTCCAAGTGAAAGTTGTTGACGTCGCAATTGCTAACGTTAAAGGCAAAGAAACAACTAGAGGTACCCGTTATAAGGGCCACATCTCTGGTTACAAGAAGGCCATTGTCACTATCGCTGAAGGCGAAGCCATTGACCTCTTCAAGGACTAATGTTAATTAGTACCAAATTATAGGAGGAAGACAAAATGTCTATTAGAAGTTACAAACCTACTAGCCCTAGTAGAAGAAACATGACCAACTCGACATTTGAAGAAATTACAACTAGCACTCCTGAGAAAAGCTTATTAGTCACATTAAGTAAGAGTGGCGGTAGAAATAACCAAGGCGTTATCACTTGCCGTCATATCGGTGGAGGTCATAAACGCAAATACCGTATTATCGACTTCAAACGTAATAAGGACAATATCCCAGCTGTTGTAAAGACTATCGAGTATGATCCAAACAGAAACGCCAACATCTGCTTATTAGCATATGCTGATGGTGAAAAGAGATACATCTTAGCACCAAAAGATATCAAAGTTGGTAACAAAGTCGTCTCTGGTGACCAAGTCGATATCGTCACTGGCAACTGCTTAAAATTAAAGAATATCCCTGAAGGTACATTCATCCACAACCTCGAACTCACTCCAGGTAAAGGTGGACAATTATGTAGAGCCGCTGGTGCTTCAGCCCAAACACTCGGTGTTGATGGCAAATACGTCAGCGTGAGACTCGCCTCAGGCGAAATGAGAAAAATTCTCGGAGAATGCCGCGCGACAATCGGTGTCGTCGGTAACGAAGACTTCAACTTGGTCAACAAAGGTAAAGCTGGTAAAACCAGATGGGCCGGTGTCAGACCAACAGTCCGTGGTAGCGTTATGAACCCTAACGATCACCCACACGGTGGTGGTGAAGGTAAATCCCCAGTTGGACGTGATGCACCAAGAACTCCATGGGGCAAGAGAGCTCTCGGAGTGAAGACAAGAAGTAAAAAGAAAGCTTCTAACAAATTAATGATTAGAAGAATTAATGACGCGAAGTAAGGAGGTTAGCAAAATGGCAAGAAGTTTGAAAAAAGGCGCATTCTGTGACGACTACTTAATGAAGAAAGTCGAAGCGTTAAATGCTGCTAATAAAAAAGAAATCATCAAAACTTGGTCACGTAGATCAACAATATTCCCAGCCTTTGTTGGCCACACATTCGCAGTATATAACGGTAAGGAACACATCTCTGTTTATGTCACTGACGATATGGTCGGACACAAACTCGGTGAATTCGCCCCAACCCGTAAATATACCGGTCATACTGGCCACACTGCTGAAGATAAAGCAGCGGCCGCTGGTAAATAGGAGGAAAGATAATGGCTACTAAAAAGAAAAGTGAAGTCATCGCTGAAGAAGAAGTGAAAGCTGAAGCTCCAGTGGAAGAAGCTCCTAAGAAAGCAAAGAAAGCAAAGAAAGAGGAAAAGGCTCCTGAAAAGCCAGCCAAACCTCAACCAACTGAAGCGAGAGCGACATCCATGAATGTGAGATGCACTCCACGCAAGGCGCGCTTAGTATTAGATTTAGTAAGAGGAAAAGACGTGAAAGTCGCTCTTGGCATCTTAGCTAACGTCAACAAAGCAGCAAGTGAACCAGTCAGCAAGACTATCAAATCTGCCGCTGCTAACGCGATTAACAACTTCGGTATGGATGAGAATAGCTTATATATCTCTGAAATCTATGCTACTGACGGAATGAGAATTAAGAGATTCATTCCAAGAGCCAAAGGTTCTGCCTCTGGCTTAGTGAAAAGATGCTGCCACATCACTGTGGTGGTCAAGATGCGCTAGGAGGAATACTTATGGGACAAAAAGTTAATCCAGTAGGTATGCGTGTTGGCGTCAACCGTGATTGGAATTCACGTTGGTTCGCTAACGATAAAGATTACAATGTGTTCTTAAACCAAGATATCAAAATCAGAAAATATCTTGAAAAAGAATGCCAAGCCGCATCATTATCTCACATCGAGATTGAAAGAATTAAAACAGATAAGGGTTATAACATCTCCATCCTCATCTTCGTCGCGAGAGTCGCTCTCGTCATCGGTGAAGGTGGTAAGAATGTTAACAGACTCAAAGCTGAAGTTCAAAAATTACTCCCAGCCGATGTCAATGTTAGAGTTGATGTCGTCGAAGTGAAGAACCCAGACTTAGACGCGAACATCGTCGCCTATTCCATCGCCCAACAACTCGAGGCTCGTGCCAGTTTCAGAACTGTCCAAAAGAAAGCCATTCAAAAAGTTCGTAAGGCCGGTGCGAAAGGTTGCCGTACAGTTGTCAGTGGCCGTTTAGGCGGTGCTGATATCGCCAGAAGCGAAGGTTATAAAGAAGGGGTTATTCCTCTACATACTCTCCGCAGCGATATCGACTATGCCTGCAAAGAAGCCGCCACTCAATATGGTCGCTTAGGTGTTAAGGTTTGGATCTGTAGAGGAGAAATTCGCCCTGAACTCAAAAAAGAAGAGAAGAAAGGAGAATAAGCCATGTTACAACCAAAAAGAACAAAATATCGTCGTCCTCATATCTTAAAGTATGAAGGCAGAGCAAAAGCTGGTAGAACTGTCGCCTTTGGTGAATATGGTCTCCAAGCTGTGGAAGGCGCATGGATCACTGCTCGTCAAATCGAAGCAGCCCGTATCGTCTTATCCAGATATACAAAACGTGGTGGACAGATTTGGATTAGAATCTTCCCACAACTCGCAAAAACTAAAAAACCTGCAGAAGTTCGTATGGGTTCCGGTAAAGGTTCACCAGAGGAATGGGTCGCAGTCGTCAAGCAAGGTTGCGTGATGTTCGAAATCGGAGGAGTCGAACCTTCAGTCGAAATGGAAGCCCTTCGCTTAGCGGCATATAAGCTCCCAATCAAATGCAAGGTTGTAAAGAAAGGAGAGTAGTGCCATGAAAATTAATGAAGTACGTGAATTATCCACTAGTGAGTTAAAAGAAAAGCTCTACTCACTTAAAGAACAACTCTTCGAATTAAGAAGAAAGAAAGCCGTCGGCGCGCTTGAAAGAGGCGAAGACGTCATCACAGTTAGAAGAGATATCGCGCGTGTTAACTTAGTGTTAAGAGAACGCGAACTCGAAGAAAGTAAATAAGGAGGACTAAAAGATGGAAAGAAATGCTAGAACAACAATTCAAGGCGTCGTCGTCTCAGATAAAAACGACAAGACCATCGTCGTCCTTGTTGAAACCCACAAAAGACATCCTAAGTACGGCAAACGTGTGAAAACTGGTAACAAGTACTACGCTCACGATGAAAATAACGAAGCGAAGACTGGTGATACAGTGACTATCATGGCTTGCAGAAGAATGTCTGCCAGCAAGAGATTCAGACTCGTCTCTATCGATAAGAAAGCGGAATTAACAGTGAAGGAAGCTGAAGCCGAAATCAAGGCCGAAGAACTCTCCGCTGAAGAAGCTGTTAACGAAGCCGCTCCTGTTGAAGAGCCAAAAGCTGAAGCTCCAGTTGAAGAAGCCAAGGAGGAAAAGTAAGTTATGATCCAAAAGGAAACAAACCTCGTCGTCGCCGATAACTCCGGTGCGAGAAGTGTCAGAGCTTTCAACCTCTATGGTGGAAGTAACAGAAAAAGTTCATCCATTGGCGATGTCATCTTAGCAGCCGTTAAGGATGCCATCCCAAATGGTAAAGTGAAGAAAGGTGACGTCGTGAGATGTGTCGTCGTTCGCACTAAGAAAGCAATTCAAAGAGCCGATGGCAGCACGATTGCCTTCGACGATAACGCGGTCGTCCTCATCAATGATGATAACGCTCCAGTCGGAACTCGTGTCTTCGGTCCTGTCGCTCGTGAATTACGTGAAAAGGGAATCGATGGATTCATGAAAATTGTCTCCCTCGCCCCAGAAGTGTTATAAGGAGGAAAGATGATGAATTTCGTTAAAGGTGATAAAGTCATCGTCATCGCCGGTAAGGACAAGGGAAAAACTGGTACAATCCAAAAGGTTGATCCAAAAAGTAACCGCGTCGTTGTCGAGAATGTCAATGTCCGTAAAAAACACAGAAAACCAACTCAACAAACACCAGAAGGCTCAGTGGTCGAAATCTACGCTCCAATCGATGCCTCTAACGTTATGTTAGTTGATCCAAAAACTAAAAAACCAACTAGAATTGGTCATAAAGAAGAGAAAGGCAAGAAAGTCCGTTATGCTAAAGCATCCGGCACTATCTTATAAGGAGGAGAAGGTAAATGGCTGAAGAAACTAAGAAACCAGCAGCAAAGAAACCTGCTGCTCCAAAAGCCCCTAAAGCAGAAGCCCCAAAGGCCGAAGCGCCAGCGAAGAAAGCTCCAAGCAAGAAAACTGGTAAGGGTAATGCCCAAGCAAACATCACTCCACGTTTAAAAACAAAATATGAAAACGAAGTGAAAAAAGCATTGTTAGAAACTTATAAATATAAGTCAACAATGGAAATCCCTGCTTTAAATAAGATCGTCATCAACATCGGTGTTGGCGATGCCACTAGCGATGCAAAACGTCTTGATGAAGCAGTTCAAGAATTAGGACAAATCACTGGTCAAAAGCCAGTCACTACAAGAGCCAAAAAGTCCGTCGCTTCCTTCAAGCTTAGAGAAGGTCAAGCTATCGGTTGTAAAGTGACTCTTCGCGGTGTGCGCATGTACGACTTCTTCGATAAATTAGTTAGTATCGCGCTCCCACGTGTCCGTGACTTCCGTGGTGTCTCCCGCAATGCCTTCGATGGCCGCGGTAACTACACTCTCGGTATCAAAGAACAATTGATCTTCCCAGAAATCGATTACGATAAGGTCGCGAAAGTTCGCGGTATGGATATCGTCATCGTCACTACTGCGAAGACTGACAAAGAAGCTTACTCATTACTCGAATTAATGGGTATGCCATTCCAAAGATAGGAAAGGAGAACGTAAATGGCTAAAACAAGTGCAAAAGTACGCTGTGCAAGACCACAAAAGTACAAAGTTAGAGAATATACACGTTGTGAACGTTGTGGACGTCCTCATTCCGTCTATTCTAAATTCCATTTATGCCGTGTCTGCTTAAGAGAATTAGCATACAAGGGTGAAATCCCAGGCTTAAAGAAATCATCTTGGTAATAAGGAGGTAAAAGTATTATGATGTCAGATCCAATCAGCGATATGCTCACAAGAATTCGCAATGCGAATGCTTTGAAATACGAAAAAGTTAAAATGCCTTCTAGCAAGATGAAGGTCGAAATCGCTTCCATTTTAAAGGAAGAAGGTTTCATCAATGACTTCAAAGTCAAAGGCAATGTGAAAAAAGAATTAACAATCACATTAAAATATGCTGCCGATGGCACTCGCGTCATCAGCGGTCTCAAAAAGATTTCTAAACCAGGCTTAAGAGTTAACGTCGGTGCCGACAAACTTCCACGCGTCTTAAAAGGTTTAGGTATCGCGATTATTTCCACTAGCCAAGGTGTCATGACTGACGCAAAAGCCAGAACCCTCGGTATCGGTGGTGAAGTACTCGCCTACGTCTGGTAAGGAGGAAGATAGAATATGTCACGTATTGGTAACAAACATATCGAACTCCCAGCCGGAGTCACAGTGAGCCAAGAAGGTAATGCCTTCAAAGTCACTGGCCCAAAAGGATCATTACTCGTTCCTTGCAATAACGGCATCTCTATGAAGCAAGAAGGTAACAATTTAATCTTCACTAGAGCTAACGAATTAAAACAAACTAAACAAAACCATGGTACAACTCGTGCGAACGTTCATAACGCAATCGTCGGTGTCACCCAAGGTTATAAGAAATCCTTAACGATGATCGGTATCGGTTATAAGGCCCAAATGATGGGTAACAATATCCAATTATGGGCTGGTTATTCCCACACTGTCACCATCGTTCCACTCGAAGGTGTGAAAGTCACTTGTAAGAGTGCGACTGAAATCGATGTCGAAGGTATTGACAAACAAAAAGTCGGTCAAACTGCGGCAGCTATCCGCAATGTCAGACCACCAGAACCTTACCTCGGCAAAGGCATTCGTTATTCCGACGAACACGTCGTTACTAAAGAAGGTAAGAGAGCTGGTAAGTAATAGGAGGACATCACAGTGATTAATCAAGAAAGCAAAAATATTTCTCGCGTCAGACGTCATGCTAGAGTGAGAAAAGTCGTGAGCGGCACTGCCGAATGCCCTCGTCTCTGCGTCTTCCGTTCTAACAAGAACATTGAAGCACAATTAATTGACGACGATAAGAAAGTGACATTAGTCTCTTCTTCTTCCACTAGCTTAAAGCTCGCTAACGGTAGCAATATCGAAGCTGCGAAATTAGTTGGTGAAGATCTCGCCAAAAAGGCCAAAGCCAAAAAGATTAAGAAAGTGGTCTTTGATCGTGGTGGATATGTCTACCATGGCCGTGTTCAAGCTTTAGCCGATGCTGCCCGTGAAGGTGGCTTAGAATTCTAGGAGGAGGAAATTATGGCAGAAGAATTAAAACAAGAAGTTGTCCAAGAACAACCAAAAGCCGAAGAAGCCCCAAAAGCCGATGGTGAAAACAAAGAAAACCATCGTGAAGGTGGCAAAAGACGTCCTCGTCCAGACCGTAAAGGTCCACGTCCTGAAAAGAAAGATGACGGATTTGAAGATCGCGTTGTTTATATCAACAGAGTTTCTAAAACTGTCAAAGGTGGACGTAGAATGAAATTTACAGCCTTAGTGGTCGTCGGTGATCACAAAGGTAAATATGGCTTTGCATTAGGCAAGGCTGCAGAAGTCCCAGATGCGATTAAGAAAGCAACTGAAGCAGCGAAAAAGAATTTACACACTATCAAACTCGTCAAAGGAAACACTATTTCCCACGATGTGATTGGTAAATATGGTGCTTGTAACGTTTACTTAAAACCAGCCCCAGAAGGTACTGGTATCATCGCTGGTGGACCAGTTCGTGCCATCTTAGAACTTAGTGGCGTTCAAAACGTCTGCTCAAAAGTTTATGGTAGCCGTTCTTCCATCAATGTCATCAGAGCGACTTCCCAAGGATTAGATTCCTTAAAGAGCTTCCATCAAGTGAAGGCCTTACGCGCCCAAACTGAAGAAGCTAAAGCTGAATAAGGAGGAGCACAAACATGAAATTAAATGAACTTCAATTTGTCGAAGGCTCCCGCGAAAAACATTATCGTAAAGGCCGTGGTCTTGGTTCCGGTAATGGTAAAACTGCTGGCAAAGGCCATAAAGGTCAAAATGCCCGTAGTGGTGGCGGTACCCGTTTAGGTTTCGAAGGTGGTCAATTACCTTTATACCGTGCCCTTCCAAAACGCGGATTTAAAAACGTCAATCACGTCGAATATGCTGTCGTCAACGTCGGCGATTTAGAGAAATTTGACGCGAACACTGTCATCACTCCAGCTTTATTAAAAGAAGTTGGTCTTGTCAAAAAGGAATACGATGGTGTTAAAATTTTAGGTAATGGAAAACTCAGCAAGGCCTTAACTGTCCAAGCGAATAAGTTCTCCAAATCCGCTGAAAAAGCAATCACAGAAGCAGGCGGAAAAGTAGAGGCCCTCTAATATGAAGAAAATCGTCTCCATTTTAAAGAATAAAGAGATCATGAATCGTCTTTTATTCACGCTTCTCATACTTTTCATCTTTAGAATCGGTGCACAGATTACAGTTCCAGGCGTTAAGTTAGGTGACGATTTAAATCAATACTTATCACAAAATAACGCCCTCTCCTTAATGAACTTATTAGGAGGTGGAACGCTTCAAACATTCTCAATCTTCGCGTTAGGCGTATCCCCGTATATCACCGCGCAAATCATCATTCAATTATTATCGACTGATGTTCTCCCGGCTATGACGGAGCTAAAACGTCAAGGTCAATATGGCCGTAAGAAGATTGAAATGGCTACGAGGTACTTGACTCTCCTCTTAGGAGCGGTTCAAGCCTATGGTATTATCCGTACGATGGAGAACAGTGATTATATCACCTTCGTCACCGCGGATAATGAATGGCTCACATATATTTACATCGTCCTCGTCATGATGGCGGGTTCCATGCTCGTCATGTGGCTCGGTGACCAAATCTCCGTCAAAGGTATCGGTAACGGTATTTCCATGATCATCTTTGCCGGTATCGTCTCATCCTTACCAAGACAAATCTCCACAGCCTTCAGCAAGTGGGTCTTACAAACTGTCGGTATGGGTGACAACGCGCAGATCGCCGGTGTCTTCCAGTTCGTCTTGTACGTGGTGATGTACTTATTGATCATTTCCTTCGTTACCTTCGTCGAATTATCACAGAGAAAAATCCCTGTGCAACATTCCGGCAAAGGTGGCGGACAGACTCAGTCGATGGCTAGAGCCTCCTTCCTACCGATTAAAATCAACTCCGCTGGTGTTATCCCTGTCATCTTCGCGAGCTCATTAATGATGGCTCCACAAGTGATCGTGGCCTTCATCGATCCAAACCTCTCTACAGCTGGTTGGTTAGATGTCTTCAACACTAGTAAGTGGGTCCAAATGGGCGGCACTGGATGGTATATGCCTTGGGGCTTAATCATCTATATCGTCCTTACAATTGCATTTACATTCTTCTATGCGAATATGCAGATCAATCCTGAACAAATCGCAGAGAATTTCCAAAAGAGCGGTTCTTACATTCCAGGTATTAAACCAGGTAACGAAACCGAAAGATATGTCCGTAAAGTGTTAAATAGAGTGACAGTTATCGGCGCGCTTGCTCTCGCATTCATCGCTGCGCTTCCTCCAATCCTCACTTTATCTGGAGCCTTCGGTAACGATTCATCCTTAGCCCTCGGTGGTACAGGATTAATCATCGTCGTCGGTGTCGCTCTCGAACTCAATAACCAAATCGATGGTTTACTCGCTGGTAAATCATTTGACGAGGTTGTCGCTGGAGGTGGACGTTAATGTTACACAATATCGTATTAATGGGGCCTCCGGGCGCCGGTAAAGGCACTTTAGCAAAACAGTTAAAGACAGCCTATAATCTCACTCATATCTCTACTGGTGATATGTTTAGAGAAGCAATCAAAGAAGGAACAGAACTTGGCAAGCTCGCCAAGAGCTACTTAGATAGCGGTAATCTCGTTCCTGATGAAGTGACAATCGGACTCGTCAAAGAACGTTTGGCGAAACCTGATTGTGAATCTGGATTTCTTCTAGATGGATTCCCAAGAACCTTAGGCCAAGCCAAAGCTCTTAAGGAATTATCTAAGGAAATAAATCGTCCAGTCGAAGTTGTTGTCAATTTAGACTGTGACAATGACGAACTTGTGAGAAGAATCTCTGGTCGTCGCGTCTGTAAGAATTGTGGCGCGCCTTATCACATCGAATCCATGAAACCAAAAGTGGAGGGTGTCTGTGATTTATGCGGCGGACCACTTTACCAAAGAAAAGACGACAATGAAGAAGCCTTAAAAGTTCGTTTACATCACTATGTTGTCGATACCAAACCTCTTCTCGATTTCTACGAGGAAGAAGGACTATTGAAGAACTTTAATTCTTTACAAGGTTCACAACATTTATTCGATGAAGTCAGTGCGTTCTTGAAAAAATAATGATTAGCTGCAAGTCTCAACGTGAAATCGCGTTAATGCAAGAATCAGGTCGCATCATCGGTCTCCTGTTTAAAGAGATTAAGCAATATATTGTTCCAGGAGTTTCCACCCAAGAAATCGACGAAAAATGCGAAAGCATTATTCGTAGAGAAGGTGGAATTCCTGCGAGCAAAGGATATTACGGTTTCCCAGGAGCGACATGCGTATCTGTCAACGAAACCATCGTGCACGGCATTCCTTCTAAACATATCTATTTAAGAGAAGGGGATATCGTGACCATCGATGTCGTCGTCAAGAAAAACGGGTACTGCGCGGATGCAGCGAGAACCTTCCCAGTCGGGATCATCTCGGAAAAGGCGAAGAAACTCCTCGATACAACTAAGGAATCTTGGTGGTACGCGAGTCAGTTCATCAAAGCTGGTAACCATTTAGGTGATATCTCGCATGCGATTCAAGAATACTGTGAAAGTCGTGGTTATTCCATCATCCGTGATTATACTGGTCACGGCATCGGTAGAGAAATGCATGAAGACCCAAGCATTCCAAACTATGGTAATGCCGGGACGGGGGTAGTCCTCCAAGAAGGGATGGCCTTAGCGATTGAACCAATGATCGCAGAAGGTAAACCTCAAGTGCGTGTCCTCGGCGATGGATGGACAGCCAAAATGAAAGACGGTAAATTATCTTGCCATTATGAAAATACGGTCATAGTGACCAAAGATGGTTTCCTAGCGTTAACTCTAGAAGAAGAGGAGAAGAACTAACATGTCAAAATCAGACGTCATCGAAGTACAGGCGGTCGTCAAAGAGAATCTTCCTAACGCGATGTTTAAGGTAGAACTCGAGAACGGCGTCGTAATCTTGGCCACCGTTTCTGGTAAAATCCGAATGAATTACATTCGCATTCTTCCAGGTGATAAAGTTACGGTAGAAATCTCGCCTTATGATTTAACACGGGGCCGTATAACATTTAGGTTTAAATAGTTCCTAGTCAAAACTATTGTTTAAGGAGGAAAATACTTATGAAAGTTAGACCTTCAGTGAAACCAATTTGCTCAAAGTGCAAAGTGATCAAACGTCATGGCAAAGTCATGGTCATTTGTTCAGATCCTAAGCACAAGCAAAGACAAGGTTAGTAAGGAGGCAGAATATGGCACGTATTGTTGGTGTTGATATTCCAAACGACAAACCTGTAAGAATCTCCCTTACCTATATTTATGGTATCGGTAGACCAACTGCAGAATTAATTTGTCAAAATGCAAAAGTTGATGGTGGAGTCAGAGTGAAAGATCTCTCCGACGATCAATTAAACGCGATTAGAACTGAAATCGCGAAACACAAGGTTGAAGGTGATTTACGTAGAGAAGTCGCTTTGAACATCAAAAGATTAACTGAAATTGGCTGCTATAGAGGTACAAGACACAAACGTGGCTTACCAGTCCGTGGCCAAAGAACAAAAACAAATGCGCGTACTCGTAAGGGTCCACGTAAGACCATCGCGAATAAGAAGATGGCTCCTAAAGGCTAGAGAGGAGGATAGAACTGTATGGCTACTAAAACCACAACACGTAAAAAGAAAATCAAACGTTCATTTACACGCGGCGTTGCCCACATTCATTCCACTTTCAACAATACCATCGTCACCATCTGTGACGCGCAAGGTAACGTCTTATGCTGGAGCAGCTCCGGTGCAATCGGCTATAAAGGTAGTAAAAAATCTACTCCATACGCTGCTGGACAAGCTAGTGAAGCCGCTGCAAGAGCCGCTTATGAACAAGGCATTAGACAAGTCGATGTCGATGTGAAAGGTCCAGGTCCAGGTAGAGAATCTGCGGTCAGAAGCTTAGCCGTTGCTGGATTACAAGTATTATCAATCGTGGACACTACTCCAATTCCACATAACGGATGCCGTCCACCAAAGAAACCACGTGGTTAATAGGAGGTAATAGATATGAAAATCGCAAATCCATTTGAAAGATTTGGTATCACCTCTGCCGACTACGATGGTAATGAGAACTATGGTAAGTTCGTCATTGAACCACTCGAAAGAGGTTTTGGTTTAACGATCGGTAACGCCTTACGTAGAGTCTTATTAAGCGCACTTCCAGGCGCCAGTGTCTATGCTGTCGAAATCGAAGGCGCTGCTCATGAATTCTCTTCTCTTGACGGTGTTCAAGAAGATGTCACTAGCATCATCTTAAATTTAAAAGATGTTGTCTATGATATCGATGAAGAAGAAACTGGCAATAAAAAATTAACTCTCAATATGACTGGTCCATGCGAAGTCAAAGCTGGCGATATCGTTTGCCCATCAGGCGTTCGTATCGTTAACCCAGACGTCGTCATCGCCCACCTCTCAAGCGGTGGTAAGCTCAATATGGTCTTACACGCGAGAAATGGTCGTGGATTCTTAACTGGTGAACAAAACAAATTAATTCACCAAAACTTACCAGTCGGTACTATCGCCACTGATAGTAACTACTCTCCAGTTATCAAGGTCAATTACAACGTGGAAAACACTCGTGTTGGTCACGATTCCCGCTTCGACAAATTGACTTTAGAAGTTTGGACTAATGGCTCAACTACTCCACAAGAAGCGATTGCCCATTCCGCCCAAATCTTAAATTACCACTTCGCGAAATTCTTAGACCTCGCCTCTATCACTAGAGACATCAATCTTGAAAAAGACGAGGAACAAGAAGAGGAAGAGAAAGTTGTCGATATTTCTATCGAAGAACTCGATCTCTCCGTCCGTAGTTATAACTGCTTAAAGAGAGCGAACATCTCCAGCGTCTTAGAACTCTGTGAAAAGACTGAAGATGAAATGATGAAAGTGAAAAACCTCGGTAAGAAATCCCTTAAAGAAATTAAGGAAAAACTCGCCGAACAAGGTCTCTCTTTCAAAGATTTCGAATAATAGGAGGATACTTAAATGCCAGCACAAGGTAGAAAAAACGTTCATGGTAAAACAGGTGTCAGATTTAAGGCCGCCTATACCAAGAGCAAATATGAAAACATGCTCCGTAACGTCGTCACTGATTTAATCAGATTCGGCACAGTGAAAGTCACTGCCGCGACTGCGGAAGATGTCATTAAGGAAGCAGATCGTCTTGTCACTTTAACTAAGAAAGAAGATAAGATGAATGCGAAAAGAGAAGCCGCTAGATTCGTCAGAAACGTTAAAGTTAATGCTGAAAGCGAGAAGACTGCAATGGACGTCTTATTCGATGAATTAGGACCAAAATTCGCTTCCCGTAATGGTGGTTACACTCGTCAATTAAAATTAGGAAACCGTAAAGGTGATAACGCGCCTGTCGTGGTCGTCACTTGGGTCGACTAATCTTAATCCTTATATTTATTTATATTAGGTCACCGCAAGGTGGCCTTTTATGTTGTTCTACTCAGATTGTTTTAAAAGCATCACTTGGACTATTGATATCTAATCCAGAGTTCTTAAAACCTGTTTTATCGTTTGTTACAATCATAGAAGAATTTGATCTTTTTGCACATTCAACAATAACCGCATCTTCATAATCTGGAACAAGAGATATGAGTGCTGCCTCAAGAAGTTCCTTATCCACGGGAACTATTTCAAGACCTTTCATAAGTATTGAAAGGATTTCCCTTCTGCTTTTATCGTCAGAGACATATTTTCTAAGAATGTAGTATATATCGGTCATTTGCTTAGAAGATACTACTCCTTCAATCATTCCAATCACGGCAGCGTATAAAAGATTTCTTTCAGTTTCAACCGAGCCTTCACGCTCAGTAAAAGCGTCTACAATTACATTGCTATCAAAGAAGTATTTCATAATGCCTAGTCTCTTTCATCAGGATCTTTACCGATTGACGCTTCTTTAGGAAGGATTCCAAAATAGCTTTTTAATTTCTCACCTAATTCATATCTTTTTGGGACCATTGTGAAAACAACAACACCTCTTTTGGTGACCTCAATCTTCTCTGTTTCTGCGAGTTTAATATATTTTCCATAATTGTTTTTAAGTTCTGTCGATGTAATAGTGCACATAATATTACCTCCTTACAATTTTATTGTATAGTTGAAATGTACATATCTCAATATAAAATGTACATTATGATATTATAAATATGCATTACTAGTAAATTAATAAACAAAAAAATATCTAAACCATAAAGGTGATAACGTGCCAGTCGTGGTCGTCACTTGGGTTGAATAATCTTAATCCTTAAATTTATTTATATTAGGTCACCGCAAGGCGGCCTTTATGTTTATAAAACAATATTCGTTGATGTAAAAAAAGAAATGTTAGATTGTAGTTTTCTTTCTTCTAGAAGAATTGAGCTAGGCTAGTGAATGTACCACCGTTTATTGTCACAGGAAGATTGGCGAAAGAAAAGCGCATTTCTTATGGGAGCGATTTATATCAGCATTTTGTAATTAAATATTTGGGTGAAGAATTTGAATAAAATTATAACGACAAATAAACCCACATAACCTATAACTCAACTTGAAAAATAGGTTACATTTTTGTCACTCCCATTTATTTAGAATAAAAAGTTATTTGTGGTTAATATGTTAATTTGTATAATTAAGGCAGGAAAAGCTTATGAACAATAACGTTGATACAACTTTATATCTCGAACCGCTTAAGTACTATAATTACTTTTTAAAGGATAAACATCTTGAAAACATTGAAGCGTTCCTTTCTGGTGCGGTTGAAAAAACTAATTTCAGTATCGACGCGAATAAAGAGACTGTTGAACAATATAAAAAGAAGTGCAAAGAAAGTGACGATCTTGCGAAAAAGATTAGCAAAAAGCGTGCATTTTCCGGGTTTTTACTTTTTATCGGCATTATTTTATGTTTGATAATCGTTGGTATTTTCATCATTTTACATCGTAAGAATAAAGTGAAAAAAGATATTGAAGAATTAGAGAAACAAAAGGCAAAAATCGATAAAGAGAAAGCACATTTCCTCGCGGAGGCTGAAGCTCAAACCGCTCCATTAGTGGCAGCTTTAGATAGTGAGACTGCGGTAAAACTAATGGAACAAACCGCGCCGATTCTCGATTTCGATGAAAGATGCGAACCAGAACTCGTCGATAGAATGGTCGAACAGTTTGGATTAAAAGAAGACGAATTTGATAACCACTCCACTTTAGTCGTGCAATCTGGAGAAATTAACGGCAATCCTTTTATGCTCACCCAGACATATGCGATGAACATGTATCCAAAAATTTATACAGGACATCTCGTCATTTCTTGGACGACGACAGAAAGAGATGGTAACGGTAATACGAGAGTAGTGACACACACTCAAACATTAACCGCGACTGTGACAGAAGACGCACCTAATTATGCCGTGCAAACACAGCTTATATTAGCTTCTGATGCCGCTCCTAAATTATCTTTCAAACGCGAACCAGCTGGTTTAGCGGGCAAGAGTGAAAAAGAGATGGAACGCTATGTGAAGAGTTTTGAAAAGAAAGACGCGAAAGCTGCCGAAAAAGCAGTGAAGAAGGGGCAATCATATACGAAGATGGCCAACTCTAAATTTGAAGCCTATTTGAATTCTTCTGATCGTAATAATGAAGTGGAATATCGTTTGTTATTCACTCCTCTTGCACAAAACAACATCTGTACATTATTCTCACAAAGTGAACCGTATGGCGATGACATCACTTACTATAAGAAAGGCTGTATCAATCTCATCTATTCTGCCCATTCCCGCAATATGGACTATTCTGGCGGATCATATAATTATTCCAGTTATGACTATGAGGAAATTAAGAAGAAATTCACCGACTACAATATGAACTTCTTCCAAGGTCTTTATTATGACTTCCTCTTATTCTTATCGATTCCAATGTTCCATCAACACACTCCATTGCCGTTCATCCCAACTCATGAACCAACGAGAAATGTTTCTTCTTATGAAACGGAGTGTTTGTTAAACAAATTAGAAGATACAAAGCAGTTTGCTCATGAAGATACTGATACTGAAATTATTTTGACGACTGAAGTGGTTAACAAAGGCAAGAATGTCGATGAAATCAATGTCGTTGCCCATTCATTTAAGGAAGTTCCACATGTCACAATGGTGCCGACTTTAGGGGGAGATGGGCGTATGCATCCCGTCCCTGTTCATTATTTCACATATGAACCACTGACTAAGAAAACCCCAATGGTCGTATTTAAAAATGCTGTTCCTAAAGGAAAAGAAGGTATTATAATGGAATATAGACATTTATACCTTGCTAATAAATAGCTTATAAGGAGGAAATATTATGGCTAATGAATTAGACGAAACAAATCCAGTAATCAATGAAGCCGGCAGAGATGTCAATGTCATTGATAAACAAATCCCAATCAAAGTAGGCACTGGTAGCAAAATCTTTGAAATTGTTATCTGGTTCTTGCCAGTCCCAATCATCAGTGGACTTATCTATCTCGCATTAAAGGTTGGCGCGGGTAACTATTTATCTAGATTACAACAAAAGATTCAACACGATGCTTCTGAAATTGATAACTACTTAGAACAAAGAGTCATCATCTTAAAGAACGTTGCAGCACTTTTAGAAAAATCTATCAAATTAGATAAAGAAACATTCGCTCAAATCGCTGGCTTAAGAGCGGGCAACTCTCTCGGCGATATGGAACGTGTTGATGTTGCAAGCAAAGTTGATAATGCTGTTACTAAATTAAACGCGGTCATGGAAAATTATCCAGAACTCAGAGCGCACAATGAAATTCAATCTGCGATGAATCAAAACAGTTACTTACAAAAAGAAATCACAGCCGCGAGAAGCGTTTATAACGACACAGTTAATCAATGGAACCAAGATATCTATCGTTGGCCACTCAAGATGATTGTTGCTGCAAAACGTGGTTACACAACTCGTATCCCATTCATCGCTTCTCAAGAAACAAAAGCACAAGCAAGAGAAGTATTCTTCTAATATAAAGATGTCGATTGACAGAAAAACAAATAGAGGACTTGAAATACTGCGATTCCTGGTAACGGGAATCGTTTGTGCATTAGTGGACTTCATCGTCTCTTATTTCGTTTTGGCAGGACTAGTTAAAACAGGAATGGATAATGGATGGGCTAATGCACTTTCTATTGCTGTTGGCTTTCTCGTCAGCGTCGTTTTAAATTATCTATTATCCACATTCTGGGTATTTAGAAATGTTAAAGACGAAAGTGCGAGCAAAAAACCAATGTTTATATTCTGGTTTGTCGTGCTTAGCGCGGGAGCGATGTTTCTATCAATCGGAACGATGCAGTTATGCGCGTTTATCTGTTTAAATGCTTGGAATATCGATATCATCTCTAAAGCCGATACCATCGTTGGAGAAATATTCTCCTTCTCCTTCTGGGGCGATGTGGCTTTCTGGGCGTACTTTATATCCTTTGTCATCAAGACATTCGTGGGTCTTGTTTGGAATTATTTAACGAGAAAATTTATTCTTTACCGCGAACCAAAAAAAGAATGTGTATAATAATGTTATTATGGATATTAAATTTTATAACTCATTAACAAATAAAGTTGAACCATTTGTTACTAACGAACCCAACAAAGTTTCAATGTATGTATGTGGCCCAACTGTTTATAGCGATCCCCACATCGGCAATATGCGTCCTGTGGTCGTATTTGACGTTTTAAGACGCTTTTTAACTTATGTTGGTTATGATGTTACCTATGTCTCAAATTACACGGATATCGATGATAAAATCATCAAAGCCGCGAAAGAGAAAAACATCACTGAAAAAGAATTAACAGAATTCTATATCAAAGAATTTGAAAAAGATGTGAAAGGCATTGGTTCTCAAATCCCTAATGTCACTCCTAAGGTCAGCGAATATATTCAAAAGATTATCGATTATGTTGATAATCTCGTGAAGATTGGTGCGGCCTATGTCGTCGATGGAGATGTTTATTTTAGAGTTTCAGCGATTAAAGATTATGGCTGCTTAAGCGGTATCAATGTCGAAGATCTTAAAGTCGGCGCGAGAATTGAAAAAGATGACCGTAAGGAATCACCTTTAGATTTCGCCTTATGGAAGAAAACTAGTGAAGGTATTACTTGGCCTTCTCCATGGGGGAATGGTCGTCCTGGTTGGCATACGGAATGCTGTGTGATGATCGATACAATCTTCCCAAGTCACTATATCGATATCCATGGTGGTGGATATGATTTAAAATTCCCACATCATGAGAATGAAATCGCTCAATCAGAAGCCACTCATCACAATAAGATTGCCAAATATTGGATGCATAATGGGTTCGTCAATTTCGGCGAAGAAAAGATGTCTAAATCATTAGGCAATGTCGTCACTGCAAAAGATATATTGGCCTCTTTAGGCGGACCGGTGACGAGAATGATTATTCTTTCTGCCCATTACCGTCAGCCTGTTAACTATACTGACGAGACGCTTCTTTCTTCCAAACAACAAATCAATAAATTATCTAATGCTTACCGTCAACTCGCATTAAAACTTCAAACATCCGATGTTGATATGAGTAAAGGCAAGGTAGTGAATATTGAACCATTCTTGCTCGCTCTCGCGGATGATTTAAATACTTCTAATGCGTTAAGCGAAATGTATGAATTGGTGAAATTAATCAATAATGAACTTAGAAGTAGAGAATCAAATATCAACCTATTAAATGATTATTTTAAAACTCTCTCTGATATGTTCTATGTCCTCGGACTTGATATCCCTTATGTCAAATTAAGCGAGGAAGATAAAAAGTTATATGCTGAATATAACCAGAGTAAAGCCAACAAAGATTTCGCGCGAAGCGATGAAATCAGAAAACAGCTTATGGAAAGAGGAATCCTCTAGTGAAAGAAATTATTTTTGGAAGAAACCCTGTTAAAGAAGCTTTGAAAGCGAAAAGAGTGCTTAAGGTTTATATCAGCCAAGGTTTTTCTGACCGTAATTTACTTAATTTATTAGCGGAAAGCTTCGTTCCAAAAGTAGTGAAAACGAATAACGAGATTAACGCGCTTGCTAATGGTGGAGTCCATCAGGGCATCGTCGCGGAGATCAAACCATATGAATATGTTTCTTTAGATTACCTCTTGCATCAATGCAAGGGTGAACAAAACCCAACATTAGTGATGCTTGACGGTATCAATGATCCTCACAACATGGGCACAGTGCTTAGAAACTGTGACATCTTTGGAGTGAAAGGGGTAATCATCAGCAAACATAATCAAGTCCCTTTAAATTCAACAGTCGCGAAGACAAGTGCAGGGGCAATCAACTATGTTCCTGTCGCTTTGGTCAGCAACCTCAATCAAGCGATTGCAACATTAAAGGAGAACGGATTCTGGATTCTTAGCGCAGATGGAAGTGGAAAAACGAGCTACCTCGATTTGAAATATGACTTCCCAACAGTTTTGGTTATAGGTTCAGAAGGCAACGGCATTGCACCGCTAATTCTTAAAAACTCTGACTATATTGTTAAAATCCCAATGTATGGGAAAGTGAATTCTTTAAACGCTTCGGTAGCGTCAGGGATTTTATTAGCAAAAATCAAAGAGGTGTAACGGCAATTTCTCTATAGAAAAGAGAAACTGTCATGGTTTTAATTGATGATGATACTATCATCAGTTTAATTAGGACAGGAGATACCCATGCTGAAGCTTTGTTATGTGAAAAATACCTAAGTTTTGCACAGAATTTTGGCAAAAAGTACGCTTCTTTATATTCTGACTTAGGTTTTTCCGCGGATGAATTTACCGCGGTTGCTTTTACCAGTCTTGCGATTGCGTTAAAGAAATATACACCTAACGAAGAGAAGTCTTTTTATAGTTATTGGACAACTATTGCGAAGAACCAATGCATCAACTTTGTGAGAAACAATTCTTATTCAAATAACGACTTCATCCATCCCTTATCTCTTGATTCTAGTCTATTTGATGATGGACTTACCCTCCATGAAACCTGCGGCTCAGATGATGATAAAATCTCATATTCTGTTGAGAAAAAATTAGTTCATGATTTCATCGTTTCAAAAGATTCAAAACTCACGAATGATGAAAGATTAGTTGGTTTTTTCACTTTCATCGAAGGATATAATTTCGAAGAAATAAAAATGCTGACGAAATGGAAAGCCGATAAGGTTTATCGCGTTAGTGATAGCGTGAGAAAGAAAGTATCTAACTTTTTTAAAAGTGGATACTTTAAATAATAAAGCATGTTATAATAGCAGGCGTGGAAAAAATAGTCATTAAAAACTTATCTTATTCCTACTCTGCTGGTAACAAAGCTGTTGACGATTTATCTCTTCAGGTTGAGCAAGGTTCTTTCGTTTCCATTGTTGGTCATAATGGATCTGGTAAATCAACGCTTGCGAAACTGATTGTGGGATTATTAAGGGCCAATAGTGGAGAGATTATAGTGGACGGAGTTCAACTTGAAGATAAGTCGTTAAACGATATTCGTAAGAAGATAGCAATCGTTTTCCAAAATCCAGATAACCAGTTTATCGGTTCAACAGTGGAAGATGATATCGCTTTTGGATTAGAAAATCGACAGATTCCATCAGAAGAAATGCCAGAAATTATCAAAAAATACGCGACATATGTGAAGATGGAAGATTATTTGAAAAAAGAACCAACATATCTTTCGGGTGGTCAAAAACAAAGAGTGGCAATTGCCGGCGCGCTTGCCCTTAAACCGGAGATATTGATATTAGATGAAGCGACAGCGATGATTGACGCGAAAGGGAAAAGAGAAATCTTCTTAACGATCAAACATATGAGAAAAGATAATCCTGACCTCACGATTATTTCGATTACTCACGAAGTTGAAGAAGCATTATTATCTGACCGTGTCATCGTCATGGAAAAAGGTAAAGCTGTTTGTTCTGGCTCACCATTAGAAGTGTTTGCTAATAAAGAAATTAGAGAAAAATATAAACTCCAAGCCCCATTCTTAATCTCTTTAAAAGAAGAGCTAAAAGATGCAGGTTTTGACGTCGATAATTTAAATGATATTAAAGAGGTTGTTAATTATTTATGCCGATAAACATTAATCATCTCTTTCATACATATTTAAAAAAGTCTCCACAGAGAGTGGAAGCTTTAAAAGATATTAATATCTCTATTGAAGACCATTCTTATGTCGCTTTTCTTGGGGAAACGGGAAGTGGCAAATCCACATTAGCCCAGCACCTCAACGCTTTATTATTACCTGATGCAGGTGAAATAGTAATCGATGATTTTGTAATCACCCCTAAAAAGCGTAAGAATAAAAAGATTCATGAATTAAGAAAACATATTGGAATGGTGTTCCAGTTCCCTGAGTATCAACTCTTTGAAGAGACAGTGGAAAAAGATGTAGCTTTTGGTCCACTTAACTTTGGTAGCAGCAAGGAAGAAGCGATTAAACTCGCTCATGAAGCGCTTAAAAAAGTTGGATTAGATAAATCATATTATTTAAGATCGCCATTTGAACTTTCTGGTGGAGAGAGAAGAAGAGTTGCTCTCGCGGGTATATTCGCGATTAAACCCGATATCCTCATCCTTGATGAACCGACAGTGGGATTAGACCACCAAGGCAGCAAAGATATCATGAATCTCGTTAATAAGATGTATGAAGAAGGCACTTCTATAATCTTGATTACCCATGATATGTCTTTAGTTAATGAATATGTTCAAAAAGTATTTTTCCTAGAAAATGGGGAAGTTAAATTTGTTGGCAAACCAACGGATCTTTTTGCAAGTAAGGATATCGACATAGAAGTCCCTAACTTATATAGATTAGTTAATAAATTGAATGAGAATGGTTATAGCATCGATTTAAACAAAATTAGAACGATTAAAGACCTCATTCCATATATTAAGGAGAAGAAGTCATGAGCGAATTAACTTTTGGCCGTTATTCTCCATTTAACACAGTCGTGCATCGCATCGATCCGCGAAGCAAGATATTCTTTATGATTCTTCTTTTTGTGGCGATATTTTTGCAGTTCACTTTATGGTCTACAAACCTCATCATCAGTGGTTTAATGCTTGTTCTATTAATTGTCGTGATGATGATTTCTCGTATTTCATTTCGTTCACTTCTCAAATCGATTTTATCGATGTGGTTCCTTTTGCTCTTCCTTTTAGTTATCTATGTCCTTATTCCTAACCAAACATATATTTATCCTGCATTTAACATCGGCTCATTAACGATTTATTACGACGCCTTCTATCAGTGGGGATATATTATGCTGAGACTTATTATGATCTTATGTACGACGATGATTCTCACTTCAACGACTAAACCAATGGATCTTACAAATGGTCTTGAATGGGGTATGGGTTTCCTTAAACCAATTCATTTCCCTGCTCATGAAATAGCGATGACTATTTCTATCGCCTTAAGATTTATTCCAACGATTTTAGATGAGACTAACCGCATTATGAAAGCGCAGAGCTCTAGAGGTGTTGATTTCACCCATGGCATCGTTAAAAGAGTTAGAGCAATTGTATCCTTGATCATTCCTTTATTTGTATCAGCGATTGAAAGAAGTGAAGAGCTTGCAAACGCGATGGAGGCAAGAGGATATGACCCACGTGCGAAACGCACTCACTTCCATGTCATGCATTTTAAATTAGTAGATTTAATTTCCTTCTTATTTGTCATAGCGGTTTTCGGTGGAGTTCTCACCTTATTCATCATTGATAAAAATGTTCAGGTTGTTAACATCATCGAAACATTATTTAAAGTAAATCCAGGATTTTAATGGAGTTTTATATGAAAATACTTGCAAAAGTCGCATATTTAGGAACAAATTATCATGGTTGGCAAATTCAACCAAATGGTAATACTGTTCAAGAAGAAATTGAAAAAGCTTTATCAAAAATATTAAATAATCCAACCAAAATATATGGAGCTGGAAGAACTGATGCCGGTGTGCATGCGCTTAATCAAAGCTTCCATTTTGAACTTAACAAAGAGATGGATTTAGAACGATTAAAATATTCTTTAAATTCAATTCTTCCAGATGATATCGCGATTAATTCTTTAGTTGAAGTGGCAGAAGATTTTCACGCGCGTTTTTGTGCGAAGAAAAAGCATTATCAATACAGAATTAATAGTGGCGATAAGAACCCATTTCTCACAAATACTAGTTTGTATTATCCATATCCATTTGTGATGACCAAGTTTGTGGAAGCGCTTGATAAATTTGTCGGCCAACACAATTTTGTTAACTTCACCAGTAAGGAAGAAGATGAAGATAATTATATTAGAGAGATATTTGATATCAGAGTTTCTTTAAATGAAACAATAGATGTTGATATCATCGGCGATGGCTTTATGAGATATATGATTAGAGACATTATTGGTACCTGTTTAGCGGTAGCGTCAGGCAAGGAAGATTTAACCTATATTTCCGATAGACTTGATAAAGATGTCGACGCGCATACGGCTTATCGCGCATCAAGTGAAGGCTTGTTCTTGATAGATGTAATCTACAAGTGATAATATTTTTAAGAAAGAAAAAGAGGAATTATTTATGGGAAGAGCACATGAAGTTAGAGCAAAAGCAATGGCTGCTACAGCCGCGGCGAGAAGTGCATTATTCATGCGTGCCAGTAAGGAAATCTACATGGCCGCGAAATCTGGCGAACCTGATCCAGATATGAACCTTGCGTTAAGAAGCGCGATTGAAAAATGGAAAGGCCAAAACGTTACTAAAGACGTTATTGAAAGAGCAATCCAAAAGGCCAAAGGTGGTTCTGCTGAGAGCTATACTTCTGGTTTATATGAAGCTTTTGGACCAGGCAACTCCTATTTCATTATCGAGTCCTTAACTGATAACACGAATAGAGCATTAACTGAAATTAGAACTGCCATCACTAAAAAAGGCGGTCACTTAGGAACAGTTGCTTATAACTTTACTCAATATGGTGTCTTAGCGTTTAAAGGCAACAATAGAGATGAAGTGGAAGAAACATTAATCTTAGGTGATGTCGATGTTAACTCTGTCACTGAAGAAGACGGTGTTATCGAAGTTTTAGTGAGTCCAACTGACTTTGGTAAAGCAAGAGATGTTTTATCTGGAATGGGAGTTAAAGAATTCGATGTTGCGGAAATCTCTTATATTCCTAACGAATATATTGAAATTAGCGATCCAGAAGATCGTCGTAAATTCGATGAACTTTGCGATATGCTTGACGAATTACAAGACGTTCAAAACGTTTATCATAACGTCAAATAATTATGGCGCCCCAAAGTTAAAGGGGGCACAAGATGAAAAGTCCCAAAGTTAAAGGGGGCGTTTCAAAGGAAAATTGCCTGGAAATCATTGGTTTCC
>SVBB01000006.1 GCA_015059105.1 Erysipelotrichaceae bacterium | reverse complement strand
ATATTTTCAGCTAAAAATGCCAATTTTATAGCTTTTTTAAACTGTTTAATTGATAATTTTATCAACCCCTTTCAAAAATCCGGGAACTCAAGGTTTTTATTTTATTGTTAATTAATTACTCTTCGTTTATAATATCTTCGTGTTGTTAACACTAACTATAGATTCTCAATCGAGAAACTAAATTATCAGGCTTAGCCTGTTATATACAAAATCTGCATAAGGTTTTAAATTATAGTTATTTTTTCGTAGAACGAAAGAAGGAGATTTTTTATGGTATACGCAGAAGTATCCTTAATGGGTCTTTGGATTGCGCTCGCCGCCGTAGGGGGAATCATTTTGGGCGCCGGAATTATCTTTTTAGTATTATTCCTCAAATCCAGACACCAAGTCAAAAAAGCAAACAAAATTATTCGTGACGCTGAAATCAAAGCTGAACACATCGCCAAGAATGCACAAATCGATGCTAAACGCGCTGTGCAAGAAGCGGAAAATCGTGCGGATCGCGACATCAAAGAAAGAAAGCAAGAAGTGGCGGCTCTCGAGAACAAATTATTCCAAAGAGAACAAAACATCGATCGTCGTGATATGCAATTAACTCAAAAAGAGAACGCTCTTGATGAGAAAAACGAAAAACTCGATCGTAGATTAAAAGACTGCGATAGAAAAGAAGCTCAACTTCAAGAAAAGATTGATTCTATCATCGTTGAACTTGAAAAGGTCGCTAAGATGTCCACTCAAGAAGCAAGAGATCAACTCTTTGCACAAGTGGAAAGCAAAGTTTCTAAAGAATTAACTGTCTACATTAAAAACAAAGAAGACGAAGCTAATGAAGTGGCAGCGAGCAAAGCTCAAGAAATCCTCGGATTAGCGATTTCTAAATACGCACAAGATGTCACTACTGAAAGAACTGTTTCCGTCGTCGCTCTTCCAAGTGATGAAATGAAAGGTAGAATTATCGGTCGTGAAGGTCGTAACATTCGTACTTTAGAACAAATCCTTGGTGTTGATTTAATTATTGATGACACTCCAGAAGTTATCACTGTTTCTTGCTTTGATCCAATCAGAAGAGAAATTGCAAGACGATCATTAGAAGCCTTAATTAAAGATGGCAGAATTCAACCAGGAAGAATTGAAGAAATCTGTGAAAAAACTAAAAAAGAACTCGAAGAAACTATTCATAAAACTGGTCAAGACGTGGCCTTTAAACTCGGCTTACCACGTATCAATCCTCAATTATTAGATTATGTTGGTAGATTAAAATATCGTACTAGCTATGGTCAAAATGCTTTAGACCATTCTATCGAAGTTGCTACCTTAGCGGGTATTATGGCGGCGGAATTAGGCTTAGACCAAAACCTCGCGAAACGTGCAGGATTATTACATGATATCGGTAAATCCGTCGACTTTGAAACTGATGGTAGTCACGTTGAATTAGGCGCGAGACTTGCGAAAAAATATGGGGAGCCAGAAGTGGTTATCAATGCAATTGAATCTCACCACGGCGATGTTCCTGCAAAGTTCGTCATTTCAAATCTTGTTCAAGCTGCTGATACTCTTTCTGCTGCCCGTCCAGGTGCGAGAAGCGAAATGCTTGAAAACTACATCAAGAGACTTGAAAAGCTCGAAGAGATTTGTAATTCCTATGAAGAAGTGTATCAATCATACGCTCTTCAATCTGGTCGTGAATTACGCGTGATGGTCATGCCAGATAAGATTGATGATACTGGTGCCTTTAAGTTAGCCAGAGATATCAAAGACCGTATCGAAGCAGAGATGACTTATCCAGGTCAAATCAAAGTCTCTGTTATTCGTGAATATCGCGCGATCGAAACTGCTAAATAGCAGATAGAAAGTCATTTAATTTTGAACATTCTTTTTATTGGAGATATCGTCGGCTCCATCGGCCGAAGAATGATTAAAGAAAAACTTGATTACTTTATAGAAAAATACCAAGTTGATTTCGTCATTGCTAATGGAGAGAATGCGACACATGGTAAAGGCCTTATTCATCACCATTACGACGAACTGATTGATAATGGTATTGATTGCATCACTTTAGGCAATCATTACGATTCCAAAAGAGAGATTGAAAGATATATTGATAACGTCGATAGACTCATTAGGCCAATTAACCTCGTTAAGGATTATCCTGGTGAGGGAACTATCGAATATGATGTCGATGGAATTATGGTGAGAGTAACCAATGTGTTATGCACTGCATTTATGGGTGAAGAAGTGAAAAGTCCCTACTTCTCTTTGCTCGATGTTATCGACTCTAATGAGGCAGTAATTCACATCGTTGACTTGCACGGTGAAGCCACTGGGGAAAAGCAGTCGATTGCCTATGCATTAGACGGTAAAGTTTCCGCCATATTAGGAACTCATACTCATGTGCAAACTAACGATGCAAAAATTCTTCCTAATGGCACTGGATATATCTCTGATGTTGGAATGACTGGATTTAAAGATGGAATATTAGGTTTTGATAAAGATACGATTATCAAAAAGAATATCTTTAACCAAATGAGCCGTTTTGAACCACCTAAAGAAGGTAAAGGATTATTATCCGCGGTTATATTAAAAATTGATGATATTTCTGGAAAATGCCAGCAAATTAACACTATTTATTTTGAGGAGAAGTGATTATGAAGACTCGTGTTATCGCCAAACCTGATTTAAAATTAGCAGCTAAACGTGGACGCACTCCAACGACTTTTCATCGTGTAAATAATTCTTCAAATACTGAGATAATTAATAAACTAAAAAACCGTAAATACTTTATCAAAACATATGGTTGCCAAGCGAATGTAAGAGATGAAGAAACGATGCGCGGAATTCTTGAAAGCGTCGGGATGATTTCTACTGATAATGTCAATGAGTCTGACCTCATCATTATCAACACTTGTGCGGTTAGAGAAAACGCGGAAGATAAGGTGTATGGAGAGGTGGGTAACCTCAAACATTTAAAGGCCAAAAAGAAGGATTTGGTGATCGCGATTTGTGGCTGTATGGTTGAACAACCAGAGATACTAGATAGGCTGATTAACACTTTTAAAGAAGTTAACCTATATTTTGGTACACATGAGATATATAATCTCGCTTCATTAGTTTATGAAACATTAACTAGTGGTGAAAGAATTGTTTCTATTGAAAGTAAAGCAGGTGAAGTTGTCGAAGATCTTCCTTCTTGCCGTAATAATAAGTTTAAAGCTTTTGTCAACATTATGTATGGTTGTGATAAGTTCTGCACATACTGTATTGTTCCATATACACGCGGTAAGGAAAGAAGCCGTAGATTTGAAGATGTGATGAAAGAAGTTAAAGAACTTGAAGCGCAAGGCTATCAAGAAGTTACTTTCCTCGGCCAAAATGTTAATGCATATGGGAAAGATTTAGATGAAGGATATGATTTCGCTGATTTACTTGTGGCAGCTGGCCATACAAATATTCCTCGTATTAGATTTACCACTTCCCATCCATGGGATTTTAACGGTCGCATGATTGAAGCAATCGCTAAATATCCTAATATTATGAAATTCATCCATTTACCAGTGCAATCAGGTAGCAGTGAAGTTCTTAAAAGAATGAATCGTCGTTATACACGCGAAGATTATTTAAATCTTGTTAAGAAGATGAAAGATAATATCCCAGGTTTAACTCTATCTACAGATATCATTGTCGGTTTCCCAAACGAAACTGATGAAGAATTTAACGATACGCTTACTTTAGTCGATGAAGTTGGCTACGATGCAGCATTTACATTCATTTATTCTCCTCGTAGAGGAACTCCGGCTGCAAAAATGGAAGATCCAATTACTTATGAAACAAAAGTTAAAAGATTTAAAGAACTCGTCAGTCATTTAGAAAATAGCATTTCTAAGAAATCTAATGAGATGATTGGTAAGGTATATCCTGTTTTAGTTGAAGGAGTTAGCAAAACTAATAAAGATATGTTCTCTGGCTATACAGAAAACAACAAACTAGTGCATTTTAAAGCAGATGAGACTCTTGTTGGTCAAATCGTCAATGTGAAAATAACTGAATCACATACCTATTCGATGCTAGGAGAACTCGTTAAATGATTTATGTCATAATGGGTCCAACAGCATCAGGAAAAAGCGATGCCGCTCATAAATTAGCAAGGCATTTTAATTGTCCAATTATCAACGCGGATGCTTTTCAAATATATAAAGATATGGATATTGGAACTAATAAAGTATCTAAGGATGATGAGGACTATTCTATATATCATTTATTAGACATCGTTTCCCCAGAAAAAACATATTCAATTATGGAATATCAAAAGACGTTCAGAGAGACGTTAAATGAACTTTTGAAAACCAATAAAGATGTCGTTGTTTGTGGGGGAAGTGGACTATATATCCGCGCGGCAACATATGACTATGAATTCTTAAACGAAGATACTGTTGATGAGACTTATGATGAGTTAAATAATGAAGAATTGCACGAAATCCTTGCAAAACTCGATCCAAAAGAAGCAGAAAAGATTCATCAAAACAATCGTAAAAGAATGATTAGAGCGATCAATCTCATCAAGAAAAGCGGGGAGAAGAAATCTTCTTTAATTGACAAGCAAGAACATAAACCAATCTATTCTAATAACGAAATAAAATACCTATTTATCAATCCTCCTCGTGAAGCTCTTTATGAAGGTATTAATAAGCGTGTTGATATCATGTTTGAGCAAGGCTTAGTAGAGGAAGTTAAATCTCTTTTAAATAAGTACGATTTATCACAGACAGCCACCCAAGGCATCGGCTATAAAGAAGTAATTGCTTATTTAAAAAATGAATTGACTTTAGAGGAATGCAAAGAACTCATCAAACAAAGAACGAGGAATTATGCGAAAAGGCAAGTGACTTTCTTCAAACATCAATTTAACTACGAGGAATTTTCCTCTTCACAAGAATTAGTCGATAATTATCTTTCATAATTATAATCTTAATGATAGCATTGTATTTAATAGTAAGGAGGTGCTATTAATTATGGAAAATATTTTTGAAATAGCTAAAAAGGCGCGCATCCCAGAAGAATATCTCATTCCTTATGGTCGCGATAAAGCTAAGATTGATTTGAAAATCAATGAAACATTAAAAGATAAACCAAACGGTAAGCTTGTTCTAGTGACTGCTATCACCCCAACTAAAGCTGGTGAAGGTAAAACTACGACATCGATCGCTTTACAAGATGGTTTGAATTATATCGGCGTTCCATCAATGCTTTGCTTAAGAGAACCTTCGTTAGGTCCTGTTTTCGGCATTAAAGGTGGCGCGACTGGTGGCGGAAAAGCCTCAATCATTCCAAGTGAAGATATCAACTTACATTTCACAGGTGACATGCACGCGTTAACAAGCTCAATCAACTTAATCAGTGCGGTTATCGATAACCATATCTTCCAAGGCAATCAATTAAGAATCGATCCAAATAGAATCTTATGGAAACGCGCTCTTGATATGAACGACCGTGCCTTAAGAAATGTCACAGTCAGTAATGGGGAAAAGAAAGTTGCTCCTCGTCATGAAGAATTCGTCATCACAGTTGCATCTGAATTAATGGCCATTCTTTGTTTGGCAGCGGATCAAGATGATTTCATCAGAAGAATTAATAACATCATCGTTGCTTATGACTTAGATGGTAATCCAGTTAAATTAGAGCAATTAAGAATCTCCCACGCTGTTTGTAAATTAATGAAAGCAGCCTTCAATCCAAACTTAGTCCAAACATTAGAAGGTAACCCATGTATTATCCATGGTGGACCATTCGCGAATATCGCCCATGGTTGTAACTCTATCATCGCTACTAAGCTCGGACTTAAACTCGCTCCGATCGTCGTTACTGAAGCAGGATTCGGTGCTGACCTTGGTGCGGAAAAATTCTTAGATATTAAATGCCGTGTTGCTGGCCTTAAACCAGACGCTGTTGTAATGGTTGCAACAATCAGAGCGCTCAAGATGCATGGCGGTCAACCATTTGAAGAACTCACTAATGAAAACGTCGAAGCTCTTAAAAACGGTGTCTTAAATTTACAGCACCATTTAGAGAATATTGAGAAATATGGACTCCCTGTTGTGGTCTGTATCAACCACTTCACAAGCGATACTGAAGCAGAGACAAAAACTCTCCGCGAGTGGTGTGAATCTAAGGGTTATAAAGTGGCCTTCTGCGATGCCTTCTCTAACGGTGCAAAAGGTGGAGAAGAACTTGCGAGATTAGTTTTAAAAACATTAGAAACTGAAAAGGCTGATTTCCATTACTTATATGATGAAAAACTGCCGATTTGCAGTAAAATTGAGAAAATTTGTAAAGAAATTTATAGAGCGGGAGAAGTCGTTTATACCGAAGAAGCGAAGAAACAAATCGCTGATTATGAAGCCCTTGGTTTTGATAAGACTCCAGTCTGTATCGCTAAGACTCCACAATCGATGACTGATGATCCAAAAGTGTTAGGTGCTCCAACAGGATTTACTATCACAATTAGAGAGGTCAGATTATCCGCCGGAGCGAACTTCATCGTCGCCTTAACGGGTGCTATTATGACGATGCCTGGACTACCAAAAGTTCCAGCAGCTGTCTTGATGGAAGATAAAGAAATATAAATTTTTTTCCCGAAAATTTTCACTTTCAAGGGTCTTTATATATTAGAGGCCCTTTTTTATGTCAGTTTTAAAAATTTCTCATTTATGCAAAAGATTCAAGTTATCTGAAAGCAGTATTGTTGAGGTGCTTAAGGATATAAATGTCACATTTCCAGATACCGGATTAGTCGGTATTTTAGGAAAGTCAGGATGCGGCAAATCAACATTATTAAATCTCATCTCCTTATTGGATAAACCATCGAGTGGAGAAATAATAATCGACGATAAATCGACAAAGCATTGGAAAAGAAAGCAGATTGAAAAGTTTCGCCGTAATGAAATCGCGACGATCTTTCAAGGTTATAACTTATTAGAAGACCATGATGTCATATATAACATCTCTTTGCCTTTACTAATTAGTGGTTATTCCTATAAAGAGGCAAGCAAGAAAGCGATTTCTTTATTAGAAAGCATTAATTTTCCTATTGAGTTATATCATCAAAAAGTAAATAAGATGTCAGGAGGAGAAAAGCAACGCGTTGCAATTTTAAGAGCGATATCGATTTCTCCACGCATTCTATTATGCGACGAACCAACAGGTGCACTTGATAGCGATAATTCCTTCATGGTTATGTCTCTATTAAAAAAGATTAGTGAAAAGGTGTTAGTAATCGTCGTATCTCATAACCAATCTTTATTAAGTGATATGTCAGATGAAATCATTCAGATGAAGGACGGCAAAATAACTAGCGAAATAACTAAGAAAAGAAATAACAACGATAATCCGTCTAAAGGAAAAACAAAAAAGCGTCATAGTAGCTCCTGGGTAGAAAAAATCGCGACTTCAAACTTTAAAAGAAGGTTTGGGAGAAACATCATATCTTTTATCAGTGTTGCTATATGCTTGATTACTACTACTCTAGTGGTTGGTTTTATTCAAAATATTGATACTAGAATAAAGCTAGAATGTTATAAGCATCTCGATTTAGGAGTAGGGACGATTAGCAAAGAGACTTCTTCTAAGCTAGAAGACACGGTTATCACTCTTGTGAGAAGTTCTCGTCCTAGCAAAGAAGAAATCAAACGATTAGAAGTTGAGTATCCCACTTATTACTACGAATTAAATTATGATGCGATATTGCCTCCTGTTATATCTATTAGTTACGAGAATAACGAACTGAAAGAGTACGTTTATAACAGTGTTTATTCTTTTCAAGATGAAAGTGTAGATAAGTCGTTACTTATTAAAGGTGCTTTTCCAAAAGAAGACAATTTATTAGAAGTAGTGATTAATAAGAAGGCATATGAATCATTAAAAGCATATGTTAATGAGCCATTAAACAAATGGATATCATTATCTCATATATTTGAAACAAATTATTATACGTATGATGAAGAAAATAATGTTATAAATGACACCTTTGTTTATTCCTTTAGAGCGAAGGTAGTGGGGGTTGTTGATGAGTTAAGCTTTTTATCTGTTCCAACCATCTATTATCCGTATGTCGCATTAGATGAATATCTCTCTTCTTATTTGCTTAATAACTACTCGAGTTATGTGGATTATCCCTATTCGTGGAAAGAGAAAATAATGGATGAAGTTAATACGAATAACTTAACCTCTTATTCCTATAAAATATTTTTGAAAAACTATCGTTACTATCCAAATGTATCTCTAGATAAAGAAAAGATAAAAGACGATTTTACAATCAACAATAATTCTCTTGTTATAGAGCAGGCTTTAACCGACTTAATATCGGCTTCTTCAATTGGGGTAGAGTTATTCTTAATCATCGCGATTATTGGCACGGTTTTAATAGTGGGACTGATCTCATTTTCTTCATATAGCGAAGATAAGAAAAGAAGCGCGATTCTTACATGTTTAGGGGCAGATCTATTTCAAATCACAGATATCTATATCTATGAAAATATGATGATTGTATCTCTAGCGTTAATATTGACATTTTCGTTGATTATTCCAATAAAAACACTTGTAAATCGCTTGTTATTTCAAATTATTGGAATTGATAATGTTATCTCTCTTCCTTCTAGTATTCTTCCTAATATCAATCTTCCATATTCATATTATTTGTTCCTTATAGTTGTCTCATTATTAGTGATTGTTATTTCTACAACAGTCCCAATTCTTTTCAGTAAGAAAATATCAGTGATAGAGGAGTTAAAAGAAGAATGATTATTTTAAGTGATGTATGTAAAAGTTTTAACGATCATGAAGTGCTTAAAAATATCAATCTAACACTTCCTGATACTGGTCTAGTTTTAATATGTGGAGATTCAGGATGTGGGAAGACAACACTGCTTAACTGCATATCGTCGTTATTAACCTATAACGGCTCTATTACTGTTAACGGAACTACCTTGGAAAATCTTTCAGAAAAAGGAAGAAATGATTTTAGAAATAAAAGCATTGGATTCATCTTTCAAGACTTTAAACTTTTTAATCTTGATAACGTTATTAACAACGTGATGTTTGCTTTAGATATCACCCCTAATATTCCGCATTTAAGGAAGAAGAGAAAATGCGACGACTTATTATCTCTTGTTGGATTATCCGGAAAAGAAAAACAAATCGTCAATACATTATCAGGAGGAGAAAAGCAGCGTGTGGCGATTGCTAGAAGTCTTGCAAACGATCCGAAAGTCATCTTAGCGGATGAACCAACAGGTGCATTAGATGAAGTGAATGCGAATAACATTATGTCTTTATTAAAAGAGATAAGCTCAAATACTTTAGTGGTTCTCGTTTCTCATGACTTACAGTTAACGCGTAAGTATGCGGATGTCATTGTTGAAATGAAAGATGGTGAAATCATTAACCACGAGGTGCTTCCAATTAACGAAAAAGAAGAAAAACATCTCATCATCAATAATGGGGTGAATAACGGAAGAGCAAGGATACCTTTTCGATTTTTATTCAAACATTCTTTTCTCGCTTTAAAAAACCGTAAGTGGAGAACATCTTTTTGCACTTTATTGATTTCTTTAGGATTGATTGGCACTGGTTTATCTTTAACATTATCAAATTCGATATCGACGAATATTAAACAAGCATATTCAGAATTGATCGATGAAACGAAAATCATCATGAACTTAAAAAATGAAAAAAACATCACTCCGACAATGGAAGGGGTTAATTATGATGATGCGACATTAATCGCTAGTAAATATCAAGAGAGCATCTATGATGTTGGTGAAGTATATTTAAATAATTTAGATAAGCATTTTATAAGTGAAAATAACTTTGTTATCGATGATGAAAAGGCTAGATTTGTGCTTCCAGGCTTAGGTGCAAAACAAATAAACGAATTTCAGTGGCTCGATTTATATAAAGAAACTGTCTTTCCACGTCGCCCTACGTCACTAGACAATAATGAAATTGTGATTGGGTTAAATTTAAACCTTATCCAGCTTATATGTGATGAATTAAAGATAGTGAAAAATGTTGATTATCTATCTAACTATATCTCTACGCATGATTTGAAGATTGTTTTTAACGGTGTTAACGATAACTGGGAATATAGCGATCAACAATCATTTGTGATTAAAGGCTTTATTCTTTCGATAAGACCAACGATATATCACTATAACCATTTATGGAATGAGTTTGTCTTTGAAACCAGCATGCGTTTTCCTTCGACTACCAGTGTCTCTACTAATAGCAAGAAGCCGTGGACACTTAAAAAACTATATTATCTGCAGTGCGATGAAGAGACCGATATGTTATTTAAAAAGCTAAGGGAAGACAAGCTATCTGATGACTATATTTTTGAAATCGCTAATTCGTCTTATTTCCCGCTTACGATAGAAGAGGACACTCCGATATCGACGGTGGATAAGATAATGCTTTTAATTAATAATGGCATTGATTTACCATATCGCAAAATTGAACATATTTTAGATACCCATCCATATTTGTCTAACCCACTTGTCGGCACCCCGTCTGGATTTGCAATTTATTCCTCAAATTTGATGATGGGTTTTTCTAACTACGCATATTTCTCCTTGGATAATCAGTTATTAGAAGAAAATTTAAACATTTTTTCAACCTTGCCAGTAGAAGAATATGAACACGTTCAAAATAGTCCGGGATTATGTATTGGCCATTATTCCAGAGGGTTACAAAAAGGTGTGAATTTCAGCAATATTTCTTGCAAAAGCCAAACATTTTCATTTAATAGCATCGACGAAATAGTGGTGTCACGAGGCTTATATAATTCCTTAAATATCGATAAAAACAATGGTCAGATTTTATATTTTGCATATCTCGTAAATCAACGCGTTTTTAATGATGATTTTGTGGTCAGGGATTATGTCACTGTGCCTTTAAAAATTGTTGGTATAATTGACGAAGAAGATTATTGCATTTATCAGGATACGGATTGGCTAGTATCGATATTCAAACAAAGATTTGGTATATCTTCATATGGTTTATTCATCAATAGTTTATGCTTTGATGTTTCTGATTCTCGCGATATGAATAAAGTGAGAGATGAACTACAAAGAGATTACCCTGAATTTGATGTGGTCAACCCGTTAGGCGATATCGATGAAAATGTGAGAGAAGTATGCGGCTATATTGAAATGGCGATGAACATCTTCTCCCTTATTGCGGTGACGATATCAATCATATTAATGAGTGTTACTAATTTGTTACATTTCTTGGAAAGTAAAAAAGACATTGGCTTATCGCGGTGCTTGGGAGTATCAAAACTCGAATCGTGTAAGTTTATGGTTTTCTATTCGATGATGATCAGTTTGTTGTCTTTCCTTCTTTCGTCAGTTGAATTAGTGTTTGTCAGTTACTTTATATCTCGGAGCATTGGTGAAACTTTGTCTAGTTCAACGTCATTCACGCTTAATCCGATTGCATTCTTGGCGATGTTTGTTTTAGCGACATCGATATCGTTTGTCTCAAGTTTGTTAATTTGTTTGAAATATGCAAATATCTCACCTATTGAGGCAATTAAGCATTAATATATGATAAATCTTTGATTTAGAAGAGTATTAGGGTATACTAATAGGCGTTATGGGACTAAAAGCAGGTATCGTCGGATTACCAAATGTTGGTAAATCCACATTATTCAACGCAATAACTAATTCGCATGTCGAAGCAGCGAATTATCCTTTTGCGACTATCAATCCAAATACTGGTGTTGTCAATGTACCAGATGAAAGATTGAAATTTTTATCAAATTTATTTAAGCCAGAAAGAACAATCCCCGCGACTGTCGAATTCTATGATATCGCTGGACTTGTAAGAGGTGCTTCTAAAGGTGAAGGCCTTGGTAACCAATTTCTAGCGCACATCCGAGAATGCGACGCGATCGTGGAAGTGGTGAGAGCTTTTGAAAGCGATGACATCATCCACGTTGAAGGTAGCGTTGATCCAGTAAGAGACATTGAAGTTATCAATCTCGAACTCGTGATGGCGGATTTAGATGCGGTTAATAAACGCATTGACAAAGTGGCAAACAAAGCACGTATTTTAAAAGATAAAGAATCGATGTTAGAGATGAGCATTCTCTCTCCAATTAAAGAGGCTCTTGAACAAGGCTTAGCAGCGAGAACTGTTGAACTCAGCAAGGAACAAGAAGAATACGCGGCTAAAAACTATTTCTTATTAACGAAAAAACCAATTATTTATGTCGCGAATGTTTCAGAAGATGCATTAGGCGATATCAATAACTGCGAATTATATAAGCAAGTAGTTGAATATGCTTCTAAAGAAGGCAGTGAAGTCATTCCGGTTTCCTGTGAGATTGAAAGTGAATTATCCGAATTAAGCGAAGAAGATAGAAAAGAATATCTCGCAGAACTCGGTGTTGAAGAATCAGGATTAGAGAAAGTTATCAAATCCACATATAAGTTACTAAATCTATCAACATTTTTTACAGTTGGTAGTGATGAGTGCCGCGCGTGGACATTTATCAAAGGCATGAGCGCACCAGAATGCGCTGGTGTGATTCATACAGACTTCCAAAAAGGTTTTATCTGCGCGGAAGTTTATACTTATGACGCAATTAAGCAGTTCGGCAGCGAAGCCGCTGTTAAAGATAACGGAAAGTTGAGAACTGAAGGTAAGGGGTATTATCCAAACGATGGTGATATCATGTTCTTCAAGTTCAATGTGAGTAAGAAATAATATGATTAGAATTGGATTCAGTAAAGATATTCATCGCTTAGTGATGGATCGCAAATTGATGCTTGGTGGTGTCCATGTTCCTTATTATTTAGGAGAAGCCGCCCATAGCGATGGAGATGTTGTTTATCATGCAGTGGCAGAAGCGATTTTAGGTGCATTAGCCCTTGGTGACTTAGGAAAACATTTCCCAGATAATGACCGCGATACCGAAAATATGAATTCCGCGATCATTATGAATGAGGTTTATAAGATGATGAAACTTCTTGGTTATCATCTCAACAATCTCGATGTATTTATCTCTTTAGAAAAACCAAAACTCAAAGATTATATCGAAGAGATGAGAAAGAATATTGCTAGCTTACTTCACGCGGATATTTCTGTAGTTTCTGTTAAAGCAGGAACTAATGAAAAGCTTGGTCCAGTCGGAGAAGGAAAAGCTGTTGAAGCATACGCAGTTGTGACATTGGAGAACGAATAATGGATTTGGTAGAGGAATTAAAAAACAATATCAAAAATGCCTTAAATAAAATTGGTATTGAGGCTTCTTTTGAAGATGTCTTTGTAGAGAAAAGTCGCGATGCTTCTCACGGGGATTACGCGAGTAACGTTTGCTTAAAATATGCGAAAAAGAACGGCAAAAACCCTGTAGAATTCGCGAATTTATTAATTGATAACTTAGATAAAACGTATATTGACCATGTAGAAATTGCTGGCCCTGGTTTCATGAATTTCTTTATGAAAGATGATTCTTTACAAAACGTCATCTCTCTCATTTTGAATCAAAAAGATAACTATGGTCGTGGCGAATATAAAAACGAAACAGTGAATGTTGAATTCGTCTCTGCTAACCCAACTGGTGATTTACATGTCGGAACGGCGAGAGGAGCAGCAATCGGTGACTGCTTAGCGAGAATCCTTGCTTTCTCAGGCTATGACGTGATTAAAGAATATTATATTAACGATGCGGGTAAACAAATCGACAATCTCGCCTTATCTATCCAAGCGCGTTATTTCGAATTATTAGGTAAACCATTTACTCTCCCAGAAGATGGCTACCACGGGCAAGATATCATCGATATCGCTAAAGATGTTTTAGATGAATATGGAGAAGACCCACTTACCTATGAAGACCCAATCGCTTTCTTTAAGGAAATCGGTATCGCGAAAGAGATGAAGAAAGCGAGAACTGACTTATCTAATTTTGGAGTGGAATTCGATGTCTTCACTTCTGAAAAAGAAATTAGAAAGAATAACGCAATTGAAAACGAACTCAAATATTTAGAAAAATATACATATCAAGAAGATGGTGCATTATTATTGAAAACCACCGACTTTATCGATGATAAGGATAGAGTCATTGTGAAAAGCGATGGTGATTACACTTATTTCCTTCCTGATATCGTTTATCACCTCAATAAATTATCTCGTAAAGCTAATCGCTTAATCGATGTTTTAGGAGCGGACCATCATGGTTATATCAATCGTATGAAAAGCGCTTTGATGATGCACGGATATAAAGAAGACGTCTTAAGCGTCGAATTAATCCAAATGGTGCGTTTCATCAAAGATGGTGTCGAAAAGAAAGCTTCTAAAAGAGCAGGCGATGCTTATAAATTAAGAGAACTAGTGGAGGAAGTTGGTATCGATGCAGCGAGATATTTCTTCGCGATGCGTATGCCAAGCACCCATTTAGATTTCGATTTATCTCTCGCGGTTGAACAAAGTTCATCTAACCCTGTTTATTATAGTCAATACGCATATGCACGTATGTGTTCCGTTATGAAGATGGGTGAAGATATCGCGATTGATGAAAGCGGTAAATGTCTCGGCTTAGAAAAAGAGAAATTAATTCTTAAAACATTAGCGGATTTCCCAAAGGTTGTCTCTGATGCTTGCCGTGATTTATTACCAAATAAAATTACAAATTATGTACATGAACTTGCGGAAAGCGTTCATTCTTGGTATAACGATACAAAGATTGTTGATCGTGGCGACTTAGAAACCTCCGCATCTCGACTCGCTTTATGCGATGCAATCAAACAAGTTATTAAAAATGCCTTATTCCTCGTTGGAGTAAGCGCACCCGAACATATGTAAAGGAGATAAAGATATGCAAGGATCAATGTTAGAATTAGCCCATGAGTACTTAAACTCAAAACCAAAATCGGTAACATTCAAACAACTTTGGGCGTATGTTGTTAAACAAAAAGGCTTCAGTGAAGAAGAAGCCAATAAGAAAGTTAGCTCTTTCTATACTTCCTTACTTCTCGATGGTCGCTTTGTGACTCTCGGTGAAAACAAATGGGATTTAAGAAGCAGACATACTTTCGACAAAGTCCACATCGATATGAAGGATGTTTATTCCGATATGGATACTTCTGATTCCGATAGCGAAGAGGCCGATGAAGAGGAAGAGTACAACAAGACATTTGCTGAACCAGTCGAAGAAGAAAGATCCGATTTTGGCCAAGATGAAGATGAGGATGACGAGTCCAGCAAGGAAGAAGAAGCTCTCAATAGCTAATTAACCTATATTTATTCAGTCTATCTTAAATCCAATATTCTAGATTCTAGATAGACTTTTATTATTTTGTTTATGTGGGAAAACGAACTAGAAGTAGCTAAAAACATCGCCGTTAAAGCGGGAAAGAAAATCATGGAATATTATCATGGTTCTTTTGAAGTTGATATTAAAAGTGATGATTCTCCAGTCACTAGTGCAGACCGTGCTTCAAATGAAATTATCATCAGCGAATTAAAAAGAAAATATCCGTATTATGCGATATTATCCGAGGAAAATGACGATGATTTTTCTAGATTAGATAATGATTTTGTTTGGATTATTGATCCTCTTGATGGTACACAAGACTTTGTTGATCACGGTAACGGATTTGCCGTTAATATCGCTCTTGCTTATAAACACAAGGTCGTCGTTGGAGTTGTTTATGTTCCAGTGAATGACGAATTATATTATGCCTCGAAAGGCAATGGTTCATTCTGTGTTCGCCATAATATAACCAATAGAATTAATGTGAGCAACAAAACTAGTGATTTAACCTGCTTAACCTCTCTACATTTCTTTGGAAAAGAGGAAAAAGAATTGATTAATAAACACGCAGACAGGATTACAAATTGTCGTGGAGCAGGGGCATCAATTAAGGCCTGCTTGATCGCTGAAGGAAAAGCGGAAATATGTTATCGACTTTATCCAAATACAAAAGAATGGGATACCGCGGCTCCTCAAATTTTAGTGGAAGAAGCAGGTGGCTATTTCTTAAAACCAGATAGCACTCCCATAAGATATAACCGAAGGGATGTTAATAACCGAGAAGGTTTTATCATTCTTAACTCAAAAGATAATCTCTTGTTATAAAAAGCAGCTCATCACGAACTGCTTATTTTTTGTTTGGCTGGGGTACTAGGATTCGAACCTAGGAAATGTCGGAGTCAGAGGCCGATGCCTTACCGCTTGGCGATACCCCAAAAACTAAAAGTTGCTTTCGGCAAGCTTGACTTCTTTTACACCAGGTACTTCTTCAGTGAGAATAACTTCTACTAATTCTTTGATATCATCGCTAGCGAAAGAGCATCCGGCACAAGCGCCGTGCATCTCAACATAAACAATGCCATCAGCAAATGAGACGAATTTGATATCGCCGCCATCTTTCTGTAAGAAGTGTCTAATTTTGTCTAATGTTTTGTTAATTTCAATCTCAATATTTTCCATAGCAAGAATGATATTAGCACATATTTATAAAAATGTTTACCGATTTGAAAATAATTATTTTCTTTGCGGGTTGCTCGCGCTTAGGAGTAATGATAGAATAATCTAACACGTAAGATATCTTACGCTTCCTATTAAGGAGAGATTATGGCTAATAAGAACAAAGGACGTGAAGAGAGCAAAAATAACTGTCTTCTTGCATCTAACCGCAAGGCGTCTTTTAACTATTTTCTTTCCGATTTTGAAGAATGTGGTATCGCTTTACTTGGAACAGAGATAAAAGCCCTACGCGTTAAAGGCTGTTCAATTGGTGATGCCTATATTCTCATTAGAAATGGGGAAGCAGAAATCGTCAATATGCATATTCCTACATATGACCATGGCAACATCTTTAACCATGACCCACTTAGAACTCGTAAATTATTGCTTCATAAAAAACAAATCAGATGGTTTGATCACAAGACTAATGCAGAAGGATATACGATTGTTCCTACTAAGGTTTATCTTAAAAAAGGTAGATGCAAAGTGGAAATCGCTCTAGCGAAAGGTAAAAAGAATTACGATAAGAAAGAAGCGATTAAGAACCGTGATATTGAACGCGAAGTGAGAAGAGGTGACTATTAATGGACATCTTAACGAAAATGAAACAGTTTAATAGGGGCGATTATCAAAGAGATAATTTTGATGCTTTTTTAAAGAAAGAGAAATTTAGTTTTAACATCCCTTCAGTTCATATCGCTGGTAGTAACGGTAAAGGCAGTACAGCTTATTACATCTCTAGCATCTTAAAAAATGCTGGCTATAAGGTTGGTTCATTTACTTCTCCATATTTTTATAAGCCCAATGAACTGATAAAAATCAACGATGTCGATATATCTGATGACGACATCAATAGCATATTTGATGAATATGAAAAGATGTTTAAAAAGTATGACTTATCTTTTTATGAAATTATGACCTTTATCGCTTTTAAATATTTCCAAAATAATAAGTGTGATGTCTGCGTTATCGAATGTTGTTTGGGCGGCGAATATGACGCGACCAATATCTTTGAACCGATATTATCAATCATCACCACAATCGCGTTAGAACACACCCATGTTTTAGGCAGTACTTTAACAGAAATTGCCGCGCATAAAGGTGGCATTATTAAAGAAAATGTGCCAGTTTTGCTTGGAAATATTGTCGAAGAAGAGTCGCTTAACACTATTGCGGAAATCGCAAAAGAAAAAGAAGCGCCTATCAATCGCATTGGTGAAATCGCGAGCTTTGAATTATTAGAAAAAGGGATACGTTTTAGCTACGATACTTTTAAAGATTTAGAAATATCTTCGGATGCTTATTATTCCATCACTGATGCTTGTATTGCCGTTGAAGCAGTCAAGACTTTGAAGAATCATTTTAACATTACTTTAGATGCGATTAAGTCAGGGTTAAAAGAAGTGGTTATTCCAGTGAGAATGGAAACGATTAACGAACATCCGCGTATCATTGTTGACGGTGCACATAATCCTGAAGGTATCAATGCATTAGTGGATTCTTATAACCGTAAATTTGCGGGAACAGTGACTCATATCGTCTTTGCCTGTTTTAGAGATAAGAATATTACAACGATGTTACCAAGAATTGGTCTTGCTGGTAGTGAAGTGATTTTAACAACGTTTGACCATCCAAGAGCGAGAACATATGAGGACTATTTCCTCTTCGCGGAGGATTATCGTTTTGAAGAAGATCATATAGCTCTTATCAAATCATTAATGGAACAATATCCAGATGATAATATTTTGGTAACTGGTTCATTAGCGTTTGCTTCTTTGGTGAAAAAGGAATTAATAAGATGAAAATCGAACTGATTAAAAGTAACCTTTCACAAGTTCAGAAGATTACTTTAGCAGGTATTCTCATTTCTTTGATTATCATTTTGCAGAAAGTTTTAGCGATAAATTATATTCCTGTCGTTCCATTTTTACGCATCTCATTAGGCGGATGTGCTTTATTAATATTCGCTTCGATATTCCTCGGCCCATGGTATGGTTTATTAATTGGAATAGCAGAAGACTTATTAGGATATTTAATATTCGATCCAAAGAGTATGTCATTCTTCCCACAGATTACAGCGATATATGGATTGATGGGATTTGTGAGCTATTTTGTCTTTATGCTCATTCGTCAAATTAAAAATAAAAAGGTGATGTTTATCGTTGAGATGTTATCCTTTGCTGCTGTATTAACAGCGGTCACTTTATTCATCACTCTCAATAATGAAATAACATTATATAGTTCAACTTATACGATTGAAATATGGCAAAAAATAGCTATCCCTCTTATCTTATTTGCGTTATTAGCGGCTTTAACTATTTGCATCATCTTTACTGAAAGATATTTTAAAAAGAGAAAAGACTCACAGCTATTCAATGCTTATCAAGTCTCCTTCGCCTGTTTCATCATCGAATTATTCGTCATGATATTATTTGGCACATTGATGAAAGGTTTCGCGTTTGGTTTCCAAACTTACCCAGTGATACTAATTACCCAGTTAATGGTGGGCTTTATCAACATTCCACTTAACACATTCTTAATTTCATACATCATGATATTCGCAAAGAGGAAATACAATGTTCAAGACTAGAGGAAGAATCGCAGAAGAAGAAGCGAAAAAAGAAGAGGGCTATATCCCAACAAAGGATTTAAAAGCCGATGAAACTCCTGAGGAGAAGAAATCGCATTTCGATATTCCTTGGACAGGAGTGATTATCGCGGGTGCATTACTTGTGATCGTCATCGCCCTTGTGATTACTATTCTTTTGCTCGGCCCAACAAAGTAAATATTTATATTTACAAAATAGTTATTATTATCTATAATCTAATCACCATAAAGAGTACGGCGAGAGACAAGCTCTATGACCCGTCAGCAACTTGCTAAAGCAAAGTGCTAATGCTTGAATGATGGGTAACTTAGTTAACGATGCCCATCTATGTATGGGCTTTATTTTTGGGAGGTAAAACAAATGAAGCTATATTCAAATGAAATCGTTTTTAGAGGCCATCCAGATAAGATATGTGACCAAATCGCAGGCGCGTTATTAACCGCATATTTAAAAGGAGATAAGAAATCACGTGTTGCGGTGGAAGTGATGATTAAAGATGAACAAATCTATGTCGTCGGTGAAGTGACTAGTAACGCGAACATTGATATTCCTGCGATTGCCAAAAGAGTCCTTAAAGATATCGGCTATAAAGAAGAATATAACGTCATCGTCAAACTCTCTAAACAATCACAAGATATCTCCGACGGCGTCGATGTTTTAGGAGCAGGCGACCAAGGGATGATGTTTGGTTATGCTTGTAACGATACAAAGCAGTATTTACCAAAAGCGATGGTCATCCTTCAAGACTTATCGAGATGGTATGATGCTTTGGCTCATTCTAACAATAATTTCAACCCTGACGGCAAGGCTCAAATCACCGGTTTATACGATGATGATTTCAATCTTGTAGCAATTGATACTTTCCTAGTGAGCTACTGCAATAATGAAGAACATCGTGATATTACAGACCAATTAATCAAAAATAAAATATTGAACCTTTGCAAGACCTATAATATTGAAAAACCCCGCAGAATCCTCATAAATCCAACTGGTAAGTTCCTTCTAGGCGGTTCTTTTGCGGATAGTGGTCTTACTGGTAGAAAGATCGTTGTCGATGCTTATGAAGGTTTTGCAAATGTCGGTGGTGGGTCGATGAACGGGAAAGATCCTACTAAGGTTGATATCTCTGCCGCATATAAGGCAAGAGAAATCGCGAAGAGACTATTAAAAGAAAAGAACCTCAAGTGGTGTGAAGTCCAACTATCCTATGCGATTGGGGTGGCTCGTCCAATGGCGATTTATGTCGATAGTGATATCGGTAACATTGAAGTGCCTGAATCTTATTATGTTGAATGCGAACCAAAAAACATCATCAACGATTTGAAACTATTAGATATCGATTATGAAGAAAAAGCCAAATTTGGCCATTTCGTCGATTAGTTTTCTTCTTTGTTTTCTTGGTTAGAATTATCATCCACATCGGGATTAACTTCCTCTTGTGGATTTTCTTTTTCTTCTTCAAGAGCTTCGAATAACATTGGGACTGGTTTATACCAGTGATAAACAGCTTCTAATGTATAAACTGCGGAGACATATATCAAGGCGATTGGAATCATAATTTGTGCGAGGTCAACTTGTGGATTTTCATAATTGATAAAGCAGATGATGTCAAAGACGAGGATATAAATCATTAGAGGAACGAGCAAACATTTATCGAGCATTGAATTCTTTTTTCTTCTTACTGGTGAATTTAAAAACCAGATGAAATCGAGGACGCCGATAGAAGCACCGAAGATGGTGATCCAGTTGATGACTCTTAAATGCGTTTCCCCAAATTTGATGACGCGAACGATTTGAAGTATCGCGATGACGAGGAAGGCTAATGCAAAGATTGAGATTTCAATAGTGTATATGAGTTTTGCTTTTGTGAATTCGTCCATTTTTTGTTTCATAGCTATATTAATCCTTATTTAAATAAATATTTTATTGAGTTATGATAATAATACTATGAATAAAAGAATACTTCTACCATTGCTTCCTTTATTTGCGGTGTCCCTTTCTTCATGCGCAAACGTCAATGTTCATCACGCGATTGATGAATATATTTTGCAGATGGATTATAAGAAGGATTTTAAGATTCTCCAACTCAACGATATTCATATCGGCGACAAAGATAATCGCAAACTCCATTATGATTTTATAGACTTAACAATTAAAGATGCTAACCCAGATTTAATCGTTCTCGATGGCGATATTTTCACTTTTGCCTCTCGCTATACCGCAGAAGAATTATTCAAATTCATCGACTCTCACAAGATTCCATGGACTGCAACATTTGGTAACCATGATGAACAGTGCTATTTCTCAATCGATTGGCTCACTGGTTATCTCAATAATTTCGGCTCATATTGTTTATTTAAAGATATTCAAGACGATGATGTTTTTGGCAACGCGAACTTCGCAATCAATTTGATGGATGGTGGAGAGATATTTGAAACGATAGTAATCATGGATTCCAACCGTTATTATTTCGGTAGCTATTTTGGATATGACTATATCAAAGAAGACCAGATTGAATGGTATGAGAACGTTATTAATTATGTGAGTGATGTCAAAGGTGAAGTTGTTCGTTCCCTTGCCTTCTTCCATATTCCATTTGCTGAATTTGAAACCGCTTGGACTGCATATAAAAATGGAGAAGCAGGCGCTGAATATATCATCGGTGAAAAAGGTGAAAAAGTCAGTTGTCCAAAAATTAATTCCGGATTATATAACAAGATGTATGAATTAGGATCGACAGATGGAGTATTCTGCGCGCATGACCATCTCAATGATTATGCGATCAACTATAACGGTATCGTTTTGTCCTATGGTGTTAATTCCACAGATAGAATTTATTATTCTGAAACCATGATGGGTGGTCAAGTCATCACTTTACATGAAGATAATAGTTTTACTATCAGTCAAATATTCCATACATATGATGAGGTGGTGAAGAACAATGAGTAAGAAAACCGCTGCAATCGTATTAATCGTTTTAGTGTTAGTTGGTTCCGTAGTAACTTTCTATGGTCTCAATTTGTTGTTCTCTGATGTTGCGAATATGTTGATGTCAAAAATAACGGTAGACGTCATCTCATCCCTACCAGGATTTATATTCACTTTAGACTTTATCCTCGCTTCTATTTATGTCATCCGTTATGTGCGTACACCTAAATATAAGAAAAGAATGACCCTTACTTATTTGATTATTCTTGGGGTGTTCTCTTTATTAGGTATTGCCTCTTGCATTTTATCTGGCACATTGGTGTATCCATCTTTACTTTCCCCATACCCATTTAAAGGCTATATGGTGATTTCTTTAGTCGCCCATACATTGATTTTATTCTTCTCCATCGGCGGTTATTACAATGCTTACAAATGGATGAAGGATGATGAAGAGAAAAGAAAGATAACATTCAAGTATGTTTTATATACAATCTCGTTATCTCTTCTCACGTGCTTTGCCTTCTATCGTTTAGGGGCGGATTTATTAGGCCCAGCATTCATCCAGTGGAGAACTCTTTATCTCACTTGGCCGTTCTACGTAGCGATGCTTCTTCCAATCGCTATATTGACCCATACTGCTTTATATAGTTTTGGAGTGTATCGTAAGTCTCCTAAGGGTGGAATCATCCATGCTTCAATAGTCTTAGGTTTATCAATTGCCTTATCATTAACGATTGTTTTAATCGGTATGAATAACACGCAGTTCATCTCTGCTATCTCTCCAGTATTACCACTTGAAAGACTTGCTTCCTTACCAATTGATACGATCGTTTATGTCGTCTTAATGATTGGATTTGGAACATTTGAATTCGTTTATTCCATCCGTTATTATTTAAAACATCGAGACATAAAATAATTGAAATTTGCATAGAAAAAGCGAGAAAAACCTCGCTTTTTCTATTTTTTGATTAATTGATTAAATAGCCCAAGTGCCGTCTTTAAATAATTGAATTCTTTTGCCGTTTTCATCGATGCCGACGATGGATAAGTCTGGAGAACCAATCATGAAGTCGACATGAATCATTGAATCGTTGATGCCTCTTTCATAAGCTTGCTCAGTAGTGAGCTCTGGTCCATCAGGGAGGAGTTCTTTAAATCCTGCTCCTAAGGCGACGTGGCAGACTGCGTTTTCATCGAATAATGTGTTATAGAAGAGAATGCCGCTTTGGTTGATTGGAGATGAATATGGGACTAAGGCACATTCGCCTAATTTACAAGCGTTCTCATCCATCTTGATCATATGTTCTAAGAGTTGTTGGCCTTTTTTCGCTTTGACTTCAACAGCTTTACCATTTTCAAATCTGATGGAGAAATCTTCGATGAGTTGACCTTGGTATGATAGTGGTTTGGTCGCTACTAATAAGCCATCCCCAGTTCCTTGAAGAGGAGTGGTGAAGACTTCTTCAGTTGGAATATTTGGATTGAATGTTTTACCAAGATTAGTTTTTTCAATGCCAGCACCCCAGGTGATACCTTTGATGAGTTCGATTTTGAAATCAGTACCAGTGGATGATTTATATTCGAGATATTTGAGGTTGAGGGAACCTAATAAATCTCTCTTTTGAATTAAATATGCATTGTGTTTATCCCAGTTATCATTAGTGCCGCTTTCTTCAACACGGCAAGTGTAGAAGATGGCTTCCCATAATTTTTCCATCGCTTCTTCTTCGTTAACATCTGGGAAGATTTTCTTGGCCCAGGCTTTAGAAGGAACCGCGGCGATACACCATTTGTATTTGCCGTCCATCGCATCTCTATATGGTTTAATTTTTGGATAAGACTTCATTCTCGCTTTCGCCATCTTGGTTGGATCGATACCTTTGAATGCATCTGGATCTTCATCATCGATATATAATCTGGATGGTAATTTCTTCGCCGCATATTTGAATTTCGCTAATTGGTATGGTGGGACTTTGCCGAGTTCAGAGACTGTTTCATATTTGTATTTGAGTCTTGCAGTGGCATCGCACACCCAGTCGACGACAACTTTCTTCGCGCCGGCTTTATAACTTTCTTCAACGACTTTCGCGATGAATTTTGAGTTTTCAACACCACCCGTAATCCAAACTTCTTCACCCTTTTCAACGTGAATACCTTGTTTGACGACGAGTTCTGCGTATTGTTGTAATTTCTTTTCGTTCATATATTTTGTACCTCGTTAGTATAAATAATATTTTGTTTTGTCCTCATCCTACAATAAAAATATTCAATTTATTAAATATTTTGGTATAATAATCACTCAGAGGACATATTTATGTTGATTGATGAACTCAAAAAAGCAAATATTGAAGCGATGAAAAATAGAGATAGTGATGCGCGTGCAGCATTATCTGTCGTTTTAACTAAATATAAACTCCAAGAAGTTGAAGCCCGTTCCCAAGGGAAAGAAATCGGTGATAGTGAACTCTTAAGCATCATCCAAAAGGTCATCAAAGAATTAAGCGATGAAAAAGAAGGATATGTAAAAGTTAATAACACTGAAAGAATCGCTTCTATTTCTAAACAAGAAGAGACATTAAAAGCTTATCTTCCACGTCAACTCTCTGAAGAAGAAATCAGAGCGGAAATTAACAAGCTTGAAGACAAATCAGTGCCTTCTATTATGAAGCATTTCAAAGCAAATTTTTCAGGAAAAGTTGACATGTCTCTTGTAAGTTCTATCGCAAGGAACTTATAATATTTCCTACGGGGGTATCGTACAAAGGTAGTACAGCGGTCTCCAAAACCGTCAATCAGGGTTCGAGTCCTTGTGCCCCCGCCACAGCTAAAAATGAGACGACCTGTAACGGTCGTTTTTATTATGTAAATATAATAAACATCGCCATTTTTGCCCGAATCGGTATTATCGACGACATCTGTCACGATGTAAAAACAGGCTAAAAGTACACTCATATCCACCAAAAAAGCAGGATAGGATAGATTGAGTTTTGTTATGCCCCGCACAAGGCTCGATTCTTTCTACCACTGGTTTGGAATGGCTTGATAAATAAAAGTTGTTATTGCGTCTATCAATGTATGATGACTAAAGTATGACAAAATGGCATGAATATTAAATATAATATGACAAAATGGCATATATATGTTGAAAACGTATGCCAAATATGATAGGATGCAATCGGAGATAGAAATATGACTCTTTTACAAATTAGAAATAAATATCAAATATCGCAAGCTTTGGCGGCTAGTAGTGTTGGTATTCCTTTAAGAACGTATATACGTTATGAAAATAATAATGATTACGGTAACTCTTTGAAGCGAGAGTCAATGATTCAAAAGCTTATGAATAAATATGAAATTACAGAAGATAAGGGAATGCTTTCAATAGAAACAATTAAGAACGAATTAACTTCTTTATTTGATAGCGAATACAAAGGAAAAATTGAATTTTGTTATCTGTTTGGCAGTTATGCAAAAGGCTACGCAAAAGACAACAGCAATGTAGATTTATGTGTATCAACTTCTCTTACTGGATTAAAGTTTGCTGGATTGAGTGAAGCCATTCGAACTGTTCTACATAAAAGGATTGATTTAATTAGGTTCAATAATTTACAAAACAATTTGGAATTAGTCTGCGAAATTATGAAGGACGGGATAAAAATATATGGATAATTTGAAAAATGATCAATATTACGCTTCAAAAGCAAATGAAAATATCAAAACCATTAATTACCATCTTAAGAAACTTTTCTCGGCGGCTGAATTAAACGAAAATCAAGTTGTTCGAAATTTTCGAATAACTGCCACGGATGGATACCATAATCGTATTGATTTTTTATCATTAAATTATTACAATAAACCTAACAAACCTAACAAAAAATAAAACCTAACAAACCTAACAAAAAGAGGAGCACACTATGGATAATATATTTACAGTGACCTTTGGTCAATTGCCATCAAGCTACATAAATAGGGAACATATTTCTGAAAACATATGTAGAGACTTTTGCTTGGATTTTCCACTCTCTCATATTTATATCATTAGCGGGGTAAGAGGCTCTGGAAAAACGGTTTTGTTGACTAATGTATCTAAAAATATTGCCGAGAAGAAAGAATGGGTAGTGGTTGATATTAATCCTAATCGTGAAATATTAGAACAGATTGCCTCAGGAATATATGAGAATACACATGTTAAACATTTATTTCTTTCAAAATCTTTCTCGTTCTCATTTCATGGATTTGGATTCTCAATTGAAGGTGATACGCCTGTTTCTAATGTAAAAACCATTCTAGAAAAAATGTTAAATGTTTTAAAGAAGCATAATAAAAAGCTATTGATTACAATCGATGAGGCGTCCAACAATATACACATGCGTTCTTTTGCACATGACTTTCAAAGTCTGCTAAGAAGCGATTATCCTGTCTTTACTTTGATGACCGGTCTTTATGAGAATGTGAATTCTTTGCAGAATAATAAAAATCTTACTTTCTTGTATCGCGCTCCTAAAATTGAACTCCACCCTTTAAACAAAGAATCTATTATAAAGGAATACTCTTCCATATTTAGTAATGAAAAGCATGAAACTATTGAGACTTTGGCTGAATTAACCAAAGGATATGCTTTTGCATACCAAGTGGTTGGTTATCTTTTCTCTAAATATAATAAAATTGAAAAGATTTATGATGAACTTGATCAATATTTATCAATTTATGTATATGACAAAATATGGTCAGCTTTGCCAAAAAACGAAAAAGAACTACTAAGGTGTTTTGAGAAAGATGAAATGTCGACTGAAGAACTGATTAAAAAAGTTCCGTTTGATATTAAGTCTTTTTCTGTATACCGAGATCGTCTAATAAAAAGAGGTTTGATTATAGGAAATGAATACGGTAAAGCATCTTTATCATTGCCACGATTTAATGTGTTTGTTTCTAACCAACCTAATATTTGATAAAACTAAGGCATCTTCACATTATAGTTGTTTGGATTAGTTAAACCTACTAATTGTGATTAGTGACTGGATACGAAAAACGACTCATTAGAGTCTTTTTTATATAAAAAGATGACTCATTAATAAGTCATCTAGTATTTAAGCGATATTATATTAAACATATTATTTCCACATAGATTCAATCGTTCTTTTGTTTTTTACACAATCGAGAAGATAGAAGTTTATTAATGTTTGATAGGGAATAGTGGTCTTTTCAGATAAATCCTTAAAATAATCCAATACTTCTTCGCTGAGGTTTATTGTGACCTGCTTTTTTAATTGTTTGATATACGGATTCTTTTTCCCTTTTGAAAAATCATAATTTGCTTTCATTGTTTTTGTTGTATCCCTCTCTTTTTTTGGAATTTGCTTTCCTCGCAGAAATTAGTCTAATTACTGTATCACTTTGACGATAACAATAGCAGACAACTAGAAGATTCGCTTTATAACTGAAACCTATTAGTAGAAATCGTTCCTCGTCTTTGCTATGTTTTTTGATTCGTCGTATTCAAATTGTAACATAATTATATTGTAATTACACTATAAATAGATAATTACTCTCCTCTACGACAATTACAGTTAGGAGTTGTGTGGTAATTAATTATTATTCTATTTACAAAAATATGTCGTACGCGATATAATTTATTCGTAACATAGGAGGCTACGTTTATGAAAGTAGCGATTAGATACTATACAAAAAGTAAGAAAGGCAATACTGAAAAGATTGCTAAACACATTGAAAACAAGATTAACATTGAGGCTCTTGATGTCACCCATCCATTAGAAGAAGTGGTGGATACATTGATCTTAGTGAACGCGATGTATGCTGCAAATATCGATAAGGAAGTCAAAGAATTCTTAAAGGCGAACAAAGATAACATTAAATGCGTTATCAATGTCAATAGTGCTGCTTCTGGTGCTTCCACTTATAAAACAGTGAAAAAGACTTGCGATGAATATAATATTCCAATTTCCGAAAAAGAATTCCACACAGTTGCATCTTGGATCTTCTTAAATAAAGGCAGACCAAATGAGGAAGACTTCGCAAAACTCGATAAATTCTTAGAAGAGGTTATCAAATAATAAAAATGGACAAGTACGATTCCTTGTTGCTCAAGAATCAACTCTGTTTCCCCACTTATGCGGTCGCGAATAAAATATTAAGAAGATATCAACCTTTGCTCGATAATCTCAACCTCACCTATACGCAGTACATAGTGATGATGGTGATGTGGGAAAAAGGTAGTGTCAATGAAAAAGAATTATGTGAATCATTATTCTTAAAATCGAACACATTAGCCCCACTAATCAAAAGATTAAAAGAAAAAGGATATATCTCCATTAAAAAAGACAAAAAAGATAAAAGAAATATCATTATCTCATTGACCAAAGAGGGTGAAGAATTAAAGGAAAAAGCTGTGGATGTTCCACCATCTATCGCGACAGAGTTCAACCTCACTGAAGAAGAAGCAACACTATTATATAAAATACTTTACAAGATACTTGATGATGAAAAAGGAGAGAAATGATTATGGAAAAATATGATGTCATATTTATCGGTAGTGGACATTCCTGCTGGCATGGGGCATTGATCCTCAAATTCCAAGGCAAGAAAGTCGCATTAGTGGAAAAAGATTTATTAGGCGGTACATGCACGAACTATGGCTGTGACGCGAAAATATTGCTCGATTCCCCAATTGAACTAAAAGAATCGTTAGATAGATATCAAAATATCGGTTTAGCCAAGCAAGCGGAAATCAACTGGAACCAATTAATGCAGTATAAAAAGCAATATATTGGTTCAATGCCAGATGCTTTGAACGGCTTATTCACCCAATTTGGATTTGATGTTATCAGAGGTTCGGCAAAGTTTGTTGACGCTCATACGATTGATGTTGCAGGTAAACAATATAAAGCGGATTACTTCGTCATCGGCACAGGCCAAACATATATCCCACTCGACATTCCAGGAAAAGAATATTTCAAGGATTCAAGAGACTTCTTATCACTAGATAATATCCCTGATCATGTCACCTTTGTTGGCGCGGGTATCATCGGTATGGAATTCGCTTCAATCTGCTTATCACTTGGTAAGAAAGTTGATATCGTTGATTTAGCTCCAAGAGCCCTCAACCAATATCCAGAGAGATATGTTAACTACGTCAGTGAAAAGATGAAGAAAGAAGGGGCAAACTTCTTATTCAATAGACATGTTTCTTCTTTAGAAAAAGTGAAAGAAGGTGAATATATCTTAAAGACAAGCGAAGGCGATGAAATCAAATCTAATTACGTCCTCGTCGCAGTTGGTAGAAAAGCAAATGCGGAAGGTCTTAACTTAGAAGCCTTAGGCATTGAATATTCTGCTCGTGGAATTAAGGTTGATAGCCACTTAAGAACTAGTGTGAAAAACATCTATGCTTCTGGTGATGTCATCGATAAATCCATTCCAAAGCTCACCCCAACTGCGGAGTTTGAATCCAACTACATCGCCCTTGATATTCTCTTACCAGCTCCATTAAAAAGAAAAATCAACTATCCGGTAGTTCCAAACCTCGTCTTCACATTACCACGCATCGGTCAAGTTGGTGTTTCTATCGAAGAAGCAAAGAAGCTTGGCTACCGCGTTGAAGAAGTGGAAATCGGTAAGACGATGGCGTGGGCTAACGCAAACGAAGTCGATGAACATATCACCTTTATCTTCAACAATAAAAAGGAACTTGTTGGTGCTTCAATGTTATCAAACCGTGCAGGAGAATATCTCGACTTATTAACGATTATCATCAATCAAAAATTGAAGGCGAGAGATTTATCAAAGATGATATTCTCATTCCCAACAACGACCTACGGGTTAATCTCTTCATTAATTCCTTTAATGCTTAAGAAATAAGCTTAAAATATTGAAACCGTTTTAGCTAATTTAAGGCGGTTTTTTATTATGGGGGAGGTAATATTAAAAAATGTGCATTTGCAAAAAAATGTAGCAAAACTACAATTTTTTAGAAAATTTATACAAAAAGTAATAACGTTACGTTATTGATAATTGTTTTATGAACAAATGTAACACCCGCAGTTATTTTTCTATTGAGTGAGAACGATATTTTTACTATAAAATATTATTGCAATGCCTTATACAGAAAAGAAGAAACTATTGATAATCGCATTATTGAGTGCTGCGATTTTGTTATTAGGTATTTTTGTTTGTATTTTTAAATTATCGCTTAATCCAGGATATCGTGCCTTTGCTTTTGGTATCAATATTTATAACGTTGTGATGTTATTAATATTAGTGGTTGCAGAGATTGTTTCAACGAAGTTTGATCGTACGAAATGCATCTACACTGTTTATGCGACGATTTTCTTGTTCCTTTCTTATATCACTTCTGCAAATACATTCTTAAGCATTGAATTCTTTGGTGGAAGTTTACCTTATGAAGTAGTCGCGAAAATCATGCTTATTTTTCATAACTTGTTCATGGTTTGCTTTACTTATTTCATGTTTCTATTTTTTGAACGTGATTATGTTAAGAAAAGTTTTCATAAATATCATTTGACTGTTTTATTAATAACGACAGTTGTACACGGTGTATTTGCAGGCCTTCATATATTCGTTGGGACCATGGTAGTGGTCATCATTCAAGCGATTACTCTGTTGGATTTGATATTTACTATATGTTTAAAATGAGGGGGAATGATAACACCCTTCCTGGATACATGACTTCAATCATGGTTATCATCGTGATGATTTCATTCGTACTTGATATTTTCTTTGCTCAAGAATATAACTTCTTTGGAATTGATATCTTGCTTCATATGGTGGTGACCATCTCTTATATTCTTGTTTATTTCCATTTTTTACTCGCGAGAACTAGCACTGCTTATAGCTACGAAGATGAAATCAAAGCAATCAACGAGAAGAAAAAACACAGAATGAAGGTCTCTTGTTTTCACTGCTTTGATTGTTATTATGACGATAAACATCTCGATTTCCCTTCTAAGAAAGCCAAAGAATATTTCGCTTTGCTCGTCATATTAAGAGGTAAATCACTAACGATGGAAAAAGCTATCACTTATTTATGGCCTGATAAAGATGTTGAAAAATCAAAAGATTCTTACCGCAATGTAATCATGAAACTAAGAAAATATTTTAAGAGCATCAATTATGATGCGATTACCTATAGAAGAGGGGAAGCATTCCTCGACATCTCTAACCTTGATTGCGACTATTATGATGTAATCGACAGCAAAAACGAATACGATGGTTCGCCATTAATGCCAGAATATGACTGGTCATTAGTATTTGAAAATTCTTTATAGTAATTACTATTTTAGCACACCTTTACTTTATTGCTTCAGTAAGAAGGCGATTATATTCTTTGAATACGGCATCGATTATTTCATCATCGGTTACGATCTCAAATTTATCTTCGCCTTTCCAGCTTTGCTTCACCCTGAAGACGAGAGCTTCATCATCGTCCATTCCTTCAAGGAGTTCTACTGGTTGCAAAATAGCGTAGAATTTTCCTTTATAGTTGATGCCAGCAATCTGCGTGAAATCTATTTCTTCGCCATCATTTGAAAGTAATGTGACGATATCGTTATCTTCTGTCATATGGTCTCCTATCCTAATAATTTTTTAATTCTGTTAAGCTTTTCTTCTAATGCCTTGAAACATTTATCTTTAAAGACAGGATCAGTTACTTCTCTATACTTGTATTTTAAGAAGCCTTCTTCGATGAAGTATCTTAAATCAAGGGTAACAATAATGTGTTTTCCATCAACTTTCAAAAGTTCGCTGACTTTAACTTTTTCTCCTGTTCCTTCCACAGTAATAATATTGTTTGAATATTTGTCTGCTCTTGCCATTACTATAGTCTCCTAATTGATGAACTTATAATAGCAAGATGTACGCTAGAAAAGCGCTTGAGCAGAAATATCTGTAAAAAATAATAATTGCAGTAGCTTAATGCTAAGGATATTATTGGGTTTTTAAGTCGTAATACATCTTTCAAAAAAAGTAGGGTTTTGTATAATATTTTGTGGAAAAAACATGAAAAACAACCTTAAACCAATATTATTTTTAGTTATTGGAATAATAGCCTTTGCCGTCGGTGTTTCTCTTTTTTCTAATGGGAGTCCGGCAGGCATTATATTTGGAATCATACTTCTAATAGTTGCAGTCTCTTGCTTAGTGATGGGCTATAAAGAGATTCGAATTAGACACAAGGCTAATAGCAGCAGTTCTAATGGGGGAACATCGCATAAACCAATTCGTTTTGGACATCCAAAACCACCGAGTAGTTCCACTCAAGATGAGGCTTATTGGGAAAATCAGTTTAAACGGGCGATTAAAAGAATTAACAATTACCAAGCTAAGGTCGTGGTTGATGTTTCGTTGCCTAATGTTAATGTAGAGATCACTCCAAAAGTCTGGACGGGATCAGGAAAAGCTAACGATTTAGACGAAGAAGATAAAGTGTTTAATAATTTATCAGCTAAAGTTGAAAAAGCATTCAATAACGTTTTGAGTCAGTGTCCTTTTCCTGCGACCCTCAATATTATAAGAAAGTAGAGTTATTATATGGCAAGAATTCCTAGCAAATGCCCAAGCTGCAAAAGCAAGAATTATCGTGTTGTTTCTAAAACGAAATATCGCGAAGGTTTCAGCGTTGGTAAAGCAGTAGTGGGAACCGCATTATTTGGGACTCCTGGCACGATTATCGGAGGGATGTCAGGCAAGAAGAAATTCATCATTAAAATGCGCTGCAAAGATTGTGGATACGAAGAAGAGTATCATGTATAACAAAGGACAAAAAAAGGCGGATTCTACGTTGAGAACTGCCTTTTTTATTGACATCGTCCCTATGGTTGACCAGATTTTTGTGGACCACCGCAGTTGCCTGAGCATTCTCTATGGCATGCATCTTGGCAAGTGTAGCAATCTGGCTCTGCTTCTACGGAGAGATCTATTTCCTCTTCGATGATAGAGCTTTCGATTTCGGCTAAGAGCTCATTAGTCAAAACGAACATATTTAACATCCTCCTTTCTTATAGTTCTGTCTGTATGATTTTTATAGCTTTTAATAGACGATTTAATTCTCTTTTTGGCATATCTTTGAGATAGCCTTTTTTCCACTGCATAGCGTAGAAATATGATCTGGCTTTAAAAATGATTTTATTTAGTTCGCATGTGTTTTCGTCGCGGGAGAAAGGTGATCCGGTTGCCGCGTAGTTAGCCCCATAACAAATCATGCATATTTGCTTAGCAACGCAGTTTCGACATTTTTTATCAAGCATGTCATCAGTGGTAAACTCAGGGAGATCAATTTTACCTATTTCTCGTGCTTTTTCTTTGCCGATTGATGTCGGCATGAAGAATTGACATGGATAACGTTTTCCATCGATTTCATAAGCCACCATTGTGAGGCCAGATCCACATTGACGTTTTAAAGGTTTGCTCTCATCGCGAACTACCCCGAGGATTGAACCTGCTAATATGGAGCAAGGATTATAATTTGGATGTTCGAGATAGAAATCTATCAGTTTTGATAATTCACGTTTAAGAATTTCTTCGTTTTCTTTATCTGACCAGTCAATGTTATAGGCGAGGTTACAGGAAACGCCGAATCCTTTATCGTGGCAAAAAATCACCCCTTCAGCGAGATGTGGAAGGCTCTCTTTAGAAATGGTCATTTTGATATCTTGAGTGGGGTAGTTCTTCGCGAAGAAGTCTAAATCGATTAAATCAAAAGAATTGTCACGATTTGTGTCATGCATCTCTTTCGTCCCATCTAGACTTAGTCCTACCCAGATAGAATCTTTATGAGCGACTAACCAGTCTTGGATTTCTCCATGTATCAATGTGCCGTTAGAAGTTGGGAAGAAGAAGCACTTTTTTGTATAGCCTTTTTCTTCTGCATATTCTACGAGTGGTTTGATAACATCAAACGCTAAGAAGGGTTCACCACCGAAAAGGTCGAATTGAATATAGTCATAATTCTGGGAGTTTGCCATCTCTTTATCGACGATGGATTTAGCCATTTCGAGTGTCATCTTGTGTGGTGTTTTGAATGATTCATAACAATATGTACAGCGTAAATTGCATGCTTCTGTTAACACGATGGTGACACTTCTTTGTTTTCTTTTTTTTGATTTATTCATCATGGCTATACCCTCGCTTCTATAAAAAATTATAAAAAGTTACAGAGCCTTGTTCAAACCCGTGTCTAAGTTAACTAAGGTTAATATTTATTACTCCAAAAGTAGTATTAACTAACTCAAAAAGCCTTAAATAATTTTTTTAAAAGGACTTTACACTATAGCGCTTTTTTAGCACTTATGATGCTATTTTTACTATAAAAGTAAAGGGGGTTTATATTGTGACAATATCAGTTTTTGATTTAGACAAGATTGTGATTGAACCAATTAATGATGAGTCTTCTAACGAGGAAGAAAAGCCTGTTATTGAGGAAAAGAAAGAACAGCCGGTAGAAGCAAATCCTGAAGAGAAAATAGAGATCGTTATTGAAGAGACACCTCTAGAAGCAGAGCCAGTTAATGAAGAAATTGTTAACGAAGAACCTGCCCAAGAAAAACCAATTGAACCAGAACCAAAATATGAAGAAATCGTTGTTTTGCTCAAACAATATTTTAATGCTTTGCGCGATTCTATTCGCTTAGCGAAAACTAAAGATGAAACGATTGTAAAGATGAAAAATGAGCTCAACAAATATCGCGAAGATTTTGGTTATACTCTCCTCAAACAAATTATCATGGGTCTTATTTCCTATCGCGAGGATGCGAAAAATACTTTGCGGAATGTCGCTAAGTTTTCTACAGATATTGAAACAACAAAAAAGTATCTCGGTTACCTCGATGATGATTTTGTGGAGATGCTAGCAAACTTCTCTATCGAATATGATGGGGAGAAATTTTTACTCGATGGTAAAGATTTAGCAACTATCCCAATGCGTAAAGTGGATAACTATGTTAAAGAGCCAGAAACTGAAAACGTCATCGTTGAAGAAAGCGATGAACAAGCGAAAGAAGAAGGTGCTTATTCACTTAATGATGTCATTAAACTTGTCGAAGAGAATAAAGCAAATATAGAAGCAATCTTAAAAGATAATGCTTTGCTTGATGAAGCATATAAAGAAGTGGAGGCAGTTGCTGCGAGTGTGGATGCTAATTATGCCGATGCGCTTCTTCTCCCATCTTACAAGATTGTGACTAATTTCTATCTCAAACTTAAGAAGAAAATCGAGAATACTATGGAGGCTATTAACGAAGATAACAAAACATCTCTTTATAGCGATGTCCTCATCTTTGTCATCTCCTCAACTAGCGATATTCTCTCACGTTTGGGAGTGGAGATTGATATCGATGTCTCTAACGTTTATGACATGAAGACTAATCGTATGCTGAAATTTGTTCCAACAAATAAAGAGGAACTCGACAAGACGATTGCCTTTAGACATACCGATACATATCTTTACGGCGGTAAAGTCATCTACTTATGTAAAGTGGATGTTTATAAATACGAACAACAATAAAAGGAAGGAATTTTTATGGGTAAAAAAGTTGGTATTGATTTAGGAACAACATACTCAGTTGTTTCTTATGTTGATGAAACACAAAACATCGTCAACATTGAATCTAGCGAAGGAGAAAAGACAACTCCATCTATCGTTTTCTTTGATCCAAATGGAGAAACAGTGACTGTTGGCTCCGTGGCTAGAGAAGCGGGGGCGATGAATCCTGAATGTTTAGTAGAAAGAATTAAAAACTACATGGGTGATCCTGACTATCGTGCAACAGTCAATGGTGTTGAATATAGTGCCTCTGCCGTCTCTACCCTTATTTTAAAGAAACTTATCGCTGATGCGGAGTTAGCGTTAGGTGGCGAAGAAATTGAAGGTGCGGTCATCACTTGTCCAGCTTACTTTGGTGATGCAGCCCGTGCGGCCACTAGATTAGCTGGTGAAAATGTCACTTTAGCAAATGGACAACCATTAAAAGTCTTAAAAATCATGGATGAACCAACCGCGGCGGCTATCGCTTATGGTAATTCCAGAAATGAAAATATTCATAAAACAGTTTTAATTTATGACTTAGGTGGTGGTACTTTCGACTGTACAGTTATGAGACTTGATTTTGAAGGCACTGATCGTAAATACCAAGTCATCACAACTGGTGGTAATCACCAACTCGGTGGTAAAGACTGGGATGCAGCATTAGCGAATTATGTCAAAGATGAATTCTGCAATAATACCGGTGTTGATCGTTCGGTTTTAGATGAAGATCCAGAAATGAAAGCTTTCTTCTCTGAGAAGATTGAAGCAGCCAAGAAGATGCTCACTGCTAAACCAACTGCAACTGTCACTCCATCATTTGATGGTAATAAATATCGTGTGGAAATCACCCAAGAAAAATTTGATGAATTAACAGCGGACTTATTCAATCAAACGATTCTTTTAATCGACGATATGCTCACTAAGAAAGGCATGACGATCGATCAAATCGATGAAATCATCTTAGTCGGTGGATCGACAAGAATGAAACAAGTCGAAGCTGGGTTAACAGCACAGTATAACAAACCATTAGTGTCGTTTGATCCAGATAAGGCTGTTTCTAATGGTGCTGCTCTAGTGGCTAGTGGTTTAGCTATTGATGAAGCGACTGGTGAAGTAGTGGCTCCAACTAGCGAATCAGCAGCATTCGGTGGTGATGCAAATAGCCCATTCGCTTTAAGCAGTGGAGCTTCTACAGAATTTGCTGGTAGCAATGGTACAGTCAATAAGGTCGTTGAATTATGCACTAAATCTTACTGCTTCCGTTACTATAATGGCGGTGAAGAAAGATATTATAACCTCATCGTTAAAGATACACCTAAACCAGCCTCAGCATCCTACGCGCAACTCAGTGGTGGACAGGGCCTTGTCATCGCAGAAGGTAATAATCTCGTCGATAGTATCAACCTCAAGATTATGGAAAACGAATCTTTGAATGCTGATGTCGCCGCAGACGAATGTGCAGAACTTTATGAAGATATGCCAATCGCTTTCTCACCAGCTATTCCAGCGTCCACTCCAGTTGACATTCAACTCGACGTTGATATGAACGGACAATTGACTCTCACTCTCATCGAAATTAATTCTGGTGTGAAACACGTCCTTAAACCAGTGAGAAAAGGTGGCGATGCCGATAAAGTCGGTATGGATGTCGCTTCTAAACTCACTTTAGCTTAATTATTTAAAAAATTATTTATTTTTTTGCGAGGTACTCTTATGAAAAAAGTTAATGTTGGAATTGATTTAGGCACGACCTATTCGGCGGTTGCTCTCTTTGATGAGGGTACCTCCAAAATAAATATTTTAAAAAATGAAATCGGTGAGGAAACTACCCCCTCGGTAGTCTATATCGAAGGTGGGCAAATTCTCATCGGACAAGAAGCAAAAGACTTACAAGCTAGTGGAAACACTAACACTGCTTCATTCTATAAGTCCCAGATGGGAGAGCCAAATTATTCGGCATATTTAGACGGAAAAGATTATTCTGCTGAAGATTTGTCGGCTATTTTTCTGGAAAATCTCAAAAAACAGATTGAAGAATCTAATGATGTGGAAATTGAAGGAGCAGTTATCACTTGCCCAGCTTATTTTAATGAAGCTCAAAGACAGGCTACTATTCATGCCGGTGAAAGAGCAGGTCTTAAAGTATTAAAAATACTCAACGAACCAACGGCAGCAATCATCGCTTATGGTTTAACTGGGGTCGGAACAAAAAATGTCATGGTTTATGACCTTGGCGGTGGTACTTTTGACGTCACGATTGCAAAGATTGTCGGACCAAACGTCACCCCGCTTTGCACTAATGGTAACCACCAACTCGGAGGAAGAGACTGGGATCGCGCTTTGATTGATTTTGTCGTCGATAAATTCAATAGCGAATTTGGCATTGATATCACCGCCTACCCTGAAGATTTTAACGAGCTCATGGTCAAATGTGAAAAAGCCAAGAAGGTCTTAACTAATGTTCCATCTACTAATATTGCCATTCAATGTGATGGAATGTATGGAAAATACGAGATAACACGCGCTGATTTTGATCGTGCAACAGAAAATTTACTCAATGAAACGATGCTTTTAACAGAGCAGTGTTTCACAGAAATTGGCGGAGGATTTTCTTGGAAGAATCTCGATGAGGTCGTCCTTGTCGGTGGTTCCACAAGAATGCCACAGATTGCAGAAGCAGTGGAAAGAGAATTCGGAAAAAAACCACGCATCATCGGAAACAAAGTTGACTCTATCGTCGCCGCAGGGGCAGCTATGCAAGCCCATCTATGCAAATTTGGAACCCTGACTCTTAATCCCGTTAATTTGGGGATGGCGAATTTCTCTGGGGGAGAAAAACCAGCAGCCTTCACCCTGTCTAATAACAGTATCAAAGATATCACTTCCCATTCTTTAGGCTTATTGATTTGGGAAAATGATGAAAGTGATAAATTAATTAACTCCATCGTCATCAAGAAAAATTCCAATGTTGGAGAAGACTTCGATAAGAGTTATTCCTATCAAGGCACAAAGATGGAAGCCTATGTTCTCCAAGGCGAGACTGAGGATCCTTATGACGCAAATATTTTATATAAATATGAAATAACAGGTTTCCCAAGCGGAAAGAACCAAGTTGTCGTTTCATATCTATATAACCAAAACGGTGTCGTGGAAGTGAAAGCCAAGATTCAAGGCGGTCAATCCTTGAATGTTAAACAGTGTCCAATCACTGAATCCTTAAGTGAAATTGAAGCGCGTTTAAAGAAAGAGAAAGCTGAGAGCCGTAAACCGGTATTTGATGTTACATTCATGATCGATATTTCTGGTTCTATGTATGGGTCTGGTATCAGAGCGGCGGTTCAAGCTGTCGAAGAATTTGTAAATCAAATAGATTTATCTTTCACCCATGTTTCACTCATTTCCTTCAATGAAAATTGTCAAATGGTGTTAGATCATGAACAAAATAAATCACGTATCATGTCGGCGGTTAATGCATTAGATGCTGATGGTGGCACAAGCGCGGACCCATTCAACCATTACTTAAGGTATTACAGAATGAATACGAGTGGTGGGGCTAAACCAAAATTTTCTCTTAAAAGCGCCTTCGGTGGCGGGGGATCAGTGCAAGCTGGCACAGAGATTATCATCGTTTTAACAGATGGCGAATGGTGGGAACCAGAAGTAGCGAAAAACTCCGCGAATGATGTGAAAAATAAAGGAGCAACGATATATGCGGTAGGCGTCGCCGACAGCAATCAATCGTTCCTTAACCAAATCGCTTCCCCAGGCTGTGCTAAGAAGGTTGACTTGAGTCAACTCGTTACCACTTTCAAGTCGATTGGTTCTTCCCTTGCAAGTGGCAATTAGTTTTTAGCACTTGTTTAGCAGTGTAATTATTACTTTAAATATAAGGAATTTATCATATGAGCGTACGTACACCAGAGGAGCTTAAGAATCCTAAATATAATTATTTCATCGCATGCAAACTTGGTATCGATGCAAATAACGCTAACGAAATTACTAAAGCCATCGCCTCGGCATGTGGCAATACAAGCGGTGACATCGTTTCTCGTCGCTTAATAGAACTTCGTTCAGATATTGAAGAAACCTTGCTCAAAGATCCCGCAAAAAAGAAGGAAGAAGCTGAAAGAGCAAAGCACTTCAAACTTGATGATGTCATGCAAATCATCTCTTCAAAAGTGAAGAGTAATGGCATCATTTACCGCAGTGAATTACAAGATTTATGCAACACCGTCAATAAGACGATGAAATATTTTACGTTCCCAGAATTAGAAGATTGTTTCAATAAATTCAATTCTAATAAAGCCGTAAAATATATCGATAATATTACAAATGTGATTCCGCTTAGTGACTTCGATAAGGTCAGCGATATTTTAGCAACTCCTCCGGCAAAGAAAGATATGTATGAATTCCTCGGCATCGCTAATAGCGCAAGCGAATCTGAAATCGATGCTGCTCAACAAAGGGTATATCAGGAAGCGAATAAGAAAAGTGATCTTAAGGTCAAACAGACCGCTAATACTATTTGTGGTCTTGTAAAAAGTATTCTTTTAAAAGACAAGAAAACTCGTCAACAATATGATTTTTATATCATGCTTAAAGACGAAGTGTGGGGGAATTTTAGACTCCGCAAATCTTATGGCGCAAAAGATATCACTTTAAAAGAATATTATGATTTTGCGACGATCATTCAATCGCGTACCAAACTTCCAATCAACGAAGTGGAAGAGATGCTTGGCGCGGGATTAAAATATTACAATTTGATGGTAAGTGGCGGTGATGATGCGGATAGTGTCAAAGGCCAACTTGGTATCAAACATCTCGAGATTTGTCCATACGATGATTGTGGAAAAATCTATGAAGTAGGCGCGACAGTTTGTCCACATTGTGGTCGCCCTCTTGAAGTTTCATGTTGGAACTGTGGTTCAAAGATGGCTTTCACCAAGAAGAGTCAGACATGTCCAACATGTAAAGCTAATTACAACAATAAAAAATTATTCGATCAAGCTTCCGCTTTATTAGATAAAGAACTACTATCTGTCGCTTATGATGAGGCGAAAGCCAATGCGGCGATCAGCTCTATACGTTCATGCGTCCCCGAACCAGATTTCGCGGGTAGTAAAGTGGCAAGCAAGATTAATAAAGCCACTCAAGAAATTGAAAAACGTAAAAAAGAAGAAGAAACATTAGGGGCAGCTTATAAAGAAGAACTTAAAACCATCGATGAAGCAATTGTCAAAAAATGCTTCATGCGAGCTCTTTCTTTAGCGATTGCCTTAAAAAATAAATATTTAACATATAACGGCAAAGTCACTGACGATCTCATTCTCGACATCAAGAATAATATCGCGAAGGCGAATGCAGAAATTAATAAAGCCCGCACTTTTGTGAATGGTGGTCGCATCAGTGAGGCAATCAAATGCGCCATCGCTTCATTAGAGATTTGCTCTGACTATTCTGATGCGAAAGCCTTCATGAGCAAATATCCGCCTAATGCGCCAAGTAACCTTAAGGTTATGGTCAACGATAATAAATTTGTTCGTATCGAATGGGATGTTGGAAAAGATGCAGATGGGAATCTATATACCGTCATCAAGAAAATCGGTAGTGCGCCGACATCGGCAACCGATGGCGAGATTGTTATCAATAATCTTTCATTAAATTTCTTTGATGATAGCGGTGTGGTGAGTGCGGTGCAATATTATTATGCTGTTTTTGCAACGCGTGCAGATGTTAATTCTTCTCTCACCAAAGCGATGAGCCCGGTTGTGCTTTTCCAAGAAGTGAATAACGTTGTCCAATCGATGGAGCCAAATATTATCAAGGTCTCTTATAGCGCCCCTGCTAACGCTAAATCCATCGAAGTATATTGTTCCGATAACGCTATTGCTCCAATCAGCAAAACTAGTGCTCGTAAAGTAGAAGCAACTTTAAAAGGTTTCACTGATTCACCAACGGCGCAGAGTGTCGGTTATTTGATCATCGTTAATTATGAAAATAACGGTCGAATCATCTCTTCGAGAGGCAGCAAACAAGTATTTACAACTTTCAGCGCTCTTTCCCCACTTAAAAATGTGAAAGTTAATCAGATAAGCGATAGTGCATTTAATATTTCTTTTGATGAAAATGATACAGGAAATGCAAAATTATTATTCGCTAATGCAAAATCTAGTTCGATTATCACTAATGTAATTACCAAGATCAGCGAACAAGCCAAGATGATTAATGGCTTATCATTCATCGACATTAAAAAAGATAATAACGGCAATAAGATATTCACTCTTCCTGTCGGATCTGTCGGTTTCGTTTATCCTTACATCGCTAATGACCAATTATTCATCATCAGCGAGCCGATTCCCGTCAATACTATCACTGGTATCGATGGACTTTCTTATGAAGAGACAGAAAATACTTTGATTATCAAAGGAACTCCGAACCAATCCGCTTCAAAAATCTATGTCAAAGTTAGTAACTCCCATTTTGTCAACGATTTTCTAGAAGAAGCTGACGATGTCTATGAAGGAAAACCAAGCGATTTCTTAAGTCAAGATGGCTTTAAATTACCTTTAAAGAAAAATGTTAGCCACTACATCTCTTTATTCTCGGAATTAGTGGTGGGTGGCAACAAAATATATTCCCGCGCTACTCATATTGATGATGTGATCACTCCTCGTACTAGAGAAGTGGTGTTCTTTGCTATCGATCACCCTGGGGTGGTAGGGAAATCTTGTAAATTAACGGTGAGTTTTGAATGTGATCACGAGGCTACAGTTCCTGAAACTACTCTCCGTTATCATGATCGTAAATTACCGCTAGATAAAAATTCTGGTGATGAACTAACTTCCTTCCCTGCTATTACTTTGAAAAAAGGATTTATAGGAAAGAAGTATAAAGGTTCACTCTCCTTCACTTGCCCACCTTTACCGCTTGGAGCTAAATTCGCTCTCTTTGTGAAAAGTGAAAATGGTTGCTATGTGAAGCTTAGAAGACAAGAAAAATTATAGGAGGTTCTTATGGCTAATAGATTTACTTGTCCGTACTGTTATAACGAGCACACTCTAGAAGAATGCAAAGTTTTGTGTTCTTATAACATCGCTGGCGATACGACTGCACCGTGCCCAAACAAAGTGCAGAGAAATCCCGATAGTAGTGTCAATCCAAAGGATGTGCGTCGCTGCATGAACTGCAACCACGCGTCTAAGACTATTCTTTGTCCACATATTCAACGCGCAATTCCACGTGATTTTTTAAATGAAATATCTTTACCGATTGCTTTATTAGGAGCGAAAGCTACTGGTAAAAGTAATTACATCGGTGTTTTAATTCACGAAATTAGAAAGAAAATGTCTCTTCGCTTCAATTGTTCTTTAGCAATCTCCGCGGATGAAGAGAGCAAAAACCATTATAACCAATTCTACGGGGAGCCCTTATATGAGGCCCATCAAGTCATCACTGCGACTGACGCCGGTGAAACCCCACCTCTCATTTTCCCTCTCCGTTTTATGGATAAGAAAAATAACATTAAAAACATCGTCACTTTGACTTTCTATGATACCGCAGGTGAAAACTTAGATTCTTCAAACTCGATGGATGTTTATAACCAATATATCGCTAACTCCAAAGGTATCATCCTCCTCCTCGACCCATTACAGGTCCCGTCAATTCGTAAGGTATTAGCGGCCAAAGGAGTATCTTTACCACAGAAAAATACAGACATTGAAACTGTTTTATCCAATATTGTGGAGCAGATTAGAAGAAAAACTAACATCCGTGGAAACATCGATATTCCAATCGCTCTCGTCTTCACGAAGATGGACGTTTTAGAAAAATATGGTTTGATCGATGATACGATGGCAATCTATGATGTTTCACCACATGAAAAATATGGAACTTTCATCAAGAGCCATTTCGAATCATGTCAGATTGATATGGATGGACTACTTGGCAACTTCTTTGAAGGAGACGGGGAATTAACGCAAGGACTCAAAGCTTTTACTAAAGTTGGCTTTTTCGCTTGCAGCGCTCTTGGAACAGCTCCCGATGAATTCGAACAACTTCCAGAAGAAGGTCCAAAACCTAAAAATATCCTCGACCCATTAATTTGGATTTTAGCCCAATACAAATTTGTCACGACAACCAAGAAGTTGTAAGAAAGGAGAAGGTGTGATGAAAGTAAGTCAATATCTTTATACTTCCTATAAGAACTCACCTAATGGTGGTTACGCCGTTTATTCGATGTCTTCTGATATTTCTCAAGATGATGCGAAAGTGATTTTCTTGCTTATGCAATATCCAGCGGTACCGATGCTTTCTGATATGCGTAGGTCTTTAAATAACATGACCTGGAACCCTGTTGATATGAAAGATATCGAAGGTGTATGTCCACGTAATTTTGCTTATTTCAAACTTCCAAGTGGAAAATACTGTTTAGCGGAATCTGGCTATATCGGACCAGAATTTAAAGGCTTTACTCCAAGTGGGAGAACGGGGAACTATTTAATTCACGCTCTAGTTATGGATAAAGTCGAAAAATTTCCGATTCTCTATATGGGATCAAGCATATTCCGCCATGATTTAACTCTTGAAGAATGGACAGCTAAAAATCCCGCTCCATTACCGTCTATTGATGTTGAAACATCCGCAAGTTTTTCACAAAGTGAAATTACTGCGTTCTTAAATAGTGATAATCGTAAAGAACATATTAAAAAAATTGTCACCATTTTAAAGGATAAAAATAATAAACAACCGATTTTTATCAATGATAAATTAGAAAATGCACGTCTATGGATTTCCGCGATTTCTTTATTATTATCTCCCGAAGAAGCAGAACAAATATTCTTCAATACTTATTCTTATGATGATAATAATGTAAAACTCGGTTTACCAGAAGGTTCAAAATATCGCATTCAATTCATTACTGGTTCTTCTTCGAGAATGAAACTCCAACAAAAATTATTGACGAGCGTGGTAGTGGATATTCCAAATAACCAGTTCACTCAAAATCTTACTGTTGATGAATTGGTCGATCAAGAAGAAAAATATCTCGAAAAAGATATCTATTCTGCGATGACTTTTGTAGCAACCATTGAGCGCATCAAAAACACATATAGTGTGGATAATCATATGGCGGTGCGCATCAATGAACTCGAGAAGAATGGCCTAGATAATTATGATGTTAATGAAGCTCTTGAACTTCTCAATGTCTATTCCAGGGGGACTAATTTATCTCGTTTCATTCCGGATGCCTTTAATAATGTCATAAGTGGAAAATATCCTAAAGGTGAAGCCACTTTGGCGATGGAAAGATTCCTCTATCCTCTTCTCAGCGAAGCGGATAAAGAAAAATATGTTCATTTTATCTTTGATCCATATCTGCAGTCTTCTAATCAAAATGAGAATGCCTTTATCAATGAAACTAAAAATAAATATTCTAATATATATAAAGAATTCGCGCGTCTATATCCATTAAGTGGAGAAGGTAAAGAATTATTAAATAAGAATAGAAATAATCATGCTTTGCTCGCTCTTTATCTTGATTCTTTATTTAGTGATTCTTCATATAACATCGATAAAGACAAAGAAGTGCTCTATGACCTCATGATGAAAATATGTGAAGAAAGTTATAACAATAACGATAAACAATTCATGGCATATATCGTTAATGTTATTAGTCCATATTTAGTAACTTTTAAGAGTGATTTATATAAGAAAATCGTGGATAAGATCGACATTAAATCTCACCAAGAATATCTCCTTTATCTAAAAGATATAAACGATATCAATTATATTGCAAATAGGCTATATAAGCTACTCATCTGCCATAGTGATAAAAAGGAAGCATATACCGCTTATTCTAATTTCATTAAGAGTGATATTAATAGATATCAAAGAATTGATGATGAGTTATTTAAACGCGACGACATCAAAAACATCGTTAAAAAGATTGAAAAAGATGATTTTGCTTCTGCCCCTCGCCGCACCAACGAATCCCTTAAATCATACTATGAGAAATATTATCTAAAAGATGATGATGAAGAAGGTTTATTCATCAAAGCCTTTAAAGGTTATTTGCTCGTTGCAATTCAGCCAAATGATATTTCTTATTGGTTAAATATTTTCACTACACAAGGAGTTAAAGATGAAGATAAAGCGATCTATTCTGCTCTTTTAAGTAGTTTAGAGAAAATCGCGGGTGGTGATTTAGCTCGTTATAAAAATGAATTCAATGCCTTAAAACGTCTCGGCGCTGTGAGCAGTAACGTGGAAGTTAAATTATTTGCAGAAGAATTACTATCTTTAAAAGAGGTGATGATGCGTCAACGTCTCATGGATAAGAATTTATATGCTTCCATCTTTAATGGTGTTGATGATAATAATCGTAAATTCCTCTTCGCGAGAACTTATCTCCGTTCTTTAGTTACGACCTTATTAAAATATAAAACCGTTTCATTTAGTAATGATGCGACCTTATTTAATAATATCTGCGCCCCTTATGCGGACCAGGAAAACATGGTGAATGATTTATACAACCTTTCTAACTTAGAGAAAATTGATGCAGATAAATATTATGTAATTCTCTATTTGGCCAGCAAACGCGGAGATACATTCTCTCCTATCGCGGATAAAATTTATAAGAAACTCTCTTCTAATATGACTCCAAAAGACAAGAAGGGATTAGCAAAATATCTTACTAAAGAAGTCAGGCAAGATAAAGAAGGTCAATATTATCCTGAATTAAAAAGATTAGCGGATGAACTTAACGGCATAGTGCCTTTACCAACTCCAACGAATAGTAAGCCACCGTTAATGAATAATAATCCAAATTTTGAGGAAATAAAAATTGAGCCTCAACAAAAAGGAAGTAGCACCAGCAGTAACGCTGATGTTAATAATACACAAAAACAAACCAATGAAGTGGAAGAGAAAAAAAGTGGATTCTGGAATAATCTTTTCCACAAGAAGAAATAAAAGGAGGAGATACTATGCTATCTATTATTGGTTTTTTACTAGGTGTGGGAATCATCTTTGCAAGTCCGTTTCTTTTTGCAGGAGTTCTCGCCGCTAGCATTATGATCGGGGCTGTATGGGGATTTTATCGTGGAATCTTCTTCATCATCCAAGCCTTTATCACTGATGTTCTAGGAATTGGCAATCTTTAATATGGAGGAATAATATGGCTAACATTAAATCTAACGTATTTGAAGATTTCGTATTCCATAAAGCTTTTGGCATCATCGGAATATTGATCGTCGGTTCATTCAAAAGAATGTTTGAACATGCAATGAACTGTTTTGCAATCATCGGAGATACATGGTCAGATAACGATTCGTTTTTCTCCTTGCACACTTTCTGGTGCATTATTAAAACAGCTTTCTTCGCTTCTATTGCAATCTCATACTTCGTGGTCACGAGCTGGACGATTTTGGTGATTGTATCTCTAGTGGCATTCGTCTTTGTTGTCTTGGTAATCATCTTTGCAGTTTACCAGGTAGTGATGGGCATTATGTTTGGTATTGTTGACGCCTTTGCGGCCTACATCCATTCATTAGCGGAAAACACTTTTGGGGCTTAAGGAGGAATATTATTATGGAAAAACAACCAGCAAGAATTAATTATTTTTTCGGTCCCGGATGGTATTCTCTTTTTGAGACTATTTTCGGTGCTTTCATTAATCTTGGAAAGATTGAATATAACCTCTTCTTGCGCTTTATCGATATTTGGGCGGGAATTATACACCATTTCAGTTTCGGTGGATTAATCACTAGTCTCATTCGAACTATTGCCTTCACCGTTCAAGCGATTATCACCAGCGTTTTTGCGACTGTTATCGTCCTCGTCTGTACGATTATCCATACTTTGATCGTCTCTATCTTTATGGGTATTGTCTACATCGGATTTACTGTCGTGTGGTTCCTCGACTTCGTCTATCGAAAGATGCATGGTATCGTCTCTCACTGTTCTAACTGTCAAGAAAGAATTTCTCTCCCATATTACCGTTGTAGTTGTGGTAGAGTGCATACCAAACTCATCCCTTCAAAATATGGTATTTTAAAACGTACTTGTGAATGTGGAAATCAGTTACCGACTACTTTCTTAAATGGTCGACAAAAACTCAATGCGATTTGTCCTCACTGTCAATTTGATTTGACCAGTGGTGGCGCTCATGTCGCAGTGACTTTCCCACTCATTGGTGGACCATCTTCTGGTAAGACTTGTTTCGTCAATATGTCCATTTATTCTTTAAGCAAAAATGCTGGGAAGCTTGGATATAACTTCGATTATGAAGATGAGGGAACAATGGAATATGAAAACAATATTCAAGGAATTGAAAATGGTGCTTTCCCCGCTAAGACCAACAATATGGCTTTAACTTTCTACCGTTTCAACTGGGCGAAAGATAAACAAGCCGTCAAAAATGAAATCTCTCTTTGTGATATCGGAGGCGAAGCTTATGCGGATAAAGAAACGCTTAAACGTCAAATCGGATATGCAAACTCACAAGGTTATATCGTCATCATCGATCCACTTTCCATCAAGGAATATCGTAAAGAAGTGGAAAAGAAAAACGATATTTCTAGCTTTAACGGTTCTTCTATGAGTTTAGACGAAGTACTCGATATGCTCGTCACGACTGTCGATAGCTTATCAAACCTTAATTCTAAAGAAAAAATTACTAAAGATTGTGCGGTCGTCTTCACAAAACTTGATTTACCTGGTTTAGATGAAAAGATTGGCGATAGTGGAAACGAAGAATATCGCGCATCTCATAAGGCAACTTTCCTAGAAGCCGAAAATGCAATCTGCGAGAACTTCTTACGTGAATATGGAGAAGATAACTTTGTTAACACCCTCAAAGCGAAGTTTAAAAACATCCAATTCTTTGCTTGTACTGCTTTAGCGGATGATGGAAATGGAAAACTTTATTCCAAAAACGCAGCTAGAGCCCTCGCCTGGGTGATGAACGGTAAAGGAAAAGGTATTGCCTTTGACGAGAACGAAATCATCTCTTTAGTCGATTAATTATATGAAGGAAGATGCTTATTACTTTTCTAAAATTCTTTCTAAGGAAGAACAGTTAGCTTATCAAACGATTTATAAAAGTTTGCTGCAGCATAAAAAACAATGTGAACTGTCCCGTATTGATAATCAAAAAGTAAGCGACATTTTCCAAAGCGTAATCAGCGATCACCCCGAATTATATTATGTTCAACCACAAGTTTCGTGTAGTTGTAGGGGAATGGGAATCAATCAAAATATTACCCTTATCTATAAAGAAAATTACGTTCATGAACAACATTTGATTGATCGTGAAATCAGCAAGGTCCTCACGAATATAAAAATGGAGTGTCAAGGTAAAGGAGAATTAGAACAACATATGATGATCTTCGATTATCTTGTCGATAATGTCGATTATCAGATCAATAACATCCTTAACCAAAACGCGATTAGCGCACTTTATTATCATAAAGCCCAATGTAGCGGGATATCCGCCGCCTATAAAATGTTGGCCGATAGTGTCGGACTATACTGCATTATCGTTAATAGCAATGCCAAAGTAAACGGCACGATATCTCCGCATTCATGGAATATTGTAAAAATCAATAACCATTATTATCACCTCGATGCAACTTATGGCATTGGGCATAACCAAAAAGGGAAGAAGCCTTATTCTTACCAATATGCATTTTATTCTGATAATGCATTTGCTAATGATCACCTCTTAAAGCCATCATGGCCGAAATGCGATGATGACTCCTTAGAAAGATTAAGCAATTTATCAAAAGATAAGAATGCGCTTCTTACCGAAATAAGTTCGTTTTATGAACTGCGTAACCAACTCATAGAGAAGATTAATAGCAAAGAGAAAGAAATGTGTTTCTATCTCAACATCGAAATCAGCGAAAAACAATTTGATACTAATCTAGCTTCAAGCGTAAAGATGGTTGCGTCTAATCTTAGGATCAATATCAGATCCGTTTCCTATATTAAAAACGGGAAACAGCTAAAACTTACATTAGATTATTAGAAAGGAGGAGACATGGCATATTACGTTGTAAAAAAATATGAACCAGGAGAAGTATTCGCGGCGATAATGACTGCTTTAGTCATCGCGGCTTTCATCCTTGTTCTAACGATATACATCGGCCTTATCTTTCTTGGCATCATCGGTATCATCGCTGGAGTAGTGGGTTTAATTTACGCACTTGTCTTATATATTCGTGCCTTCGTTAATTGTTTAAAAAATAACGGCAGAACCCCAAGGGATTTAAAAGAATTCTATCTCATTTGGAATAAAAATATCCTCGATGCGAGCAAAGAAGCTTTTACGGAAAACTTAAGACATGCGGATAATTTATATAACCGTCAAAAGATTTATCGCTTCACTAACCCGGCGAAATTCTTCATGCTTTTCCTCTCTTTGTTCATCATTCTCATCGGTATCATCTTCATCATCTTCATTGGTTTAGTGCAATATTTGTTGATGGTCGCCATCATCTTTGCAATCGCCTTTGTTTTCGCCCTTATGGTAATGGTATCGATGGTCATCTCTCTTTTCATCAGTTTTGGTTTTGGAATGAAATATCTCCATCAAAATATGATGAGAAATAACTTATTCAGTGCTTTAAAGATATCAACATATTCATATTTCAAAAATATGGGTAGTGAGATTAATGATTATTGGCTATCTTTTAAAGATTCTGTAAATGGATTAGCTAGCGATATGGAATCACATGCGAAAGGACAGTGGAATAATGTGAGCAATTATGTATTTTATTCCCCGGTCAAATATTATTACATCGCTAGTCCGATCTCTTTATATTTCAACATCGGTATCGTCGCTATCTTATTTGCATTATTTGCGGCGATTACCTTCATCATCTTACTTATTTTAAAAATTATATGCTGTATCATCACAGCGATCATGAGACATTAACTAGGAGGTTTTAATCATGAGTAAATTTTTTGGATCATTGGCTGCTAGTGCGAGAACGATTATGCTTATCGGCTTATTGACGCGTCTCGTAACATTGGTATTGGGTTTATTTATCAATCTTGGTACACCAATTGTGTTTGTTAGAATTACAGCCGATGTATTGCTTTTTGTCGGAGCGCTACTTTATTTCTTCGGGGAAGAAGCCAACGGGGATGTGAAAAACGTCTATGGCGCGAGTCTATTTGTTATTATCGGCTCGGTTGCTGATTTTATTCTTGTTTCTGCTATGGCGGAACAAATACCTTATTATGTTTTCCTCTTCATCGAACTTGCTTTAATAGCATTTGAATTATTTGCCGTATGTGATATCTGCTTATTTGCGACAAATTATTTAGAAGACACTCTTACTAAAGTGTTGACAATCATCGTCTTCGTACTCACTGTCGTCGCGATTTTCGTATACTTAATGTTCGTCTTCTGGAACATGAATAATATGCCTGTTGGAGCGGTTTCAGTTTTAAATATGATCGTTGCGATTTCGATGATTGGTTGTTTCGCTTTAGCCTTTGCTAATCTCCTCATCTTAATTTTAAAAGATTAGTCTTTTCTAAAATTATACATCGGTCCTCATTAACCAGTTATTTTACAAAAATATATGGTCAAAAAACGTCTACGTAATTTCTTTATCCCATTGTTATTAGTATTTACTATTGTGGTGTATTTATATTTTGTTTTGTCCAATGTATTTTCTATTGGGAATAAAGAAAACATCGACACTTATTTGACTATTTTATTATTTACTGCGTTAGCGATTTTAGCGGTGATAACGACCCTCGAATTCATCTCTAACTTTATCGACAAGACTTCATCGTGGTATACGTTCTTTATGTCTCTATCCCTTATTGGGATGCTTGTTACTTCTTGCGATTTTATTTATATTAACTGGGAATATATCGATATCTTCCATTATGTATTCTTTGTTGGAACGATGCTCTCCTGCGCTTTATTTTTAATTTCTGCTTATCAAATACCATATAATAAGGTGCAAAGGAATTCATCCATCATCATATTATTTGTAATCATAACCTTCTACATCGTGTCCTATTTCTTTCACTTTGAACTGATTTCAAGAATATTGACTATGGTATATTTCCTATTTCTGCTCTTTTATATTTCTGCTTATGTGAGCAATACTAAGAAGTACGATTTCCCATTCGTTGCCACCTATACCATTGTTTATTTGCTCTTTAATGCTCAAATAATCGAGATTATTTCGCGACTATCAGATGGAAAAATATTTTATAGGGGAGTGGATTCAATCGTCTCATTATTGATCATGTTCATCTATATCCTTATATATTTAAATTACACCATTAATGTCAGCAAAAAAGCATATGAAAAGGAGGAATTTGAGAAGAGACTTAAGGAACTGCAAACAAATGTCCTCAACCATCAAATCAACCCCCATTATATTTTTAATTCTTTGAATACTATTAAGATGCTATATGAAGATAGTCATGACTTAGGGGCAAAAGCACTTGATCTATTCTCTTCAAACCTTCGTGATTATGTCGCAGCGGCGGATTCAGATATTGTCACTTTGGATGTGGAACTGAAAAATGTGAACAATTATATAGAATTAGAAAACCTCAAACATAATAAACCATATCAGATTATTTATAACATCACTGGGAGCGATTTCCTTGTGCCTTATTTTTCTTTACAACCTCTAGTTGAAAACATTGTCAAATATTCCAAGGTAAATGAAAAAGAAAGTGGTCATATCATCATATCCGCGGAAGAAGATGATGAATCATATATCCTCACTATCGAAGATAACGGAGAAGGTTTTGACATTAATAGTATCAAAAAAACCAGTCACGGAATTAACAATAGCCGTGAAAGATTTAGACTGCTTTTCAACGCCTCTTTTAATATCAAAAGCAGCGTTGAAAAAGGGACTAAAATAGTGATTAAAATCCCAAAGGAGGATAGCAATGAAAGTCATAGTCGTTGATGATGAGTTCTCTTCCCTTTCTCATTTTCTTAACAAAATAATCGGTCACTGGGATGCTGATTATCACTTTTTTAATGATGATGAAGAAAAGATTCTTTCTTACACGAAGAATAACTATATCGATGGGGCTTTCCTTGATATTTACATGCCGCATATTGATGGGGTTAGCCTTGCGAAGAAACTAGTAAAAATCCAATCTGATATCAAGATTGTCTTTATCACCGGTGGCAATTTAGGACTAGATGATTTAGATGAAAAAATCAAAGACAACGTCATCGGTTTCATTTATAAACCCATTGATGAGATTAAACTATCCAACTATTTATTAGAGATTGAAGATAAAAGAAAAGAGATGACGGTAAAAACATTTGGTTCTTTTGATTGTTTCATGAATGGCAATGTCGTTCGTTTTTCCTCTTCTAAGAGTAAAGAATTATTCGCTTTATTGATCGCGCTTAATGGGAAAAGTTTAACGATGTCGCAAGCTATTACTTATCTATGGCCAGATAAAGATATCGATAGGGCAAAAATACTATATCGTGATGCGGTATGGAGATTACGTCAGACGCTTAATGAAATTAACTTTAAATGTGTAGAATTCATGCGTGCTTTATTAATTTTAGATAAACATAATATCAAGTGTGATTATTATGATTTTCTCGCGGGTAACGTCGATTTATATAATAATGAGTTTTTAACTTCTTACGATTGGTCTATTGGATTCGAATCTTCTCTTAATGAAATTAAAGAAAAACATAGGAAATGATAAGTTATCTAAACATATCATTGATGAAAACCAAATCATATGTGTGGAAGATCTTAATTGGTTATTAAGAACGGAAACATTTCTTATTTGAATAATATTCTTCCTAATCTAACATGAGTCGCCCCAGCTTTGATGGCATCAAGGTAATCATCGCTCATACCCATTGATAGATAAGGTAATTTGATATTAAGTTTGTTTTCTAATTGATCTCTTAACTGTTTTAATTTAATAAATTCGTCATATGGGTTACGGCTATCTTTATATGCCATCATCATAAGACCGACGAGATGGATATTTTTATAGTTCATTATTTGTTGAATGAACTGTTCAGCTTCATAATAAGGAACACCGTTTTTATTCTCTTCTAAATTGATGGAAACTTCGATAAATGTATCAAGTGGTGTTGACCTTAATTCATCGATCTTTTTCGCGAGTTCAAGAGAGTCTAAAGAATGCAAACAGTCAATTAAATTAATGACACTTTTTGCTTTATTTCTCTGCAAATGTCCAATAAAATGCCATTTTATATTTTTATATTCTTTTAATATTTCATGTTTTGTAATGAAAGCGTCGACGCGGTTTTCGCCAAAATTATTAATGCCGTTATTTAATAAGATAAGCATGTCTTCTGTTCCAACATATTTAGTGGCCGCCACTATGGTGACATTATTTGGAATACTTTTTACAAATTCTTTTATATCTTCACTAACCATACCTAATGTATTATACACAAAATTAAGACTGGCAACATAAATATATGATGTTATAATCATTAACGGAATAAGCGATTCCATAAAAGGGAGTAGAAACCTATTTATAGGGTTATGATCCGTCAGAACAGTATTATCTAATACTCGGACATAAATCAAATTTCGAGACTTTTACCAGATGGTGGTAGGAGTCTCTTATTTATTTAGGAGGGGTAAGGATGATACCAGAATTTTATAGAGATTGGCATATTGGGCTGCAACTATTAGTTCTATCCATTTTTATGGCGGTAGGAGTTATTTTTTTAGTAAAGTTTTGCGATCTATTTGTTTCTTCTTCAAGCGCGATTGCAAAGAAGTTGCGCATTGCTCCAATGATTATTGGTTTAACCGTGGTAGCGATGGGAACATCTTGTCCAGAACTAGCTGTTTCTGTTTCCGATTCTATCGCTAGTCTAATTTCAGGAGGATATGCGAATATATCAATCGGCAATGTTGTCGGTTCTAATATATGTAACATTTTGTTAGTTCTTGGGTTATCGGTTCTTTTTACACCGATTATCGTTAAGAAGTCGAGTTTAAAAAAAGAGTTTCCTGTCTTGTTATTTGTTTCCCTTTTATTAATGGTCTTCGTCTTAATTATTGGTTCAGTAACAGGCAACTATGTAATTACGAGGTGGATGGGAATAATATTTGTGATATTAGAAATAGCCTACATGGTTTTTCTTGTTATTGATGCAAAAAAGCATCCTGTTACAACTGAGCAAAATGAAATAAAAGATATGAAATTATGGAAGGCTATCCTTTTCGTCGTTATCGGTGCGGTAGGAATTGCTGCAGGTGGTGAATTTGTCGTCTTTGGTGCGAAAGGAATTGCGATTGCTGGGGCTGACGCAATAGGTATTGATCATAATCTTGCAGAATCATTATGGGATTAACTATTGTTGCGGTTGGTACTTCCCTTCCAGAACTTGTTACGAGTGTGGTTGCTGCTAGAAAAGGAGAAAATGATATTGCATTAGGAAACGTTGTTGGTTCAAATATTTTTAATATTCTTTTTGTTCTTGGTGTGTCAGCTTCTATAAATCCACTTACTACAGGAAAAGAAATAGTGGTCGATTTAATTACAATGATGGTGGTAACAAGTCTTTTATTCCTTGTCTCATTAAACAAAAAACTGGACAGGAAAATCGGAATCATTTTCCTATTAATATATGTTTTATATCTCACATATTTGATTTTAAGAACTTTGGGTGTTATTCCCCAATTCTAATTTTCATACACTTTTATTCATCATTTTTGTATAATCAACTTAATTAAAAAGGAGTTAGTTTATGACGAATTTTGAAATTTATAAGAAAACGTTGCCTTTTTCTTTTATTAGTGCCGGTCTTGCTCTAATTTCTATTGCCATTTTTGTTGGTTGTCCAGTTGCTGGTTATTATTTAGCAGGTGGTACTCCTGAAAGAGCAATTATTGGATTAGTGATTGGCTTTGTGATTGGCGTAATTTTATTATTTGTTTATTCTTATCTAGTTCTGAATAGATTCCTGGCAGGACAAATCGCAATGATGACGCAGGGGGTCGCAAATAACAAATTACCTGATCACGTCGTAAAAGCTGGAATGGATGAACTTAAAGGAAGATTTGCAAAGATTACCGCTTTCTTTTTCGTTACCGGTGTCATTAAAAGTATGTTTAGGCAAATCGGTAGACTTACTGGTAGAGTGGGCAGAGCAATAGGTGGGCAAACCGGTGAAGGTGTTGCCTCGGCTATCGATACTGGTGTACAAGTTCTTCTCGGCTATTTATGTGACTGTTGTTTAGGCTGGGTTATGTATCGTAAAAATGAAAGTGTGACTAAAGCAGCTTGTGAAGGCGCAGTTATCTTCTTTAAAAGTGGTAAAACTTTATTCCGCAACATCGGAAGAATTTTTGGTATGGGTATAGCTTCTTTGTTAGTTATTGGTGGAGCAGTATTTGGAGGATTATACGCAGTTAGTGGATTATTCCCTACAGCCTTCCAAGATTTATCAAAAACAATCACTGATTTATTGCTTAAGAATGGTGGACAACCTGTAGAATTTATCACCAATCCAAATTTATTAAAGGTATATGCTTGTGCTTTAGTAGCAATAGCGATTTGGAGCATGTTCCATTCCGTCCTTGTTAGACCATTCATTTTAGTGGGCGTTCTTCGCAATTTCATAGAAGTTGGTAAAAATGATATCCCAACTGAAGCAGATATCAAACAACTTGAAAAGAGAGCTCCAAAAATTGCAAAACTTCGTGCGAAGATGGATGCGAGATAATAGTTATTTGTTATATTGATAAGGTTTCCCTCAATTGAGGGATTTCTTTTATAAATGAATTGCTATATTTATATTTATACGATTAAATATAGATATATAGGAGAGACAATTATGGAAGTTTCAATTAGAAATAAATGGGTATCTTTAGGTGGTAGTTCCACAGTTAAAGATATGGACGAAAAAGACCTTTTATTTGTTAAAGGAAGAATTTTTTCATTCACTCGTAAGAAATTCGTACAAGATTTATCAGGCAACACTTTGTTTGTTGTGAGAAACAAATTCTGGAGATTGTTCCAAAGAAAAGCGTTTGTCGAAAAACCAGATAAAACTATCATCGCTACAGTAAGAAGAAAGATCTTTTCCCTTCATGATCATTATTACGTCACTTCTGATTTAGGTGATTTACAAATTAGAGGTAACATCCTTCAATACGATTATCATATTACTCTTAACGGTGAGGAGATTGGTCATATTTCTCGTATGATTTCCTTAAGGGACTCATTCATCTTAACTTTAGATGATAAATACGATTTAGCGACTTTTGTATCTTTAGTGATTGCGATTGACCTCATCGTCGATAGACAAAGAAGAGATCAAAGCTCATCAAGTGATTCAAGTTCAAGTTCCGATTTTTAATAATGGAAGAAGAAAAAATAAATAACGAATTAGAAGAAAAACCTGTCGAAAAGATAGGTTTTAATTCTCCTCCTAAAAACAGTGTTCCTGATGATGGTGTTCCTTCCTATAAAAAGAAGATAAAATTCTCTAATCAAAGGAAGAGCAAACTACAGAAGGTAACTTTTGGTTTTCTTATTCCAGCGATGATATTTTCTATCGCCTCATTATCATTTTACTTTATGCCGGTTCTTTCTGGGGTTGCAGGTTTATTTGCAACTATCATTAATGGACTGGTGATTATTATCCCAATTTTAGCAACTGCATTTTTGATTTTAATCTCAGAAGGGTATCGTCAATTTGTTGGAAAAACGTGGGAAATTACTCAAAAGTTTTTTGATGCGCCTAACCATATAACCGAATTAAGCCCATATTATTTATATGTCGCAATACCGGCGATGGTTTTGGATATCGTGGTCATTATTTTATGTATCATTACATTAAAGAAAGGACAAAAAGGAGTAGTTACTTATCTTATTACTACTTCTATTATCTTAATATTTATTATAGTGTTGACTATTATTTATCTTGTTAACGGAATGACTGTGTTTAAATTGAAGTAATTAATTATTAATACTCTTAGTAAAGAAGTCAATCATCGCCTGGTTGACTTTTTTTGATGGCTCGCTTGTTATATCTATAATATTATGAACATGACCAGCGGATTCATCCTCAATATATAGATATTCGAAATCCTTATTATCTTTCATATATGGTAAGACGGATTCTGCCCCAATAGTTCTAATGAAATCATTTTTAGAAGTGGAGACGAATAATGGGACTGATAATGAATCAATATGAGTAGCAGGACAAATTAAAGCAGCTTTTTCTTTATCATTATATTGAGGGCCTAACATTCTTTTTAATCCAGATTTTGTTAAAGCATCTTTACCTAGCCCGACAAATTTAAAAACTGGACAATTAATGGCAAGGGCTTTGATATTGATTGTGGGCAAACTATAACCTAATAAGCCAGCGTATTCTTTATCTAGAAATAATTCGGCAATTGTGCTCGCTATATGTCCACCTGCGGAATCACCTGTCAGGACAATTTTATAATCGCTACTAAATCCATATTCATTTAAATGGTTAGCAATATAGCTTATGCATTTAACGCATTGGTCAACAATATCATTAATAGAGTGATTACCATCATTAGGGATATAATCAACCGCGATGAAATCAAAGCCTGCATCTAAAAATACTGTGCCGAACATATAGTTTTCTTTTCGATGGCCAAATATGTAGGCACCTCCGTGGATGTCGATAACTAAGCAGTTTTTCTTATCTTTAACAGGGGTGTAATATAAATCAAATTTATGATAGTCATTTCCATCATCAATATATGAAATATCTCGTTTCGGGTTATATTTAGGGTCAAAAACGAGCTTATTACATTTCTTCGCGTTTTCTTTACTTATCTTGGCTTTAATGATGTTGAGTATTAGTTTTCCAATTTTCATACCATCATTATAAATGATGTTTGTATCTAACCGCGAATATTTTTATATTTTACTACGTAAAGAAAGTTTTTAGCACTCTCGCTTGAAGAGTGCTAATTTTGTGCTATACTATTAGTGTTAGGAGGATAGAAATTATGAATATGAATCAAGTTCCAGACTATGAAAATGATAAAGATATCCTTGCTAAATTTGGTAGGAATATCAATGAAGAAGTGAAGAAGGGGAAGATTGACCCTGTCATCGGTAGAGATGAAGAGATTAGAAAAATTATCGAGATTTTAGCGAGAAAAACAAAAAATAACGTCATTCTTTTAGGTGAACCAGGTGTTGGTAAGACCGCAATACTTGAAGGTCTTGCTGAGCGTATTGTCAAAGATGATGTCCCAACTATTTTAAAAGATAAAACTATTTATGAATTAGATATGGGCGCATTAGTCGCAGGTGCTAAATACCGTGGTGAATTCGAAGAAAGACTTAAAGCTGTTTTAAATAAGATTAAAGAGTCGGACGGTAAAATCATTCTCTTTATTGATGAAATCCACCTTATTGTTGGTGCAGGTAGAACAGATGGCGCGCTTGATGCATCTAATATGCTTAAACCAATGCTCGCAAGAGGAGAAATTGACTGTATTGGTGCGACCACTTTAAAAGAGTATCGAGAGTATATTGAAAAAGACCGCGCTTTAGAAAGAAGATTTCAACCGGTGATGATCAATGAACCAAGCGTGGAAGACACGATTACAATTCTTAGAGGTTTAAAAAATAGATTTGAATCATTCCATGGGGTGAAAATCACTGATGGCGCTTTAGTTGCTGCCTCTACTTTATCTAATCGATATTTAACATCGAGATTCCTTCCTGATAAGGCTATCGACTTAGTGGATGAAGCTTGCGCTTCGATTAAAGTTGAACTCGCTTCTATGCCTGCTAAACTCGATGAACTCGAAAGAAAGATTAGAAATCTTGAAATTGAAAAAGTTGCTCTTAAGAAAGAATCTGATGATGCTTCGAAAAAGAGACTTGCTGATTTAGAAAAAGAATTATCATCTTATTTAAAAGAAGATAACGAACTCAAAGAGCAGTGGCAAGAAGAAAAATCACAGATTTTAAAAATCAAAAACGTGAAAGAAAAATTAGAGAAAGCGAAGTTCGATTTAGATGTCGCTTTATCTCATTCTGAATATGAAAAGGCTGGGGAATTGCAGTATAAAACGATTCCAGAACTCGAAAAACAGCTCAAACAATTTGATTATTCTGAAGGTAAAGATAAGCTTCTATCTGAAGTTGTCGACGAAGAACAAATCGCTCGTATCATTTCCCGTATGACGAATATCCCACTTAGCAAGATTGAAAAAGGGGATAGAGAAAAAGTCTTGGATTTAAAGTCCACATTAGCGAAACGTGTCATCGGTCAAGATGAAGCCTTATCTCTTGTCAGCGACGCGATCTTACGTCAACGTGCGGGTATTAAAGATAGCAATCGTCCAATCGGTTCCTTCCTCTTCTTAGGTCCAACGGGTGTTGGTAAAACAGAAGTGGCAAGAGCCCTCGCGGAAGCCTTGTTTGATTCCGAATCTCATATCATCAGAATTGATATGTCGGAATATATGGAGAAATACTCGACGTCTCGTCTTATTGGAGCCCCACCAGGATATGTCGGTTATGAAGAGGGCGGCCAACTCACTGAAAAGGTGAGAAGAAATCCTTACTCCATCGTCTTATTCGATGAGATTGAAAAAGCCCATCCAGAAGTATTCAACTTACTTCTTCAAATGTTAGATGATGGTCGATTAACAGATTCTCAGGGCAGAGTCGTGGATTTCAAAAATACCATTATCATCATGACCTCTAACCTTGGTAGCGAATATCTCTTAAATAACGAAAGAGATAAAGTAGAAGGATTATTACATCAAACATTTAAACCAGAGTTTTTAAACCGTATTGATGAAATCGTTTATTTCTCTCCACTTGGTAAAGAAACACAAGGTAAGATTGTTGATAAACTTCTTAATAACCTTAATGAAAGACTTAAAGAATCTTATTATTCATTCGAGTTCTCTAAGACTTTAAAAGATTGGATCTTAGATAGTTCTTATTCTCCAACATTTGGAGCAAGACCAATAAAGAGATTCATTCAAAATAAAGTTGAGACCGCGATTGCGAATAAGATCATCTCTCAAGAAGTTGACACTAGTCACAAATACTTGGTTGATTATCAAAACGATGAAGTAGTGGTTAAGGCCATATAGTGATGCACCTCCCCAGCAAAAACGGGGAGGTGTATTTTATAATAAAAAATTAAAAAATAATGATTATAAATTCGTTTATTAAATAGTTGATGCAAACCACAAATTAAATAAATATTAATGACATCTCCCAATCAATTTGGGATTTTTAACTATTAAATAATTGTTTTTCGATAGATTTCTTAAATATATTTTAAGGAATAATTTTTATAATTATTAACACTACTTTCACATATGCTTTATTATAGTAATACCAACAAGGAGTTTTTATATGAGAAAGAAAACCTTACTATTTTTATTAGCGTCATTTGGTGTGTTTGGTATGGCTGCCTGTGGAAGTGTGGTTGAATCCTCAAATTCAATCATACCGCCATCATCTTCGGCAGAATCTTCTTCCATCACACCGAGTAGTTCGAGTGAAGTTCACCAGCATACATTTAGAGATGTTGCCGCGGTTAATGCCACTTGTACTAATCCTGGTAGCATCGCTTATAAAGTGTGTACCGGATGTGAAAAATTATTTAACTTAGAAGGTCAAGAAATCACCCAAGCAGACACGATTGTTGCTGCTTTAGGCCATGATTATGGAGACTGGACAGTTAAAACCCCAGCAACTTGTACAGTTGATGGTGAAGAACAAAGAGTTTGTTCCCGCGATGCAAGTCACGTTGAAACAAGAGTTCTTAGTGCAACTGGCCATGCTTATGGTGATTGGACAGTTAAGACACCTGCTACATGTACAACAGCAGGAGAAGAACAAAGAGTCTGTTCCCATGACTCTTCCCATGTTGAAACTAGAGTCCTTCCAGCTTTAGGTCATGACTATGGTGATTGGAAAGTTACTACCCCAGCCACTTGTACAACTGATGGCGAAGAACAAAGAGTTTGTTCTCACGATTCTTCTCACGTTGAAACAAGAGTTGTTTCTGCCACTGGCCATGATTACGGCAACTGGCAAATAACTAAACAGCCAACTTGTGAAGAAGCTGGTGAAGAAAAACGCGTTTGTTCCCATGATGAAAGCCACGTTGAAGTTCGTGATTATGGCGAACCAACTGGCCATAGTTACGGAGTTTGGAGCACAACCACAGAACCAACATGTACAACTTCTGGCATTCAAACACGTGTATGTGCGAACGATTCTTCTCATAAAGAAACTAGAGTCCTTGATGCATTAGGACATGACCTTGTTTTAGATCAAGATAATCCATTTACTTGGGACGGCACGAGTGCGAAGGCTAACTTAGTCTGTCAACGTGCGAACTGCGACCACACTGAACAAGTTCCAGCACAGATGTCCATCAGCGTCCAAAGCAGCAAAAACTGTGAAAACGCTCAAAAGATTAAATATACTGCCACTTATCAAGGCACCAGCGATTTCAAGATTGTCGATGGCGAACCAGCCACTGGCCACCATTATGAATTTGTCGGATTTATATGGAATGATAGTAATAAAACGGCACAAGCTAAATATGTATGTGCTAACGATGGTAGCCACGTTCAACTCTTCGATGCTGAAATGTCTGAAGGTGTATTAAAAACTGCAGCCACTTGTGAAAACGATGCTGTTTATACATATACTGCCTCATATGATAGTCATAATGAATCTAGAGATTATGCGATGGCAGATACTGCCTTAGGTCATGAATATGATTTCGCTGGTTATGTATGGGCTGTTGATCATACAACTGCACAAGCTAAATATGTTTGTTCCCATGATAATAATCACGTTATTTTTGAAAATGCAGTAGTGACGAGCAAAGTAATTCCAAGCACTTGTATCAAATTAGATGAAACCGAATATACCGCTTCTTATGGCACTGAAGAACCAGAAGTTCAAAAAATCACGACTGGTGACGTTAAGGGTGGTCACGATTATGAATTCAAAGGATTTATTTGGAACGGTACGACTGCCAAAGTTAGCTTAGTTTGTAAAACTGAATCATCTCATACTTTCCAAATGATCGCGGAAGTTAGTAGTGTACAAAAAACTCCTGCTACTTGCTACAGTAAAGAAGTAAGAACATTCACTGCTACTTATCAAGATGGCGAAGTAATTCGTCAAGATAGTAAAGATATCGAAGTTGGTGAATTATTACCACATAATTTAGAGGCTTCATTCCAGTGGAACCCTAATTATTCTACTGCTGTTATCTCTTTAGATTGTCAAAACGATGGTTGTACTCACCATGAAGAGTATAATGCGGACGTCACTTCTTTAGTCACTCAACAACAAACATGTGAAAAAGAAGAAAAGACCACATTCACTGCGACATATGGCGATTACAAAGATGTTCAAATAGTTGATACAAAAGCTGCTTCTGGTCATGATTATCAATTCTCTCGTATCGTTTGGGGTGAAGAAAATAGTGTAGTGTCCGCGAAGGCAGAACTCATTTGTCATAACGATAATAACCATAAGACATTTGCTGATGTTTCCATCACTTATGTTGATACAGAACCAACATGTGTGGCGGCTGGATATAGAACATATACTGCTGAATATATTGTTAATGAAGTAAAATATAGCGGTACTTATGTAGTGGCAGGTGACCCTGCAACTGGTGATCACACTCCAGATACTCCAGCCCATGAAAATGTACAAGCAGCAACTTGCACAGAAGCTGGCTCTTACGATGAAGTCACTTATTGTAGTGTTTGCAAAACTCACGTAATTAAGAGTGAGCATAAGATTGTTCCAGCCACTGGACATAACTTTGTTTTTGATAAGAAAATCGATCCAACTTGTACTAAAGATGGATACGATCTATATAAATGTAGTGCATGTGATGATGATATTGAAGAACACCGTAATCCAGTTTCAGCGACAGGCCATGTTTGGGATCATGATAGAGATTGCACACACGGACACACTTGTAGCGTTTGTCATGTTGAAGAACCTGCATTAGGTCATGATTTCCAATTAGTTAATAAGACAAATGCCACTTGTACTGAAGTCGAAACTTCTCACTACAAATGTAGCAGATGCGAAGAAACTAAAGATGTTGTTACTGGACCAGCTTTAGGTCACCATTACGATGATGAAGAAGGCCATGTCAAAGAAGTTTTACAAGAAGGCGAAACTTGTATTTATGACAAGGTTTACACTTGTACAAATGGATGTGGAACTAAAGTAACGAATGGTACAGTTGCACACCATGACTATGTTGCAAGGATTACAACTGAAGCTAACTGTCAAAATAAAGGTGTTAAAACATATGAATGTAGCGTCTGTCACCATTCTTACCCTAAAGACATCCCAGTAGATGCAAATAACCACGTTTGGCAACTGGGTACACCAGTAGATGGTGTTCGTACTGATACTTGCTCAGTCTCAGGATGTGATGCAACTAGACAAGTCACAATCTTTACCGGTTCAGCCAACGCTGAAGGACTAAAAGGTAAAGAAATCGCTGTCAGTAATGACGAAGATAAAGTCGATGCCTCAATGAAGATCGATGACAAAATTATTGATAATTTAGTTGATAATTTAGGAGAAAATGCGACTTTAAAACTTAATATCGCAAAGGTTGATGTTGATAAAATCACTGGTATAACCCCAGAACAAAAAGCACAAATCGGTGACAACACTGTTTATGATTTCTCAATGACAATGACTTCTGGCGATCAAGATCAACCAGTCGACTTTGGTAAAGATAACTACGTTACTGTTACTATTCCATATCCTGCTACAAAAGTTACCAATGCCGATAGCATTGCGGTTTGGTTTATCAATGATTCCGGACAAGTTGAATCAATTAAAGCGACTTACGCAAACGGATATATCACATTTAAAACTAATCACTTCTCTAAATACACTGTGACACGATTAAGTCCAGAAGAATTCTGTGGTTTATATGGTCACTCATTAAATCGTTTACAAGAAGTGGAAGGTGATTGTACTCATAGTGCTTATACTGTTGATGTCTGTGCAAGATGTCATGAAAAGATTGTTAAGATTACTAAACCTGCTCCAGGCCATAATTGGACACTTATTAGTAGTAGTAGCACAGATCCAACTTGTACTACTAGCGGATTAAAATCATACGAATGTAGCGTTTGCCACGAAACCAAACAAGAAAACGTTGCCGCGATTGGCCATGAATGGGTCTTTAACGGTTATCAATGGGGTGGCGATTATTCCACTGCAAAAGCGTTATTTATTTGTAACCATGATAAAAACCACACTGAATTACGTGATGCAAAAGTTACCACTAAAGAAATTGAACCAACTTGTACTGCTTGGGGTTACACTGTTGTAACTGCTCAATACGGTGAACAAGAACCAGTCAGCACTAGCGTTAATTATGTAGAACCACTTGGACATAATCCAGGTGAAGTGCATAACGAAAATGTTGTGAAACCAACTTGTACTGAAATCGGTTATCACGATGAAGTGGTGCGTTGTACTCGTTGTAACGAAGTCTTATCGACCGAGGTGAAAAAACAAGACGATGCACTTGGTCATAAGTGGGGCGAATGGGCATTATATGGCGAAGACGCCACTTGTACTGTAGATGGTGTCGAAAGAAGATACTGTGAAAATGACGATAAGCATTATGAAGAAAGAATCCGCTATGCAACTGGTCATACTCCAGGTGAAGCTGTGATTGAAAATAATGTTGACCCAACTTGTACTGAACCAGGACATTACGAATCAGTCATTAGTTGTAGCGTGTGTGGTAATGAATTATCTCGTGAAACAATAAATGTACCTGCCACTGGTCATGATTGGGGCGAATGGGTGATTACAACAGAAGCGACTTGTCAACATGCTGGCGAAGAACAAAGAAAATGTAACAATGACAACGAGCATGTCGAAACAAGAGTTATTCCACAAACTGATCACGTTGCTGGCGAACCAGCTAGAGAAAATGTTGAGGAAGCGACTTGTACAACTGATGGACATTACGATGAAGTAATTCGCTGTATTTACTGCAACGAAGTATTATCTCATGACGATGACATTACTATTCCAGCATTAGGACATGATTATAAAGTAACATTTGTTCTCAATGATGATCCAAATACAGCAACAGCATCCTTCGTCTGTTCTAGAGATGAAGAGCATAACTTTAGCAAAGAAGTGGCGACCACTGTTGTTGGTGATGGCCCAACTTGTTCTGAAGCAAGAGATGTCCATTATGCAGCGAGCATCACATATAACGGTGTGACTTATAATGCCGAACCCGAACTCATTAAAGAAGATTACATTTTAGAACACGTTCCAGGTGAAGCGGTTATAGAAAATGAAGTCGAAGCGACTTGTGAACATAGAGGTGGCTACGATGAAGTTGTCTACTGTGAAGTTTGTCACGAAAAACTTGATGAAGAACATCACGACATTCCAGCCCTCCCACATACTAGCGCGGCTCCTGTTATTGAAAATGAAGTAGCAGCAAGCTGTACACAAGCTGGTGGATACGATGAAGTTAAATATTGTGTGGAATGTGGCAAAGAACTCGAACGTAATCACGTTATTATTCCAAAATTAGACCACGTCGTCTCTGAACTCCTCAGCGATGAAGATATGCATTTCCATATGTGTACTGCCTGTGGTCAAGTATTAGATTATGAAGAACACGCGTATGTGAACACTGTTACTAAAGAAGCAACTTGTAGTGTTAACGGTGTTTATCACCACGTCTGTGAAGAATGTGGATTTGAATATGATACAAGCATTCCAAAGACTGGTATTCATAATTATGTGAACGGTGTTTGTTCGATGTGTGGCAAGGTTGAGAAAACTTGTGACCACACCGAATTACATGATAAAACTTTATCTATCAGCGATGTTGGTGGATGTGGTGGCTATATCACATATAAAACTTGTGAATGTGGGGAAGTGAAATTTATAGATGAATATCATTTTGAACCACAATGTAATATCTATGCGGTTCAACCAAGAATGGAAGAGCGCGAATATGAAGGCAAAGTTGTACAAGTACAAATCATGACTTGCCAAGATTGCGGAATGGAATACCACATGTATAACACTGGTAGTGAAAAAGATGGTTGTACAAATATCGTCAACTATCCGTTCCGTATCTTTGATCCAGAAGGTGAAATCGTTTTAGATGCGATTTACCATTATGAATCTACTTATCATAACCATACTGCATTTAAATCATTTGCCTTAGATGAAGCGGGCAATTATCTCGCATATGAATATTGCGAAGATTGTCAAAAAATCATTCGCATTAGAGGCGTAGTGATTTCTAGAGACGATGTTGAAACTATTAATAGTAAACAAGTCGTCGATGATAACAAAGTGATTGAAACAATTACTTATTCTTATGATGATGTCATTGTTGAAATAGCGAAAGAAACTGTTACTGATGGCTGTACGATTACTACTACTAATATGGCGACAGTTTATATCGATAATGCGGTGGTCTTTGAATTCATTTCTGAACCAAAACAAGAAGAAACTCATAAATGGAAATACACTTATGAAATGATGGATGAAGAAAAAGGCTGCTCTGGCGGCGTCAAGATGACTCGTGAATGTGAAAAATGCGGTATTGCTCAACATGGCGTGACATATGGACATAGCAACTATGAGCAAGCTGTAATCGATTTCACAGAATTAAGCGGCGGCACTTGTAAAGGTAGCTTTGAATACTCCACTTGTAGCGTTTGCGACGAAGTTGCGAGCTTCAACTTGATGGAATTAATGAACTCTAAAATCCATAATTATGATTCAAACTACGGCACTCCTGATGAAAACGGCAATATGACAATGACTCTCGTCTGTAAAGACTGCGGATTTACTGTCACTGGCGTTGCTTCTACCCACGTTGACGGATGTGTCACTGAAATGAGATTCACTGGTACAGCATATTACGATGCTGAAAACCCACTTCTCGTTATCAATGATTATCTTGTCCAACGTCGAGAAGACCATAATTATGTCGTAAAGAATGTTGAATTCCTCGATCCAGAAAAAGGATGTGAAGGTGGCGCAATTGTTTCTTATCAATGTGATAAGTGTGGCGATAGTTATGAATCACGATCTTATGGTCATTCCTATAAAGACAAAGATCAATCGGGCACAATTTATGACGATATGACTAAAAACTCACTTGCTACTTATCACAAATCAACTTGTGACATCTGTGGTAAAGATGTAGTCCATAATCTTGAAGTCAATTATGGAGCCTTTGAAAGCAGTGTAGAACATCAAGAAACTATTGATGGAAAAGATTATAAGGGTTATATACTAACTAGCCCTGATGGCACTTTACAAGCAAAAGTTCTTGCCGCTAATTTCAAAATTTCATCATGTGAAGAAGCGAATAATAGATATATTGAACTCTTGATGAAAAATGAAGAAGGTGTCTTTGCATCATTTATGGTCAAAGTTGATAGCTACACTTCATCATCCCATCAATGGGAATATAATGTTGAATTCCTCGATCCAGAAAAAGGATGTGAAGGCGGCTATGAAGGCGTTAAAGTCTGTAGTGTCTGTCATGAAGAAGAACAAATCTCTGGTAGCTGGCATCAAGAAAGAACTCACCAAACTATAGATTTATCCGAATATGGTGCATGTCAAGGCAACCTTATCGAAATAGAGAAATGTAATATTTGCGGTGAAGTTTTTGAAGAATACTATAAAGAAGGACCATGTAACTTTAAGGAAAGTGGAGAACCATATTATTATCCTGACCATGATGAAAAGAATGGTCACTCCCATTATAAGAGGACTCTAGTTTGCTCAAAATGTGGATTACAGTTAGAGTATATTGTTGATAATATCAACGCTAAAGAGAGCTGCTATTATTTAGATAGCCATCAAACTATTATCTCTATTGGTGAATTCAAATATACACTTTCTGATTCACATGAAGGATATAGCCATTATTATGAAAATGAAAGTTATGAGTCACGTGGCAACTGTGAAAAAGATGGCTATATCTATCACGCGATATGCACCAAATGTGGTCAAAAAGTCGATGAATTACGTTATGGACATAGATATCAAGAATATTACGAACCAATTGGTGAAGACTGCGAAAAAGATGGCCTTCTTGTAAAAGTTAAATGCATTATTTGTGGTGAATCAGGTGAAAAACAATATGTTATCAATGGCCACAAATACGAGGAGAAGAAAGTTAATCTCTCACAATATATTCCTAACCAAGAAGGATATATCTCTTATTCCGAATGCAAATACTGCGGTAAAGTTCAACCAAACAATGTTGATTGTTACGTCCCTGGCGGGCTCATTAACACAAGCAATAGTTATGTCGATAAAGATGGCTACAAACATGATGTTAATGTCGATTCTGGCTTAAGAAATGATCAAGACGAATATCTATTTAGAGATTCTACAGATCGCCGTTATGTGCCAGTCGATAATTGCCGCACATCTGTTGAAGTAACTCGCCAAGTGTTCGTTAACGGTAGTGTGGTTTATACTAGCGTTTCTGATGAAGGTTATGTATATAATCACGATTACGAATATACATTTACTTTTGATAAAGATGAAAACTGTGAAAATGGTTTCTTAGTAGTTTCAAAGTGCAAAAACTGTGGTGATATAAATGAAGAGCATTGTGACTACCATAGGCCATTTATTGTGGAAAAAGTTGACTTTACAAAATATGGGTCAACTCATGAAGGTGAACTAGTTATTGAAAAGTGCCCATGTGGAGAACATCATGACTACTATGTAAATTCAACATGCGACTTTAATAATACAAGTATTGAAGGCGGAAATAGATATACATGCGCGGAATGTGGATTCCAATATGAAATAACTAGTAGTTACCAATATCATGAAGAAGGAAGCTGTGTAGTTGATAGAGTCGTTACTATAAAAGTTGGCACGCAAACAGAAAAACCTTATGTCATCGACATCGTCTATTCAAATTATGATGAAAACCATTCTTTCCAAGACCAAGACCATATTTTTGCTCAAAGAACTATTGATGAAAAAGAAGGTAGATATGTCGAAACTGAAACATTTACTTGTGAAAGATGTGGTGGGCAAGAAATCTCCGAATACGAATATGTCGAAGGCGATTATGTTGACAATAAATGGAATGGTGGCAAGATTGTTAGAAATTTACACACATATGCAAATGGCAGTAGTGAATTAAATCTATACACTTATTACTATATCGGCGAAGAAATTTACCAATTATTAACTACTCGATTAATTACTGAGAGTGATGGTAGTTGGCATAGAAACGATTATGAGTATTCTGATAATGATCCATGCCACTATGTCGAAACTGATACTGATAGCGAAGGTTATAAATATAGCTATGAAGGTGTACGTCACTTGCATGAAACGTGGATTTATTATGAAAAAGTAAGCTGTTCACAAAATGCAGTCGAGGGTTATATCTGCCTTGTTTGCGGAGAAGCTTCCGACAAATATGAACGCGCTTTAGACCATGATTTCCGTTATGATGATCAAAAAGAATGCTATGTCTGTAGCAGATGTGGATTAGAAAATGATACAGGCGTGAGCGGCTCAATTATATTAGAAGATTTATCCAATGATGAATATTATGTTGTAGGCTATGCGTTCAACACTCCTGTTCAATTCAGCAAAGCGGTTATATTAACTCCAAATGAAGGCAAACCGTTGATTTTAAATAGCAATGATATCGATTTCAATAAGACAGATTCTCCTCGCGCTTATAGCTTCTCTAAAGAACAAATAAGTGAGATTGCAGCGAAAAACGAATTTAAAGATTATGATGTCACATTTGTCTTCTATCCATATGGAGATGATTCATCCTATCAATACGCGATTAGCTTAACTAAATAAGGCTAAATAAAATACCTCCTCAAAAATATGCCTCCCCAGTCAATTGGGAAGGCATATTTTCTATTTACCAGTTTCTTTATCTTTGTTAATGATATCAAGCATTTCTTTTGGACTAACTACAAAATATTTTTTAGGGAAGTCTTTTAAATTTCCAGTTACTAAATAAGCTTCTCCTGTCGATCTACCTGTAAGAGTTATTTCGTAGAAAATGATATCGTTGATATCTTCGAATGGTTCATCAGTAGGCGTTGGTTTTAAGAATCTACCATTTGATGTTAGGCCGTTTAATAATTGTTCAATATCACGTGTACTGAAGTCAAATTTATTACCTAGCAATATTCTGCGATATTCTTCGATGATGCTATCGTTTAGTAATGGACAAATTGTTCCGTCTAATGCTAATTGAATAATTTGATCTGGTATTGAATCTTTTTTGATTTGAGCTGAAACGAGAATGTTTGTATCAATCGTCGCGTAATATATCATCTTTTGCTCTCCATTTTTTTCGAGCAAGTTTGACATATTCATTTACTTCTTCTTGGGTCATTTTAGAATTCCCGTTTTTTTCGGATATTTCTTGGCATTTTCGCATTGCCGCAATTGCTTCTGACGCCTCTATTTCTTTTATCTTTCTAACTAATTCTCTTACTTCATTTTGCTTTTTAGTAAGTGTGGGGTCTACAACTCCTGTAACGCTATCGTTAATCATCGTTGGAAAAGGAATACCACCTATAGAGATACTTCGCTTTAGAAACATCCTTAGCGCGGTAGATAAATCAATACCAAGTTTTTCAAATATTGCTGTTGCTTCTTGTTTGGTTTTATCATCAACTCTGAATTGAACTAATGCCATAAATAAACCTCCATTTGTAATTCAATTGTAATACAAACACATACAACAATCAAACTTGCTTTGAGATATGCTAAATAACATGTCTCTATATATATAGACCCTAAAAAGTGAAAAATTTCGGGAAATTATTTTTATAAAGTGTAAAGTCCATATGGTTTTTTATGTAATAAAAGATTGAATTAATAAAAAATGAGACTATGATATCTATTTGTATGAATATTGCATTATTTGTCGGCATACTACTTCTTTTAGGGCTCATTGCAACTAGAGCATCTAGAAAAATCAATCTTCCAAATGTCACTGCATTTTTAGTGATTGGTTTACTTATTGCCGTGGTTTGCATCCTCATCGATAAGACTGGATATGTTGGTTCGCTTGGTATCACTCTTACAGAGGAACTTACAAGGATTAATACTTTTGTAGCCTCGATTGCTTTAGGCTTTATCGCTTTATCTATCGGTGAAGAATTCAAGTTTAGCAAGATAAAAGAATATGGTTCAAAAGTCATTTTAATTACGTTTTTGCAGGCTTTTGGCGCGGTTATCCTAGTTGATGCAGGATTATTATTAGTCTGTTATTTATGCAATTTGAATTATGCGATTGCTTTTGTTTTAGGAGCAATAGCGACTGCTACAGCACCTGCTGCCACGTTAATGGTCATCCATCAATATAAGGCGAAAGGCCCACTTGTGGATTTATTACTTCCAGTTGTTGCCTTTGATGATGCGATTGGTTTGATGGTCTTTGCTCTTTCTACTAGTATTGCGAAGTTATTTGTGACAACTGCTTCAATCAGCATTGTTTCTATTCTTTTAGTTCCTTTACTTGAAATAGTGGGATCTCTATTAATCGGATTTGTTTTAGGATTGTTGCTCCATGTGACGATGAAATATTTTAAATCGCGTAATAACCATATGATTATCGTCATCGCCTTTACTTTATTAGGCGTTGGGGCATGTGCTGCTTTAAATACTTTAAAAATCAATGATTCAAATCTTAACTTCTCTTCCTTGTTAGCCTGTATGGTTATCGGAGCGGTTTATGTCAATTATACAAATGATGAACAAAAACCAATATTGACTAGAGATATTGAATTAATGGATAGATGGACACCTTTCTTGTTCACGTTGTTCTTCGTGCTTTCCGGCGCGCATTTAGTGACCAGTGCTTATGAGATATTCTCTAGTGGTGATAATAGTTCAATTTATATCATTGTTGTCGTCTTCTTTACTTATCTCATTCTTCGTTCACTTGGTAAATATCTTGGAGCGTTCTTCGGCTGCAAGATTACTAAGCGATCAAAAGAAATTACTCATTATTTAGGATTAACATTATTACCTCAAGCGGGTGTCGCGATTGGAATGGCTAACCAAATTGGGGATATGGAAATATTTAAAGTGAACAATATGGGTAATATCATCGTGACAGTCGTCTTATTAGCGACCCTCGTCTATGAATTAGTGGGACCATTGCTAACTAAGTTCGCTCTTAATAAAGCAGGAGAAATCCCAAGCGAAGAATAATTACTGAGATTTATATATACAAATCATTATTAATCCTTATATGATGAAGATGAGGACAAAATAATGGATATTTTTAATGATGAATTTCTCTTTAATAAAAGAATAAATACTTTACCTTTTCATGCGCATTTCATCCCCTTTGCAAAAGAGGATAAACCGAAATATTATCATGGGGCTACATTAAAAGAGAGCAGCTCAAAAGTAACTTCGCTTAACGGCATCTGGAATTTTAAAGAATATAAAAGATATCAAGATTTTAACGATTTAGACTATAAGTTTTCTGATAAAGAGAAACTAGTCGTTCCAAGCTGTGTTCAATGTTATGGCTATGACCATATTCAATATTTAAACTGCCAATATCCATTTCCATTCAATCCTCCATATATCGATGTTGATAATCCATTATTCCATTATCAAAGAACAATCAATATCTCTAATGTCGAAGAGAAGATTTATATCGTCTTTGAAGGAGTGGATAATGCCTTTTATTTATTCGTCAATAATCAAAAAGTTGGCTATTCTCTTATCGCTCATAGTAAGTCAGAATTCGATATCACAAAATATTTAAAAAATGGAGAAAATAAAATCGATGTTTTAGTTCTTAAATGGTCTGCTTCTAGCTACTTTGAATGTCAGGATAAATTCCGTTTTTCTGGCATCTTTAGAGATGTCTATTTATTAAAAAGAAAAGAGAAACATATCACTGATTATAGGTTTATCACTACGATTGAAAAAGGAGTGGGTTATATCGAATTTATCAACCAATCAGATGTTGATATATCTTTATCCTTTAAAAACAAAAAATATGAGGTTTTTGCAGGAAAAAATGTGAAAATTGCAGTAAAAAAGCCAAATTTATGGTCAGCGGAAAATCCATATTTATATAAATTTAAAATAGAATATGGTGATGAAGTTATATACGAAAGAATCGGCATTAGAAATAGTTACTGCAAGGATGGTGTATATTATTTTAACGACAAGCATTTGAAATTCAAAGGCGTTAACCGACATGAATCAAATCCAGTGACTGGAATGACTGTTTCTATAAAAGACACTTTTAAGGATTTATCTTTGATGAAAAAGCTTGGCGTTAACTCCATTAGAACTTCCCATTATCCTGATATTCCAGAGTTTTATGAGATGTGCGATTATCTCGGTTTATATGTTCTTGATGAAGCGGATGTTGAAACTCACGGTGCCTCTCAATATTTAGGTTATTATAGTACGGAGACTTGGCAAGAGTTTGCAAATAAAGAAGAGAATATTGAACCGATATATGATAGGGAAGTTTCTTTATTTGAAAGAGATAAAAATAGAACATGTGTTGTCATCTTCTCTTTAGGTAATGAATCTAGTTATGGAAAGATGTTCTTTAAGGGTCTTGATTATTTAAAAGAGCATAGCGATAGACCAATTCATTACGAAAATGTGTGGTGCACGATTGATCACGAAAGTTATTATGAACCTCGATTAGATTTTGCTTCTCGTATGTACCCAGAACCCAAAGAACTCAAAGAAAGACATTTCGATGATCCAAAAGAGTGGCGACCAATCATCATGTGTGAATATTCTCATGCGATGGGTAACTCAAACGGTGACCTCGCAGATTATTGGAGATTATTTACTTCTAGTGACAGATATTGTGGTGGTTTTATCTGGGAGTGGTGTGATCACGCGGTACTTGTAGACGGCAAACTCCATTATGGTGGGGATGATAACTCTTTGCCAAACGATTCTAATTTCTGCGTTGATGGATTAGTTACTCCTTTCCGTAAATTAAAATCCAATACATTAGAAATGGAAGCGGTTTATAAAGGTAAATTATATCCAGATGCACCAGTAGACAAAACGAGCGAATTCGTCCCGCCTTTATCCGATAAAGCAGTGAAGGTCATCGCGGATGATAAAAACGCAGAATTAAAACAAGTTTATTTTGGTGATAAACTAGTCTTTAAAGACGGAGTGAAACTAAATTATCTACGCGCGGATTTAGATAATGATATTCCTATTGAACAAAAAGATAGCTTCAAACGTTTAATCAATGCTTCTAGAAAGATTGATAAGATTACTAAATTTAATAATTACATTGAATATGAAGGAAGACTATTTTATGAGAAAGATTTACTTTCTTTTAAAGTTAGATATTCCTTTATTGGAAATGCCTTATTAGTGAACCTATCTTATGAAAAGAAAGATGAAACATTATTCATCCCACGTTTTGGAGTGAAGTTCACTTTAAAAGACAACTGTAAAGATTTCACATTCTTTGGTTATGGACCTGATGAAAGCTATGTCGATAAACATATCCATAATTCTATCAGGGAATTTAAAGTGAGAGTTAAAGATAATATGGCTAATAATTTAAAACCTCAAGAATGCGGTTCTCATTATTATTCTAGTTATGTGAAAGCCAATGATGTTTATATCTCCGCTTCTAAACCATTCTCATTTTCTATTCTTCCATATTCATTAGAAACGCTTAAGAATACAAAACATAATTATGAATTACCGAGAAGTAATAAAGCATATGTTTCTTTAGATATTGCGATGGCAGGAGTGGGGACTAATTCATGTGGCCCAAGACTAAATAAAAAGTATTGGCTCAGTAACAGTGATTCCAATACTTTTAAGATTTATTTCAAGTAATTATTTTTCTAAAGCAGCTTTTGCTTTTTCATAATCATATTTTCTTAATGGAAGATATTTGAATACATAATTTAGATAATACTTGTATTCAGGATATTTGCTATTAGAAATGCTTTCTCCAAGAGGGGAACTCGCTAGGAAGAGAAAAACGATTAATAATGGTCCAAACCAGCTCCAGTTGAATACGCCGTAATTAGTAACCCCAGCAGAGATAGTCATGATATAGAACGACATCCAAATGCCTTGTTCTCCTAAATAGTTAGGATGTCTCATATATCCCCATGGACCAGTAGTGTTAAAACCTTTATTATATGGCGCCTCAATATTTTCTAATTTATCGCCGTTTTGCAGTAGTTTTTTCTTATTTTGATGGAATTTCCATTGATATTCATCGGCGATAGTTTCTAATAGTAAGAAGGCTGCTGCTAATGAAGCTCCGACATAATCCCAAACGCCAAGTGGGGCAGTGGAATCCATCATTGCCACTGCTGGGAAAGTCATAGTAACTACTAATAAGTTTTGATAAATAGCGATGAAGAATAAATCAAATAATGCCCATGAAAAAGGATTTTGGAAGATTTTGAATTTACGGACGATTTCCCATCTATAATCTTCTCTACCTTCCCAGAACTTCCAGTGATAGGCACCTTTTCTAGCGAAGTTATATGTTAATCTAATGCCCCATAAAGTAGTGATGACGGCGATTATCACAAGTCGAATTTTCATCTCACCTTTCACGGCGATAATCCAAGTATAGGCGATTGGAAGAATTGACCATAATTTATCCATTTGAGAATTATTGCGAGATATCTCTCCAACGATGAAGCAGTACGCGGCGGCACTTCCGGAGACAATAGCGAGAATTAATAATGTGTCTAATTGATTTTGGCTTAAGTTAAATCCTCCAAGTGTGAAACCGAGAACGGCAAGTGTCACAATGATGATGACTGTGAAGATTGTGGGAATAAATTTTTTCATATTGTTACCTCTTTTTGACGTATATCATTACAATTATCTTATATATATGATTAGAAAAGCAAACATTAAAGATATTAATAAGATATTAGAGATATATGATTACGCGCATATCGTTATGAAAAATGATGGTAATGCGAGTCAGTGGCCAAGTTATTATCCGGGATTAGAAGATATCAAAATCGATATGGATAATGATGCTTTATATGTCTATGAACATAATGGTGATATCATTGGAGTGTTTGCCTTTTATATCGGAATAGAAGAAACATATAACTATATCGAAGGGAAATGGGATAACGATTATCCATATGGATATATTCACCGCATTGCCGCTTTACCAAATGATATCAATTTTGGAGATAGAGTTATCGATTACTGCAAAAGTAAAATTGGTCATCTCCGCATCGACACACATCGTAGTAATCATATAATGACGCATTTAGTCACAAAGAATGGCTTTAACTATAAGGGGGTAATATACGTGAGAGATCATGATCCAAGAGATGCCTATGAATGGGATCGTTATAAAAAGATATATATCGCTGGTGGTTGCTTCTGGGGAGTAGAACATTATTATTCTCTTCTTAAAGGAGTTATCGCGACACGCGTTGGTTATGCGAACGGGGATATTGAAAACCCTTCTTATGAACAAGTTAAACATCATGAAGCCACGCATGCAGAAACAGTGGAAGTGACTTATGACCCAGAAGTCATTTCATTAACAAAGGTATTAGAACATTTCCTTAGATTTGTTGATCCATATTCTATCGATAAACAAGGTGAAGACAGTGGACATCAATATCGAAGCGGTATCTATTTCACTGATATAGATGAATATAAAGTAATCAAAGATTATTTTGATAATAATATCAAAGGTGAATATAGTATTGAAATCCTTCCACTAGCTAACTTCTATGATGCGGAAGAATATCATCAAGATTACCTATATAAGAACCCAACAGGGTATTGCCACGTCAATATGCATCTCATCAAAGATGAGGAAAAGAAATAGAAAAATCTAACTGCAAGTATTTGAGCAAAAAACTTGTAGTTAAAACTATAAATGGCAAATTCTAACTTACAATATTGCCAAAATGGCAAGAAACGATTTATAATATTGCCATGGAACTTAAACAACTAAGAAAACAGATTGGATTAACACAGACAGAAGCCTCTGTTCTTTTAGGAATCCCTTTTAGAACATATTGCCGTTATGAAGATGATGAGCATTATAGAGGCAGTTTTAAATATAACCAAATGATCTCTATTCTTAATGAAAAGAAACGCGAGGTTATCTTAAATAGAGAAGCAATAGTTGAAGCCGTAAAAAATATTTGTAGCAAATATAATATCAGTGCCTGTTATCTTTTTGGTAGCTATGCGAAAAACAAAGCTCGCGAAGATAGTGATGTTAATCTAATGATTGTTTCTGAGATAGAAGGAATTGAATATTATCAATTAGTTAATGAGCTTGAATCAGCGTTAGGCAAGAAAGTGGATTTGATACGCTTAGAGGTAGCGATTAAAAACATTAAATTGATGAACGAAATCCTTAAAGATGGAGTAAAAATATACGGATGATATAAAAAATACGGTGCTATGGCGATAGAGAAAAAGGTTTATTAAACAAAAGAAAACTGGCTTTTATGAGTGAGAGGCCAGTTTTTAAAAGGAGAGATATTTTTATCGGACGGTCTCGAGCTTGATGAGGTTTGTACCACCTTGTCTTGCTCCAACAGATCCACCCGTAAGGATTACATGATCACCTGGTTTAAGGTTGAATTCGAGTTTTGCTAAATTAAGGGCATTGTTGAACATTGGAGTTGTGTGTTCAAATCTTCCAGCGATAGCGGCAGTGACACCCCAGGATAAAGCGAGTTTATACCAAACTTTTTCACTGGTAGTGACCCCTAATATATCAACAGGGCATCTAAAGCGTGATATCATGCGGACAGTTGCTCCTGAAATTGATGAGACGACGATGGCTTTTGCGCCAATATCAATCGCCATATCGCATGTTGCGTGAGAAACCGCGTCAGTTTCATTTCTGATTTCAAAGTTTGATTCTTCGAATAATTTTTTATAATTGATATTCTTTTCAGTGAATTCCGCAATATCCGCCATATTCTTTGTGGCTTCCACTGGATATTTACCAGCAGCGGATTCTCCAGATAACATAATCGCGCTTGTGCCATCATATACTGCGTTAGCAACGTCAGAGATTTCCGCTCTAGTTGGACGCGGATTATTGATCATCGATTCGAGCATTTCTGTCGCAGTGACAACAATTTTTCCTTTCATACGGCATTTTTTAATTAACATCTTTTGAATAGAAGGAACTTCGATAAATGGTACTTCTACACCTAAGTCACCTCTAGCAACCATGATGCCATCGGCGATTTCACATATTTCATCGACATTATCAACGCCGAATCTATTTTCAATTTTCGCGATGATTTCAATATCTTTGCCGCCGTTATCATCCAAGAATTTTCTCATGTCTACCATATCTTGTTTGCAGGAAACAAAGGACGCAGCGACAAAGTCGATATCATTTTTAATACCGAATAATAAATCTTGTTTATCAGCTTCCGAAAGGAATTCTTGTTTTAAATGTTTGTTTGGGAAGGACATCGATTTGCGGTTAGAAAGTTTACCGCCTATTTCTACTTCGCATTTGATATTCTTACAGTCGATTTCTTTAACTTTAAATCTGACGAGTCCATTATTCACTAAGATGGGATCACCAACTTCAAGTTCTTCACATAATTTTTTATAAGAAACGGTGACTCTTTCTTGGTTACCAGTTACTTCCTCAGTAGTGAAGGTGAATGTATCACCAGCTTTTAAGACGACTTCATCATTTTCAAATAGACCGATGCGGTATTCAGGACCTTTGGTGTCTAAGAGAATCGCAATTGGTTTATTGAGCTCTTCTCTCACCTTTTTGATTAAATCAAATCTTCTTTGATGTTGAGCGTAATCTCCATGAGAAAAATTCGCTCTTGCGACATTCATTCCTGCTTCCGCCATTTTGATGAGGATTTCCTCAGTTTCACTTGCAGGACCGATAGTGCAAATAATCTTTGTTTTGCGCATAAATATGTCCTCGTTATGTTATGAATTAATTATATAACACATCAAAAAAATACAACATATTAATTGTAAATATGCACATGTATGATAAAATATGGTTAACCAAACTAGTCAAGGAGGTATTATATGAGTGTAAGCATCTATGAATTAAAAACACAATTATCGAAATACATTGCTTTACTTGAGGAAGGTAAAGAAGAAGAAATAGAGATAACTAAAAACGGAAAGGTAGTTGCTTCTATCTTACCCAAGAGACCAAAAAGAGATATTTTTAACGTAGGAAAAGAATTATATGGCGATATCAAAATACAAATCAAAGGTGATATGTATGATGATGTTGTTAATAGCTTTTACGGTGATTAGTTATGAAAGCAAGACTTTTGTTGGACACTTGCGTTTTGCTTGATTGCCTATTTGATTTCAAATCAATTAGCGAAAAAGGCAAACAGTGGCTTAAATATGATCATAATTCTCTTGCTGTATCAGTAGCTTCAATTTGGGAGGTTGGTATAAAGCATTTTACTCACCCAGAAAATGTTCCAATAAGCGCAAGTGAATTGCACAACATGCTAAGAGACTTAAATATTGAAATTGTGCCTATTAGGGCAGAATATGTACGTGCAATTGATGTTTTCCTTAATGAAAAAATACACAAGGATCCTTTTGACCATATACTTCTTGCAACAGCAGCAGTTGGCGGGTATATCTTGATGACAAAAGATGAAAAAGTGTCGCAATATCGAAACGCAAACGTTGTATTGATATAGTATAAAGCTAACAAAAAGGAAAACCGGTTATTCCGGTTTTTCTTCTTTATTTTCTTCTTTTTCTTGTTTTAGTTCTGCTTTCATCTGCTCTAGCATCTCCGCTCTAACTTCTTCTTCAGCTTGTTTTTTAATGGCCTTGAGTTCGGCATCGCTTAAGCTGCTTTCTTTCTTGCTAGCGATAATCGCGAAGTAGATGAAGTCAACGACGATAAATACGAGAGTTGGAATGATGAAGATGGCAAAGAAGGCCATATTGTTATTTTGTAAGAATCCAATGAATGGACCGTTCTTATCGATGTTAGCAGCTTTCCATGCCTCTTCTGTCATTCCTTCTCCATTAGTAATAGTGGTGAAGACAATGATAGAAATAACCAAAGCAAAAATCAAAAATAATGCTTCGAATGCGGCTACACCGATGATGATGCCTTTTTTACCTTTTTCGTTCATACGTATTATCATTATACCTTAGTTTTCCCTTTATAAAAGAGTTTTTTATATATATTAGGACGATAGTAACACCTCTTATAAATAAGACATATTCCTTAAAACACAAAAGAAAAGACTACATTGATAAAATAGTGTTTTCCTAGATTATTCTTTTAATGCCTAATAAATACCTTTTTATACAAATTGATGATTGAGTTGATATCGACGCGTTCTTCTTTTGATAAATCTTGCGATTGTTCTAAAACTGGCAAAAAATCATTAAGTGATTTTGTTAGTATTTCTGGAATAGGGTAAGAGGAATAATCCTCGTTGAAATACATTAATAATCTAAAAATATCTCGTCTATGTTTTAAATAATCGTTTTTATCTACTTTCTTTTGCTCGAACAATCGCTTGTTTTCAAAAAAAGCATATGATTTTAACGCAATTAAACTAAACATGTCTAATGTTGGTATGCCATCAATAATAATGATATGTTCAGTAGCAAATGAATAAATATCTTTGTTTAGCACAATCGCAGAAATCTTTTCTTCATTTATTTCAACGTCAATACTTGCGATAGCATTGTTATTTGATTGTGGGTATATTCCTTCTTCTACGAATAACTCTATTGTTTTTGGAAAGCCACTATATAAAGGTCTTTCAAAGCGATACGCTGTTCTCTTATCGTTTGTATATTTAAAATAGTAACCTCCCTCAAGTATCATATCGACTAAGTGTTTTGAAAAGTCTGAATTATCTATTTTACTGATCAAAACTATATCAAAATCTTTTGTTGCTCTAAATTCACCTTCGAATGATTCGATATTAAGCGCTGCAGCATAACCGCCAATGATAAAGAAAAAGTCTTTATATTCGCCAAGAAAGTGTAAAAGGGTGTCGAAGTATTGATGGTTTATTTTCATTTGACTATCTTCCTTTCTAGTTCCTTGATCGCCTGTTTGATTCGTGGGTCACCATTATTTTTATATCGATTTGTGATGATGATATATGTATCTATGATGTCGATGTATTTTTTATTAGCGAAAAGTTTTGGATCATAGATAAAATCTTCAATATTGTATAGCTCACCATCTTGATCGTTTGGGCTATCTGCTATTAGTTGGTCAAAAACTTTGCTACTAACGGCGTATTCATTGATATCCATTTCGCCTAGCTCGGTATATTTTGATAAAGCATTTTCACCACTTATATAGAAAACATCTTTATATTTTTCAAGGCTGCTCTGATTGAGAAATAACCTGATAGAGCGGTGATAAGGGAATATTAAATAATCTTTTATAACTTTTAAAAGTTTAGACTTTGAAACAACGCTGTAGTCGACACTACTTGTTTGAATGCCGTTACGAACTATTCCACCAACTTCTTCGAGGAAGTCATATGCTCTTTTAACAGTGGTGTTTGATAACCCGATTTTTTCTGCCACATGTCTTGTGCTAAGATTTCTATCCTTAAATAGAAGAAGGTATTTGACGACTAGTTGTGTCGCCTTTGTGTATTCTATTTTATTAATTAGATATGATCTTTTAACTACATCAAGTTGATATTTTCCATCAAAAGAAACATATTGAACGTCACGATGAAGCTCGTTGAATATTCTCCGGTTAGATAAATAGATTAGAACATTTTTATCATTATTGTTTTTAATATATTCATAGAAGTTTTTGATGAGGTCGGTAGAAACATCGTTATTTTTTCCAACAAGCAAAAGATATTGTTTGTCCTGGAATATAAATTTATATAGCAGGAAGTTGCTTGAATAGATTAAGGGCATGTCAAATGTGTATTTGTGCCAAATGACATCGTTTCCAAACACTCTCTCACATACTTTAATCGCGTTTTGTATATTCGTTTCCATTGTACCATAATAATACAACTGTAAAATTATTTTGCAACAATAATCAACTGAAAGCTATACAATATAACTCTGTTATTTAAGCAAACATTCACAGAAATTAAATATGAAAATAATAAAAATACGACCAATTTTCGTCTTTTACATTTTTTTCATTTTCTACCTTTTTGTGCTCGCTTTTTTCCAAATCTCAATTCCAATTTATTCCTTATTCATTTATAAAGGCGACATACCATCGCTGACTAAACGGCAAAATTCATAAAAGTATGACCAACTATTGCGTTTTTTGCCGATTCATATAAACTAGAATTATGAATAAATATATGACTATTAAAGAAGCATCCATATTATGGAACGTATCCGAAAGAAGCGTTCGTAATTACTGTGCTTTAGGAAGAGTAGAAGGCGCTACTTTAGAAAGCGGAGTTTGGAAGATACCAACTGATGCCAAAAAACCAGTCAGATCTAATGAAAAAGAGAATAAAAACTATCTTCTAGAAAGACTTAGGGAAGAAAAGAAGCATAGTATAAAAGGTGGCATTTATCATAAGCTTCAAATCGATTTAACTTATAATTCTAACCATATGGAAGGTAGTGAATTAACTCATGATCAGACTAGATATATTTTTGAAACTAGAACTATTGGAGTAGAAAGCAGTAATGAAGCAGTTAAAGTTGATGATATTGTTGAAACCATTAATCACTTTTCGATGATTGATAGAGTAATTGATTTTGCTAATTATAAGTTAAGTGAAGCTTTTATTAAAGAACTCCATAAGATTCTTAAAACTGGAACTTCCGATTCTAGACTAGCTTGGTTTAAAGTGGGTGAATATAAAAGAAGAGCAAATGTGGTGGGAGATAAAGAAACCACTCCACCAAGGCTAGTGCCTCAAGAAATGAAAAAACTTGTGGGTGAATATAATGATAAAGATAAGCACACTCTTGAAGAAATCATTGAATTCCATGTTAAATTTGAAACAATCCATCCGTTTCAAGATGGAAACGGAAGAGTGGGACGTATGATAGTGTTCAAAGAATGCCTTAAAAACAATATCGTTCCTTTCATTATTTTAGATAGTAAAAAGATGTTTTATTATCGTGGACTTAAAAACTGGAATAAAGAACGTCGTTGGCTTATCGATACATGTTTAGATGGTCAAGATACTGTCAAAGCATATTTAGACTATTTTGGTATCAATTATTAGATAATATTAATGGTGAATATAGATATAGAATATGTATAACTATGCTTTTTGTCCGATTTAGTATTTCGAAATGGGGTTACATTTTCCTTTGAGTTCCCCCTTTTTGCAAAAATTTTGAGGTAAAATTTGCCTCATTTTTTGTTCATTTTATAGAACGGATTTTG